>JAMPXO010000196.1 GCA_023701125.1 Vicinamibacteria bacterium | reverse complement strand
CGGGCCTGATGTGGGACGAGGCCGACCTGGCCTTCGTGCTGCTGACCCCGGCGGCGCGCGACGAGGCCGCGGAGGTCGACCGCCTGCGCGAGACGTGGCGGGCGTTCTGGACCTCGATCGCCGTCGAGGGCAGCGAGGCCACGGCCGATGTCAAGGAAATCAAGGTCTCCGCGGAGGGCGACCGCGCACCGGGCACGGCCCTGGTCGTGATCACCTCGTACTCGGAGCAGGGCAACGTGAAGACCCACTACGCGCCCGTGTGCCTGCTGTTCGAGGCCCGCGCCGTCCGCCACGGCGAGCACTGGTACATGGCCGGCTACCGGCCGGAACGGGCGCCGCGCCTGGCCACGGTCACCTACGACGACTGACGCCGTCAACCCCGCTTCTTGGGGGCCTTGCGCAGCGACTTGTGGATCGGGATCCAGCGCCGCTCCGCCTGGCGCCGGCTGTAGGCGTCCTGGCGGTCGGCGAGGCTCTGCAGTTCCTTGCGCAGCCGCGCCCAGCTCGCCAGCCGAGCGGCGGGCAGTGCGCCCGACTCGACCGCGGCCCGCACCGCGCAGCCCGGCTCGGCCTCGTGGGAACAGTCGCGGAAGCGGCAGCCCGCGGCGAAGGCGTCGAGCTCGGAGAAGGTCTCGGTCAGGCCGCTGTCGGCGTCCCACAACTGCAGCTCGCGCATGCCCGGGGTGTCGATCAGCATCGCCCCGCTCGGCAGCCGCAGCAGCTCGCGGGCCGAGGTCGTGTGGCGGCCGCGGTCGTCGGACTCGCGCACGTCGCGGGTCTTCTGACGTTCCACGCCGAGCAGGCGGTTGGCGAGCGTCGACTTGCCGACGCCCGAGGAGCCGAGCAGCGCGACCGTGCGGCCTGGCTGCAGCCACGGCTCCAGCACCTCGAGGCCCAGCCCACGCTTGGCCTCGATCACGAACAGCGGCACGCCGAGCAGGACCGCCTCGGCCTCGGCCCGGCGCAGCGGGACCACGTCGCACAGGTCGGCCTTGTTGAGCAGCACGACCGGCTCGGCGCCACTCTCGCGGACCAGGGTCAGGAACCGCTCCAGGCGCCGCGGGTTGTGGTCGCCGTCGAGCCCGGAGACGAGGAACACGGTGTCGATGTTGGCGGCGACGACCTGCTCCTCGATGTGCTCGCCCGCCACCTTGCGCGAGAAGCGGCTGCGCCGCGGCAGCACGTGATGGACGGTGGCCCGGCCTTCGCCGCCGCGCGGCGAGATCGCCACCCAGTCGCCCACCACCGGCAGCAGGATGCCCTGGTCCTTGATGCGCAGCCGCCCGGCGAAATCCGCCAGCAGGTCGCCCTGCTCGCAGACGACGTGGCACAGGCCGGCGTGACCGACGAGCACCCGCGCCGGGACCAGCTCCGGCTCGTCCAGGGCGGCGAACGCGCGGGCGAAGTCGTCGCCCCAGCCGAGCGCCTCGAGCCAGCTCATGGCTGCACCTGCCTGGGTCTCACGGGCACACGGCGAGGCGGCGCACTTCGACGTGGTCCGGCGGGAAGGTGAAGCGCAGTTCCTCCGCGGCGTAGACCGCGTCGCGGACCATCGTGCGCACGTCGAGTGCTTGCTCGGCCGCCGCCAGCTCCTCCGCCTCGGCCGCCAGCGCCGGCCGCTTCGGCACGAACAACTGGCAGCAGTCCTGGTCGGGCAGCGCGCTGATCGTGAAGGTGCCAGCGCGGCGCGCGTCGGCCGTGATCTCGGTCTTGTCCATGCCCAGCAGCGGGCGCAGTACCGGCGCCTGGACTGCGGCCGAAACCGCGGCGAGGTTGGCGAGGGTCTGGGACGCGACCTGGCCGAGACTGTCGCCGGTGCACAGCGCCCGCGCCCGCACCCGCGGCATCAGCGCCTCGGCGATGCGCAGCATGAAGCGGCGGTAGAGCAGCACCCGCAACGGCGGCGGGCAGGCCGCAACGACCGCCTGCTGGACCGGCGCGAAGGCGACCGACAGCAACCGGGTCCGGCCTTGCCAGCGGGTCAGCGCCCGCGCCAGCTCCTGCACCTTGTCCTGCATCGTCCGGTCCTGCAGCGGGAAGGCGTGGAAGTTGACGAGCGCCACGCTGCAGCCGCGGCGGATCAGGCGCCACGCCGCCACGGGCGAGTCGATGCCTCCCGAGACCAGCGCGAGCACGCGGCCCGCCGTGCCGACCGGCACGCCGCCCGCGCCCGGCTCGCGCTCGCCGGAGACGAGCGCCGTCTCGCGCGACATCTCGACGAACAGCGTTCGCTCCGGCGTCTCCAGGTCGACGGCGGCGCCGGTGGCGACCGCAAGCACCGAGCCGAGGTCGGTCTCGACCTCGCCCGCGCGCATGGCGAAACTCTTGTCCCCGCGTCGCACCCGCACGCGGAAGCTGGCGAAGCCCCCGGCGCCGAGTTCGGCCAGGGCCGCCTCCCGCATCGCCTCGAGCGTCGCCGGCACCACCCGGGTGCGGCCGAAGTTGGCGACGCCCGGCACCCGCGCCAGCCGCTCGCGCAGCAGCGGCCACGGCGCGTCGTCGGGCGCCTCCACGTACATCCGCCCGTCGCGGGTCTTGACCCGCACCCCGGTCACGTCCGCGCAGGCCGCGAGCAGCGCCTTCTTCAGGCGGTCGACGAAGAAAGAGCGGTTGCCACCCTTCAGACCGAGTTCGTGCCAGCGGATGCGGACGCGCATGGGAAGGGTGAGAATAGCCCCGCATGAGCGCCAGCCCGAACTCCCCCGCCGCAGCCGGTCCCCGTGTCGTCGCCGCCGCCCTGTTCGTGCACGAAGGCGGCCTCCCGCTCGTGCGCCGCGCCGGCGCCACGGCGGACCGCCGCTGGGAGCTGCCCGGCGGCCCGCTGCGGCGCGGCGAGGCGCCGCAGGCGGCAGCGGTGCGCGAGGCGCTGGAGGCGACCGGGCTGCGGGTCGCGCCGCTCGGCATCCTCGAGGCCTACGCCCAGGGCGAGGCCGAGGTGTTGATCGCCTACGCGGCGGACGTGCTCGGCGGCGAGTTGCGCCCGCCGGCCGGCCGCGAGCTGAAGGCGTTCCCGCCCGAAGAACTGCCGTGGGGCGAGCTGGCCTTCGAGTCGACGCGCGTCGCGCTGCGCGACTACGTGCGGCGCTACTTCCCGCGGGTGAGGATCCCGCGCTGAAGGAGGCGCTGGTCGAGGCCCGCCTGCTCGCCGCCCGCGGCGAACCGAGCGCGGCGCTCGCGGCGGTCGAGTTGCTGATCGCCGCCCACCCGGACGCCGCAGAGGCCTGGCTCGTGCGGGCCGACGCGCTGCAGGCGCTGCAGCGCGAGTCGGAAGCCGAGGCCGCCCTGCGCGAAGCGGTGCGGCTGGACGCGGGATCGGCGGCCGCGTGGAACGCGCTGGCCCGGCTGCTGCACGCGCAGGCCCGCGACCGCGAGGCGCTGGCCGCCGCCGAGGCCGCCCACGCCCTGCTCGACGAGCCCCGCAATGCCCGCTTCGCCTCCGCGGTCGCGCTGACGCTGGTCTGGATCCACCGCGAGGCGCGCCGCTACCGCGAGGCGGTGGCCTGCGCCGAGGAGGGTCTCGCCCGCTCGCCCGACGCGGTCCTCGCGCAGTGGGCGACCGACGTGCAGCGGGAGTGGGACGCGTCGCAGCGGGAGGAGTGTTGACCCGCGGCCGCGAGCTGGCGATCAACCTGGGACTGGCGGCCGTCTCGATCGGGTTGTGCCTCGGCGCGCTCGAGGTCGCGGCCCGCGTTGCGGTGGCGAACCGCAAGCCCGGCAAGGAGGCGCGCGTTCGCCGCCTCTACAACGACCCCGACCCCGTGCTCGGCTGGCGCAAGCGGCCCGGCGCCCGCGTCACCTACGACCGGCCCGAGTTCACGGTCGAGGTGGTGATGAACGGCCACGGCCAGCGCGACCGCGAGCGCGCGTGGGAGCGCCCCGCGGGCGGCTTCCGGGTGCTGGCCCTGGGCGACTCGTTCCTCGAGGGCTACACGGTACCGCTCGCGGAGACGCTGACCCAGCAGCTCGAAGCGCGGCTCGCGGGCCCCCGCTGCGCGACCGCGCCAGAGGTGCTCAACGCCGGGACGTCCGGCTACTCGACCGACCAGCTGTACCTCTGGTACCGCGACCTCGGCCACCGCTACGACGCCCAGGTCGTGCTGCTGTTCGTCTACTACAACGACATCCTCTACAACGCCCGCGAGAACAACCTGGGGCTGCCCAAGCCGCTGCTCGGCTTCAAGGGCGGGACGCCCTTCGTGCGCAACGCGCCCGTGCCGCCCGCCCCCGAGCCCCCTCCCCCGCCGCCCGCGCCGCCGGTGCCGCCGCCCGCATCGGTCGCGCTCGACCTGCTGGGCGATCGCCTGGAGCGCTCGGCACCGCGGGCCTACAACGCGCTCGCCGTGACCGGGCTGTGGCCGCCGACCCGGCGCGTCCCGCCACTGCCCGAGCTGCGCGCCTACGCGGCCCGCCCCGACGCCGAGTTGCGCCAGGCCTGGCGGGCGACGCAGGGCATCGTGCTGCACCTGCGCGACGAGGTCCAGCGCCGCGGCGCGCGACTGGCGCTCGTCTACGTGCCGAGCCGGCTCGAGGTCGCCGACTCCGCGTGGGAGCTGACGACGTGGCGCTACGGCCTGGCCCCGGGCGAGTGGGAGCGCGACGCGGTCGCACGGCGGCTGCGCGAGATCGCGGACGTCGCGGCGATCCCGTTCCTCGACCCGACGCCGCAACTGCGGGAGGCGGAGAGTTTCTTCCGCAAGGCCTACCTGCCCCAGGACGGCCACTGGAACGCCCGCGGCCACGCGGTCGCCGCGGCGGCCAGCGAGGCCTTCCTGCGCGGCCTCGGCCTGGCACCGGCGTGCCGGTGAGCGGGCCGGGGACCGGCCGCGAATCGGTTAGCATTCCCGCGTTCTCCTGGGGTCCCGTGCAGAAACTGTCCGAAGAGCGCCGCGCGTTCGGCCTCGCCGTGGATGCGGCCGACGAGCGCAAGGACCTGGCCGGCGCGCTGCTGCAACTGGCGGCGTTCGAGTACGAGGCGCTCGACGTGCAGGACTACCTCGCCCGGCTCGACGCGCTGGCGGAGCGTTTCGCGGACCGGCCGCGGGGCCCCGACGCGGCGGCGGACCTGGCCCGCCACCTGTTCGGCGAGGGCGGCTTCCGCGGCAACGCGGAGCGCTACTACGACCCGCGCAACAGCTTCCTGAACGAGGTGCTCGACCGCCGGGTGGGCATCCCGATCAGCCTCAGCGCGCTGTACCTCGAGGTCGCGCGGCGCTGCGGCATTCCGGCGGTGGGCATCTCGTTCCCCGGCCACTTCCTGGTCCGGGCCGAGGGCTGGGACGGCGCGCCGTGCGTGCTCGACCCCTTCCACGGCGGCGTCCAGTTGAGCCTCGCCGACTGCCAGGCCCGGCTGCGCCGCGTCCACGGCCAGGACGCCCAGTTCGACGAGCGGCTGCTGGCCCCGTGCCCGCCGCGCGAGATCCTGCTGCGCACGCTGCGCAACCTCAAGCACATCTACGCCCGCGAGGGCGACGCCCACCGCGCCCTGCGCTGTGCCGACCTGGCGCTGGTGGTGGAGCCCGGCAACCTGGTCGACCTCCGCGACCGCGGCCGCTGGTTCGCCGAGCTCGACTGCTACGCGCTGGCGGCGGAGGACCTCGAGTACTACCTGTTGCGCGTGCCGGGCGCGCCCGACGCGGCCGACGTGCAAGCCCACGTGATCTCGCTGCGCGAGCGCGCAGCCCGGCTCAACTGAAGGAGACGAAGACGATGACCGACCTCGCCACCCTGGAGCAGCACCTCGGCGCCGACGCGCGCGGGCTGCTCGACCACGTCTGCAAGGGCATCTCGAAGGACTCCCTGCACCTGCCCGGCCCCGACTTCGTCGACCGCGTCGTCGCCCTGTCCGACCGCCCCGTGCCCGTGCTGCGCTCG
>JAMPXO010000195.1 GCA_023701125.1 Vicinamibacteria bacterium | reverse complement strand
GGCTCGATCTCGTGCAGCGTGACCTGCTGCTGGGCGACGAGCTGGCTCCACGGCCCGTTGGCGCGCAGGAACGCGGCCAGCGCGGGGGTGACGTGGACGGGCACGCGGTCGGCGCCGAGCGCCTCGCGGCCGAACAACATCAGCCCCGCGTAGTGGCCGACGTGGGCGTGAGTCAGGAACAGGCCGTCGACCGGCCGGCGCCGCGGCGCGTCGCGGCCGGCGTTGAGCTGCTCGAGCTGGCGCTCGAGGTCGGGTGTGGCATCGATCAGGTAGCGCTGGCCGCTCGTTTCGTCGCCGAGGCCCAGGCTCGCCACCGGCACGCGGCGGGCGGGGTCGGCGCGAGCGGCAGCGCACAGTTCCTGGCGGCAGCCGATGTGCGGCACGCCGCCGTCCTGGGCGACGCCGAGCACGACGGCCCACGTCGACTCCGGCGGTGGGCCCGAGGCGGCGGCGGCCAGCGCAACGGACGCCACGGTGGCCAGGAGAACGAAGCGGGCGCTCACGTCCGCTTCATACCACGTCCGCAGGTCCGGCGAGGACCGGGGCGCGGCGCTGGCTAGAGGGAGACTGCCGAGAACGGCACCAGCCGCTGCTGGTCCTCGTCCCACAATCGCAGGCTGGCGGAGTGCAGCGAGGTCGCGAGCGTCAACCGCGGGGCGTCCTGCAGCCGCGGGTCCGACTCGTGGCAGGCGCGCAGCTTGTAGTTCGGCACCCGGCTGGCGTAGTGGTGGATGTGGTGGTAGCCGATGTTGCCGCTGAACCAGCGCAGCACCGCCGGCAGGTCGTAGAACGAGCTGCCGCGGAACGAGGCGGCCGCGACGTCCCAGTCGCCGTCGTGCGACCACCAGGTCGCCTCGAACTGGTGCTGCACGTAGAACAGCCAGACGCCGCCGAGGCCGGCCAGCAGCGTGACGGGCACCTGCACCATCAGCAGCGTCTTCCAGCCGAGCGCCCAGACCAGGCCCGCGACCACCGCGACGAGCACGGCGTTGTTGGCCCAGATGCTGCGCCACTCCTTGCGGAAGGTGCGCGGCAGGTCGAACGGGAAGCGGTGCTTGAGCACGAACTGGTAGAGCGGGCCGAAGCCGAGCAGGACCGGCGTCGAGCGGTACAACCGGTAGGCGAGCCGGGCCAGCGGCCTTGCCGCGCGGTACTCGGCGACCGTCATCGTCGTGATGTCGCCCAGGCCGCGGCGGTCGAGGTTGCCCGACGTCGCGTGGTGGATGGCGTGGGTGCTGCGCCAGTACGTGTACGGCATCAGCGTCAGCACGCCGAGCACGCGACCGACCGCGTCGTTCCAGCGCGGCTTGCTGAAGAACGAGCCGTGGCCGCAGTCGTGCTGGAAGATGAACAGCCGCACCAGCAGGCCGGCGACGGGGACGGCACCCAGCAGCACCAGCCCGTAGCTGACGCTCGCCTGCGCGGCCATCACCAGCGCCGCCCAGCCGGCCACGAAAAGCGCGCCGGTGGTGGCGAGCTGGAGCAGGGCCCGGCGATCGTCGGCCTTGGCGAACGGCGCCACGAGCTGGCGCAGCGTCGGCTCGGCCGGCTTCGCGGGGCTCAGGGTGGGCGCGGCGGCGGGTCCGTCGAGGTACAGGTTCATCGCCCCACGATTGTCGGCCTCGGGCGGCGGCCGGGTCTGTCACGGCAACGTAATTTTCGCGGCGACGCTCCGGAACGATCGGCTACGATCGGGGATGGGTTTCCCCGGTCGCATCGCGCTCACGACGTTCGCCGTGCTCGCCCTCGGCTGGCCCGCGACGGCGGCGGCCGCCGACCTCGCCGAGATCAAGTCGCGTGGGGTGCTGAAGGTCGTGGCGGTCCTCCAGCGCCCGACTCCCCAGTTCTTCACCCTGGAACCGGACCTGGAACCGGGCTTCGACCGCGAGGTCCTCGAGGGGTTCGCCCGCGCCCACGGCGTCAAGATCGAGTACGTGACGTTGACCAGCTTCGATCAGTTGGTGCCCGCCCTGCTCGAGGGCCGCGGCGACGTGATCGCCGGGCGCGTCTCGAACACGCCGGCGCGCGCGGAGCACGTGGACTTCACGGTCGAGGTGTTCCCGACCCGCGACATGATCTTCAACCACGCGCCGGCGCCGCCGGTGCTGCAGCGCGATCAACTGCTGGCGCTGCCCCGCATCGCCACGCTGCGTGGCAGCAGCATGGCCGAGGCACTGCGGGCGGCGGGCGTGGCGGAAGCGAAGATCGTGTACCCGGATCCGCCGGAGTCTCTGCCGACGCGGGTGGAGAGCGGCGAGTACCCCGCCGGGGCCTGGGTGCTGGAAGCGGCCATGATCTGGCAACTGACCCACCCGACGCTCCAGATGGGGATGTCGCTCGGCGCGCCGCAGTCGCTCGCCTACGGCGTGCCGAAGGGGACGCCGAGACTGCTCGCCGCGCTGAACGACCACATCCGCCTCGTCAAGCAGTCCGGAACGTGGAACCGGCTGGTCGTGAAGTACTTCGGCGTGCGAGCGCCCGAGATCCTGAAGGCGGCGCGGTAATGGCCAGGCTCGTGTTCGGAATGAACCAGTCCCTGGACGGATACGTCGACCACACGGCGTTTGCGCCAGGCCCCGCGCTGTTCCGCCACTTCGTCGAGGAAGCCCAGGGGCAGGCGGGCAGCGTCTACGGTCGCCGCATGTACGAGATCATGCGTTACTGGGACGACGAGCATCCCGAATGGGATGCCGACGAACGCGCCTTCGCGGCAGCGTGGCGGAAGCAGCCGAAGTGGGTCGTCTCGCGTTCGTTGGAGTCGGTGGGCCCCAACGCCAGGCTCGTCGCGGGGGAACTCGAGGGCGCGATCCGCGAGTTGAAGGCCGAGGCCTCCGGGGAGATCGAGGTGGCGGGCCCGGACCTGGCGAAAAGCCTCAGCGCTCTGGGCCTGATCGACGAGTATCGAATCTACCTGCACCCCGTCGTGCTGGGTCACGGCCAGCCCTATTTCGCCGGCCCCCGGCCGCCGCTGCGCCTGGTCAGCCACGATCGAATTGCCGAGGACGTGATCCGGTTGACCTACGTCCCCAGGTGATCCCACCCGGCCGACCCGGTCGGTTCACTCCTCACTCCGCGCGAAGCGCCTCCGACGGATCGACGCCGGCGGCGCGGACGGCCGGCACGGCGCAGGCCAGCAGCACCACCGCGAGGACGGCCACGACGGTCAGCCCGAATGCCGCGGGGTTGAGCGGAGCGACGCCGAGCAGCATCGACCGGACCGCAAGCGTGAAGCCGCTGGCCGCGACCAGGCCGGCGACGAGGCCGGGTGCCGCGAGCCGGAGGCCGTCACCCAGGACGGCGCCCAGGATCAGCCGCCGGCTGGCGCCGAGCGCCATGCGGACGCCGAACTCGCGGGTCCGCTGGGAGACGACGAAGGCCACCAGGCCGTAGACGCCGAACGCCGACAGGAGCAGCCCTGTCAGGCCCAGCCCGCCGGTCGTCGCCGCCGAGACGCGCTGGGCCTCCAGGCTGCGCGCGAGCAGTTCGCTCGACGTCACCGCCGACCAGATCGCGAACTGGGGATCCACCGATCGGATCGCCGACTGCACCAGCCGTGTCAGCGACGCGGCATCCCCCTGCGACCTGACGAGCAGGAGACCCCGCGGGCGGTCGTAGTGCTGGGCGAGGGCCACGAACACCTGCGGCCAGTCTTCGGTCGGCCGGCTCGAGGCGACGTCGGGCACGACCCCGACGACGGTGTGCGGCGCGCTCGCGTCGTCCCTGGAGATCGGCAGCCGAACCTCTCGCCCCAGGGCGTCTGCGCCCGGCCACAGGCGTTCGGCGAGCCGCCGGGTGATGACGACCACCGGCGGAGAAGACGTCGTGTCGCCGGCCTCGATGCCCCGGCCCCGGAGCAGGCGCGTCCCGACCGTCTCGAAGAAGCCCGGGCCGACGCGCGTGAACTCGGTCTGCACGCCGTCCGCTTCGGTGTCCCGGCTGTCGGCGCGCGTGGCCGACGTGAAGTTTCCGACGAGATCGACCGGAAGGCCGTCGGCGATGGCGACCGAGCGGACGCCGGGCAGGGCCGCCACGGACGCCCGCACGCGATCGGCGAAATCGAGCCCGCGCGCGGGGTCGTCGTACCCCTGCGCGGAAAGGTCGAGCGAGACGACGAGCAGCCGCTGCGGATCGAAGCCGAGGTCTCGCCGGTCGAGCTGCGACAGCGACCGGAAGAACACGCCGCTCACGGCGACGAACAGCACGGCCACGCCCACCTGGGCGGACACGGCCACGCGGTGGAACCGGCCCGCGCGACGGGCTCCGCCCCCGATCTCGTCCCGGAGCGAGCCGATCGCGCCGACGCGGGTCAGGCGCAACGCCGGCAGGAGACCGATCACGAGCGCTGTGGCGAGCACCAGCAGGCACGAGAAGGCGAACACGCGGGCGTCGGGTGTGAGGTCGACGTCCGGGAGCCCCAGCAGGCCGGAGGACGCGGCGAGCCTCGTCGCCCACCACGCGGCGAGCCCGCCGAGCGCACCGCCGCCGAGCGCGAGGATGGCGGCTTCGACCAGGACGCGCCTGACGAGGCGCCCGCGGCTGGCGCCCAACGCCGCGCGGACCGCGAGGTCGTGCTGGCCGGAGGCGCCGCGCGCGAACATCATGCCCGCGAGGTTGGTGCAGATGATGAACAGCACGAGGGCGCCTGAGGCCAGCAGCGCGGCGAGTCCGACGGTCGACTGCGCGCGATCCCTGGCGGGAAGCGGGCCGAACGGCGCCACGACGGCGGCGCGTTCACGGTGGGTGTCCGGGTACTCCTTCGCCAGCCGTTCGAACACCGTCGCCAGCGCCGAACTCGCCTCGCCGACGGTCGCGCCCGGCCGCAGCCGGCCGAGCGCCTCGACCCAGAACGCGTTGCGATTGGCCGCCCAGTTCTCGGGCCCCGCCAACGCTGGATACTGCATGAGCGGCACCCAGAGGTCCGCGGCGGTCTCCCCGATCCGGTGATGCCGGAACGTCTCGGGCGCGACGCCGACGACCGTGTAGGGCGTTCGGTCGAGCGTGATCACGGCGCCCAGGATGTCCGTCCGGCCGCCGAGGGCGTTTCGCCACAGCGAGTGGCTGACGATGGCGGAGGGGTGCTGGCCCGGGCCGACGTCCTCCGACGCTCGAAACGGGCGGCCGTGAGCCGGACGGACTCCGAGCACCGCGAAGTAACCGGACGAGGCGTACAGGACCCGGACGCGCTGGGAGGCGTCGCCGATGACGAGCGCCCCGTCCCGCATCTTCCAGCCCGCCACCGTCTGGATCGGCGTGCCCGCCGTCCGGACGTCCTCCAGGTCGGGGTAGGTCCATTCCGACATCGTGCGGCCGCGCGACGTCACCAGCAGTTCGACGACGCGGTCGGGTTCGGCCACACCCGGGACCGGACGGAGGAACGCCGCGTGCACGACGGAGAACAGCGCGGCGTTGGCTCCAATTCCCAGCGCCAGGGACAGCAACGCCACGAGGGTGAACCCCCGCGTTCGCGCCAGGCTGCGGACTGACAGCCTGACGTCCGTGCCCAGGCCCTCGACCGCCCACCAGAGCCCGTTCAGCGGTGATGTCATCGCCTGCCTCCACCTGGAACCGGGAGGCGGAACGCCGGCACGGCGTCCGTCGCTGTACTTCTTGACGTAAATGGACCGCCAATGGTTGCAGCCGTTCGCCTCGAAGTTGGGTGCTCTTACCGAGAGATCGTCAGCCGAGGGTCGCCTTGAGGATCGCGCGGGCGACTTCTTTGCCGCGGGCACCGATCTCGCCGGGCGGGCCGACGCAGGACGGGCAGCCGTCTTCGCAGCGGCAGGCCTCGATCAGCCTCAGGCTCTCGTCCAGCAGCCGGTCGTGGAGCGCGTAGAGCGGCTCGGACAGGCCGATTCCGCCCGGGTAGTTGTCGTAGAGGAAGACGTTGGG
>JAMPXO010000066.1 GCA_023701125.1 Vicinamibacteria bacterium | reverse complement strand
TTGGCCACCTGCTCGAGCACGGGCAGCAGGTCCTTCATGTTCGAGATCTTCTTCTCGTGGATCAGCACGAGGGCGTTCTCGAACACGACTTCCATGCGCTCGGCGTCGGTCACGAAGTAGGGCGACAGGTAACCACGGTCGAACTGCATGCCCTCGACGACGTCGAGCGTCGTCTCCATCGCCTTGGCTTCTTCGACCGTGATGACGCCGTCCTTGCCGACCTTCTCCATCGCTTCCGCGATGATCTTGCCGATCGCCTCGTCGTTGTTGGCGGAGATGGTGCCGACCTGGGCGATCATCTGCCCCTTGACGGGCTTGCTGAGCTTCTTCAGCTCTTCGATCACCGCGACGACGGCCTTCTCGATGCCGCGCTTGAGCTCCATCGGGTTGGCGCCGGCCGTGACGTTCTTGATGCCCTCGCGGTAGATCGCCTGCGCGAGCACGGTCGCCGTGGTGGTGCCGTCGCCCGCGATGTCGGAGGTCTTCGACGCGACCTCGCGCACCATCTGGGCGCCCATGTTCTCGAGCGGGTCCTTCAGCTCGATCTCGCGCGCCACAGTGACCCCGTCCTTGGTGATCAGGGGAGCACCGAACTTCTTGTCGAGGACCACGTTTCGGCCCTTGGGGCCGAGCGTGACCTTGACCGTGTCGGCCAGCCGGTTGACCCCACGGAGGATCTGCTGCCGGGAGTCGTCGCCGTAAATGATCTGCTTCGCCATCGTCCGCGCCTCTTCTCTGTCCGTCGTCGACTGTCGACCGCTGCCTTACGTCAGGACGACCAGCACCTCGTCCTCGCGGAGGATCAGCACGTCTTCTCCGCCCACCTTGATCTCGCTGCCCGAGTACTTCCCGAACAGGATGCGGTCGCCCTTCTTGACCTCGAGCGCCAGCTTCGTGCCGTCGTCGAGCACCTTGCCGTTGCCGACGGCGAGCACCTCGCCCTCCTGCGACTTCTCCTTGGCGGTGTCGGGGATGATGATTCCGCCCTTGGCGGTCTCCTTCGGCTCGATGCGACGCACCAGCAGCCGGTCGTGCAGGGGACGGACGTTCTTCATGGGGACCTCCATCGGTCGATCAGCAACATCCGGGCCATCGGCCCGGCTCGTCTCAGGGCAGCGTCTTGCAGCAGCGGAAGCCGAGGTGGTAGTTGTCGTGACTGCCCGCGTCCATCACCCGGCTGCCGTGCCAGAACGGCGCCCGCCAGCGGCACCAGTCCTCGTGGGCGCGGTAGCGGTCGAAGATGAACCAGCTCCCCTTCATCTCGGTCACGCCCAGCGTGCGGCTGCCCCGGCTCGCCATCTGGCTCTCGTCGAGCGGCAGGTTCATGTGCTCCGCGGCGTTGCCGTTGAGGTCGAACACGCCCAGCGCGCTGTGGCACTCCGGGAACGAGCCCGCCGGGAAGGTGTTGGAACCGCAGTTGCCCCACTCGCCGCCGCCGCAGCCCGGGCTCTTCACGCTGGACGCCGCGCACACCCCCGCCCGGTACGCGGGGCCGTAGCTCCAGGCCTTGTCCGCGGCACGGGCCCGGTTGTGGGCCGCCTTCATCGCCGCGACGGCGCTGCCCCGCTCGCGGCCACGCGCCAGGTCGAAGCGGTAGTCCGGCGGCTCGAGCTTGCCGGCGCAGGCGCCCTCCCACTCGTGGGCATCGCACAGCCGCTTGCCGACCGCCTCGCACAGTTGCGCCGCCTCGCGCGCCTTGACCCACACGACCGGGTAGGCGCACGGGACGTTCGGGAACTCGAAGCGGTCGATGCAGGCGGTCGCGGCCTCCGCCTTCTCGCGCGCGGGATCGAACAGCGGGGCCATGTAGCGCGCGCCACACAGCCGATCCCACTGCGGCTGCTCGTACGACGCGCCGGCGGCAGCGATTCGCGCCTGGCACTCCTGCGGTGTCGTCGGGTGGCGGGTGACCGCCGGGTTGCCCTGCCCGATCCGGCTGGAGCCGGCGAACACCTCGCGGACCCGCGCCATCGACGCCGCGTCCAGGTCGTGGACCTGCTGCAGTTGCTGCAGCAGGTCCGAGTCCCCTGTGTCGGCACTCGGTGCCGGTGCTGCCGACTCGGGCCGTGAGCCCGGCACCAGCAGGGCCAGCGCCAGGACGCAGGCGAAGCCGTCCTCGCGAGTCACGGCGCGTTCCGGCGCAGGAGGTAGAAGAAGTCGCGGTTGTCCGCCACGGCCACGAAGCGCGGCGCCGGTCGGCCGTTGCGCACGCTGTCGACCACCTCCATGCCCTCGATCAGGTGCTCGGCCGAGAGCGTCCCGCCCTGGCGCCGGTACACCGCCAGATAGGTGTGCTCGAGCGCGTTCATGTCGAGCAACATCGCGTAGCTGCAGTTCGCCGCCTGGAACACGCGAGCCATCGACGACGGCGTGGCGCTCGAGAAATAGCCGTAGACCAGGTAGCGCTCGCTCCCGGCCTCCTGCAGGCACAACCCGGCCCGCAGGGTGCGCAGGCTCCTGTCGGCCGAGCCCGACCAGTTGCCGGCGCCCCACTCGCGCACGCGGGCCCCGGGTGCGATCCGGCCGGACCCGGCCTCGGGCTCGACGATCGCGACCCCGTTCTGACGGGCGTAGCGGATGCGCGGCAACAGGACGTCGTCGGCCGCGGTCCAGGTCCGCAGGTCGACCTGGCCGTCATCGAACACGACGACGGTGGCGAGGCCGGGGTGCAGCTTGCTCAGCACGACCCCGTTCTCCACGAAGCCGTAGTGGCTGCCGTGTTCCCGCTGCGCCAGCGGCGAGTAGCGGAAGGCACCGTGGGTGCGCTTGAAGCCGCCGGTGAACGCAGCGGCCACGTGCTCCGCCTCGACCGGGCTCAGCATCCCGGTGCGCACCAGCGGGTCGACCGTCCCGATCCCGTCCGGCCCCGTGAGCGCCCCGTCGCGCACCGCGTCGCCGACCATGTCCGACCAGCCGACGCGGGGATGATCGGTGCCCAGCCGGAAGCCGAGGTCGAACTTGCCGAGATCGAACGCGACCAGGTAGACGAGCGCCTTCGACTCGACGAGGTCGAGCACCGCGACGCGCCGGCCCTGCGCGGCGATCACGTCCGGGGCCACCAGGTCGGGACGCAGCGTGCTGACGAAGATGCCGCCGTCGCCAGCCAGCGGGTACCAGAGCCCGACTCCCAGCCGGTCGACGGGTGCCGCGGCGAGGCCGAGGCCCAGGCCGACGGGCTCGAGCTGCCGCTCGAGGGCCACTGCGCTCACCCGCAGCGGCAGCGGGCCGCTCGTCACGGCCCCCGGCGCAGACACCGCCGGCAGCACGCTCGAGGTCTGCAGGTAGGCGTCCTGGTAGAACACGCCGCGGACCAGCGCGGTGATCTCCTCGCCCTGCCAGACGTGGTCGCGCAACAGGTCGACCACCAGTTCCTTGGACGTCCGGCGACCGGTCACGGCGTTGCGCAGGTAGACCCGGCCGCCACACAGCGGCGCGTAGGCCAGACCCGACGCGCGGGCCATCGCCAGCACCTCGTTGCCGCCCGCTGCGAAGAGCTCGCAACGGAACTCCGCCGCCCCCAAACCCCCGGCCTGCACGACGACGAGCCCCGTGGGATACGTGGGATCGAGCCGCAGCCGCGAGCCGGCGAGGGTCTCGAGGTGGTCCGCCGTACCGGCGCCGGCGGCCGTCTCCACCCGCAGCAGGTACCAGGTGCCGATCGCGGGGTTGAGGTCGATCAGGCTGGCGACGGAGCGCAGGCCGTCGCGGCCCGTCACCTCCGTCCGCGTGATCTGGCGGAACTGCTGCAACTCGACGACCGACTTCTGGCGGTTGGCCCGATAGGCGTCGGCCTGCCCGCGCGCCAGCGGGGACCCGGCAGGCGGACCCGACACGGCGGCGGCCGGGGCCCCCGGTCGGTCGTCCGCGGCCGCTGCGGCGGAGAGGGACTCGCTCGTCACGTATGAACCCGCGGCCAGCAGGGCCGCACAAAAAATGACGAGACGAGTCCCGATGATCCGAACGTGCATTCGCCCCATATGCGAGTCCATCCAGCATGAATCGAGCCACACCGGCTGGAGACGCCGCTTGACTCGCAGGGGAGCCACGCCCACGCTGTCCGGGTGACCTCCCAGTGGATGCGCGCCGCCCTGCGTTTCGGCCTCGCCGCGCTCGGCCTCCTGCTGCTCGTGAACGCCCCCGACGTCGTCCGCGCCGGCCTCACCCCGGTGCCGGTGCTGCGGCTGCCGGCCCGGCCGGCCGACGCCGTCGGCGGGGCGGAGTTCGCGCGACGCACGGCCGCCTTGTCCAGCGCCGATCGCGACCGCGCCGTCGTCGCCGAGATCGAGCGCGGGAACATGCCGGCCTTCCTCGGTCGGCTGGCGCCCGTGCAGCTCGCGGCCGATGCAGCGGGCCTGGCGCCGGCGACGATCTTCGTCACTCCCGACTACCTGGCGGTCGGCTCGGACGAGGACTTCCTCTACGTGCCGCTCACCTACTACTCGGCGACCGCGGTCGCGGACCACTTCGGCAGCGTGCTGCCCACCCCTCGCATGGTGGACGCCATCTACGAGCAGGCGGCCGTGCGGCTGAAGCCCCTACCGCTGCCCGCGAGCCCGGCGATGGGCTCGAACGGCTACCTGAGCACGCACCAGCAGCGGATCGACGCGCAGCGCGCGGGGCTGCCGCCCGGCCAGCTCGTCTCGGGCCACAAGAAGGACATCGTGCTGACCAACCGCCTGCTGCGGATGCCCGACCGGGTCGCGATCTACGGCTGGCACCGCGCGCCGGGCACGCCCATCCAGCCGCTCAGCACCGTCCACGGCGCGCGCTACGTCGACTACAGCCACGGCGTGCGGCTGGTCAGCGCCACCGTCGTGGTCGGCGGCGAGCCGCGCTCGATCTACGACGCGCTGCGCGACGCGCGAGTGGCGCCGGTACTGAACCGCGAGGGCGTCTCGCCGGACCCCTGGACGCTGATGCACCCCGGCGCCGCGAGATCGCAGCAGCCCTGAGCCCCGGCGCTGTCCGGCGCCGGTCCCCCAATCTACAAAACGCCCGTGGGCCCGAGGCCGCGGGCGTCTTCATGGGGTCCGGAGCCTGGCCGCGATCTTGCTGGCTGGACCGCCATGGGTTCCATGACGACGGGGCTCGCGACGTCGCGCGAGCGGCTGCGCGAGATCGCGCGGCGGGTGATGGTGCAACGCGGCCTGCGGCCGGATTTCCCGGCGGAGGCGCTGGCTCAGCTCGCGGCGATCGAGCGGGTCGACCCGGCGCCGGGCCCGGGCGTGCGCGACCTTCGCACGCTCGCGTGGGCGTCGATCGACAACGACGACTCGCGCGACCTCGACCAGCTCTCGGTCGCCCTGCCGGGACCGGCGGGCGCGGTGCAGTTGCTGGTCGCGATCGCCGACGTCGACGTCGACGTCGCGCGCGACTCGGCGCTCGACGTCCACGCGCGCATCAACACGACGTCCGTGTACACGGCGGGCGGCGTGTTCCCGATGCTGCCGGACGAGCTGTCGACCGACCGCACCTCGCTCAACCCGGACCAGGACCGGATCGCGGTGGTCGTCGAGATGGTCGTGGGCCCCGACGGCGCGGTGCGCGAGTCCGAGCTGTCGCGTGCGGTCGTCCGCAACCACGCGCAACTCGCCTACGACGGGGTGGCCGCCTGGCTCGACGGCGACGGCAGCGCCGCGCCGCCGCTGGCCTCGGCGCCGGCACTCGCTGCCCAGGTCCGCCTGCAGGATCGAACGGCCCAGGCGATGAAGGCGCTGCGCCAGCAGCGCGGCGCGCTGACCCTGGAGACGCTGGAGACGCGGAGCGTGTTCGAGGGTGACGAACTCGCCGACCTGCGGCCTGACCCGGGCAATCGCGCCAAGGAGCTGATCGAGAACCTGATGGTCGCGGCCAACGAGGCCGCGGCGCGCTACCTGGAGTCGCGCGGCTTCCCCTCCCTGCGCCGCGTGCTGCGCGTCCCCGCGCGCTGGGACCGGCTGGTGTCCCTCGCCGCTGCGGCGGGCGATGCGCTGCCGGCCGAACCGAACGCGCCCGCGCTGGAGCAGTTCCTGGTCCGCCGCCGCCGGGCCGACCCGCAACGCTTCGCGGACCTCTCGCTCGCCGTGGTCAAGCTGCTCGGCTCAGGCGAGTACGCGCTGGAGCGCCCCGGCCAGGTCGCGGCGGGCCACTTCGGACTCGCCGCGCGGGACTACACCCACTCGACTGCACCCAACCGGCGCTACCCCGACCTCGTCACCCAGCGGCTGCTCAAGGCGGCGCTGGCGGGTCGACCGAGCCCGTACGGCGACGACGAGCTGAACGCGCTGGCGCGCCACTGCACCGTGCAGGAGGACAACGCCACCAAGGTCGAGCGCCAGGTCCGCAAGTCGGCGGCAGCGCTGTTGCTGGCGCCGCGCGTCGGCGAACGCTTCGACGCGATGGTGACCGGCGCCTCGGCCAAGGGCACCTGGGCGCGGCTGTTCCGCCCCCCCGTGGAAGGCCGGATCGTGCGCGGGTTCCAGGGGCTCGACGTCGGCGACCACGTGCAGGTGAAGCTCGTGGGCACCGACGTCGATCGCGGCTTCATCGACCTCGTGGCCGGCTGAAGCTACTCCCGCCAGCGGGCGCGCAGCCCGCGGACGTCGACGTGGGTGAAGGGGCCGTGACCGGCCGTCGCGGGATAGACGCCGACGCCACCGACCAGGTCCGGGTAGCGGGCTTCCACCCGCTCGGCCGCCGCGGCGAAGCACTCCGCGTCGCGGATGTCGACCCGACCGTCGCCGTTCAGGTCGTCGGGCCGACCGTCGCGGTCGTCGTCGACGAACACGTCGGTCGCGTCGCCGTACATGTGACGGCTGAGCGCCGCCCGCCCGCTCGTGTTGCCGCCGGAACCGTTGTAGCTCGGCGTGCGGAAGCCGCTCATCACCGTGACGTGGCGGATCGGGCGCCCCCCGCGTTCCAGCTCGGCGATCACCAGCTCCAGCTTGTCCACCAGCCGGGGGTCGAGCAACAGGTACTTCGGCCACACGGCGGCCTGGTCCCGGGTCAGGAAGTCGCCGAGCACGAAGTGCTTCGAGATCGGCAGGTCGCGGTTCTCGCGGGTCACCTCCATGAAGCCGCCCGGGTTCGCGTAGGCGGCGGAGGGCGCGCGGCCTCTCTCGTACGGCCACTGCCCCAGGCGATACCCGCCGATCCGCCCGTTCTTCTTGGCCTCGAACGGCACGACGTTGACCCTTCGCAACTCGGGCAGCAGCAGCCCGCTCTCGCCACGGGCGGACGCTGCCAACGCAGTCGAGGGCGTGAACAGCAGCAGGGCGCAGACGACACCGGCTTCTCTTCTCACCCGACCATCGTGCGCCCCGCCGGTCACATATACAAGAAATCGATCGTTCGCTACCTGTCAATAGATGTAGGCAGGGACGACCCGGCCTGGGGAATCAGGGCCGGGGCGACGTCACGGGCGCTTCCAGCAGGCGCCGCGTCTCTTCGTCCAGGTCACCCGTCGGGATCTGGCCGTTGTCGATCTGGAAGCGGGCCAGGGCCTGACGGGTGGTCGCGCCGAGCAGGCCGTCCGCTTCGCCGGTGTAGTACTTGCGCTCCTTCAGCGAGCGCTGGGCCGCGGTCACGGTCTTCGCCGCCACGTGGATGCGGCGCGCCTCGGAGGCCGCGGCACCCTTCACGTCCAGCGCGGACACGGTCAGCGCCTCGTCGAACTCCATGCTCAGCAGGGTGCCGACGACCACCTCGACCTCGGTCGCGCTGAGCCCGGAGAGCGTGTAGTCCGGCGCCAGGTCGTCGCCGACCAGGGTGTGGGCCCGGTTGTCGGCCGTCGTGCTGTGACCGATCAGCACCACGTCGATGTTGCGACCGGTGCTCACCTTCGGCGCCAGTTCCACGATCCGTCGCCGGTCGTCCTGGCGCAGGCTGGTCAGCTTGCCTTCGAACTCCTTCTCGTCTGCCCCCGACAGCGTGATGCGGTCGAAGCTGACGCTGATGAAGCCCGACTTCGCCCCGTCGCCGAGCGAGCGCACGGCGTCCACCCGGCCCCGCACCGCCGTGCCCTGGGCGAGGGCGGGCAGGCCGTCCACGTACAGCGCGCGCTGGAAGGTGGCCCGGAACGTGTCCCCCACCTTCGCGGTCTTCGAGTTCAGCCCGTCCGCCAGCACCAGGTCCACCGCCGTGCCCTTCGGGATCGTGATCCCGTCGGCGGCGGCGAAGCCCGTGACCAGCGTCAACGACGTGATGACCACACCGATCCGTCCGAAATACCTGCTCATGACGCCTCTTCTCCCGCCTGCGCGGGTCCTGTTCGCACGAACGTCTCTTTGCCTAGGGCTGTGGGTGGGTCGCCGTCGGCACCACGTGGTGGTGGGCCGCCTCGTCGACGCGGAGCGTGCCCAACATGCCCGCGAAGGTCCGGGGCATCGACTCGTGACCTGCGCTGGGGGTGACGCACATCGCGTAGAGCAGGTGGCCGTCGGCCAGGCCGCGCACAGCCAGCGTCACCCGCTCGTCCAGCCCCGTGACGGGCGAGCGCCCGGTGAGCACGATGCGATGGGTGATCGCGCCGTCGAGCACGTCGAGGTGGCCCGGGTCGGCGCGCGCCCGCAGGTGGGGGTTGGCCGCGATGATCTGCCGCACCAGGTCGTCGCTCTTCTCCTCCAGGCTGCCGGGGCGTGGCTCCGGCCCGCCACTCGCCGCGTCGCGCCCGGTGTATCCCTCGTGTGCCTCGTAGTGATCGACGATCACGCCGTAGACCATCACCCGCCGGCCGTCGTCGGCCGTGACGATGCCGCCCGCGGGGGCCAGCGTCACCGCGGCCCCGAGGTTCGAGGCCAGCGCCTGCCAGTTGTCCGGGTGCTCGATCGTGAACAACCCCTCGGCCTGCACGAAACGCTCGAAGTGCGACGAGGGCAGGTCGATCTGCAGGTGGAACCGCGCGGGCTCGTCGGCCCGCGCCCCCGACCCGGGGCAGAGGGCGAGGGCGGCCAGGAACACGATCACTCTCCTCATGGCACTGCCTCCCCGGGGCTGAGGCAGTGCAGCCCGCGTGCCACCCGGGCTGACGACGGGTTCCGACGCCGGGCAGAGCCCCGTCGCCGGTCCCATGGGGGCTCCGCCCCCAAACCCCCGAGGGCGTGGACCCGTTCTTGCTGTCGTCTCCGTCGGGTCGGGCCTCGCGGCGTGATCCACCGAGGAGATTCCATGAACGAAGGAAGGTTCTATTCCACCTGTCTGTTGGGCTTCCTCGTCGGCGGCCTGGCCGGTGCGGGGGTCGCGCTGCTGATCGCTCCGCAGTCCGGTCGCGCCACGCGCGCCGCGATGAAACGGTCCCTGCACGACACGGCGGCCTCGGCCCGCGGCCTCAAGAACCGGGCCCTGCGGCGAGGCGAAGGCGCCCGCGACGAAGCGGCTCGTCGGGTGACCGCCGCAGCGGCCGCGCTGGCGGGAGACGGCACCGCGGTTTGACTGTTTCTACAAACCGCCTGCTGGGGGGTGCGGGATCGAGCATGGGTCGGCTGGGGACGTGGGTCAGGGGCCAGCGCGGCTACACCACGACGCTCGTGGCGTTCGCCCTCGCCGTGGGCCTCAAGCTGGCCCTCGATCCCCTGCCGGACGCCCGGACACCGCTGCTGCTGCTGCTCGGCGTCGTGATGCTCGTCGCGTGGTGGGGCGGGGTGGTGGCGGGCCTCGCCGCGACGCTGCTCACGGTGCTGGCCAACGACTACCTGTTCGTGGTGCCCGCCGCGTCGTTCACGTCCGGCAACCCGGCCGACGCCCTCCGCGTCGGCCTGTTCTTCGCCGAAGGCGCGCTGGGCAGCGTGCTCGCCGACGGGCTGCGCTCGGCCAGGCGGTCACGGGCCACCAGCATCGTGCCGATCGACGACCCGCGCGGTCCGCGCGAGGAGGAGCCGGAGCTCGAGACGCTGAACCGCCTCGGCCTCACCCTCGCCGGCCACCTCGACATGGGTCGCCTGGTCCAGACCGTCACGGACGCCGGGGTCGCGCTCACGGGCGCCGCGTTCGGCGCCTTCCTTTACAAGGACGGGGCGAACGGTGCGGCACACTACGTCTCGGGTGCGCCCGCCGGGACGTTCGTCGACTTCCCGCTCTTCGAGGACGCCGACGCCTTCGGATCGCCGTTCCTCGGCGCAGTCTCGCGCAGCGACGACCTGGAACACGACTCGCGCTACGGCCAGAACCTGCCCTTCAAGCGGATGCCGACCGGCACCGCCCCCGCCCGCAGCTATCTCGCGGCCCCGGTACGCTCGCGGACGGGCGAGTTGCTGGGCGGGCTCTTCTTCGGCCACCCCGAGGCCCGCCACTTCCGGCCGCGCGACGAGCGCATGCTCGCCGGCCTCGCCGTCCACACGGCGATCGCGGTCGACAACGCCCAGCTCTACCGCGAGGCGCAGCAGGCGCGCGCGGCGGCCGAGACCGCCAATGGCCTCAAGGACGAATTCCTGGCCACGTTGTCCCACGAGCTGCGCACGCCACTGACGGCGATCGTCGGCTGGGCCAGCCTGCTCGAGGGCGGCAAGCTGGGGCCGGCCGAGACGGCCCGCGCGGTGCAGACCATCATCCGCAACGCGAACGCGCAGAACCAGATCGTCGACGAGTTGCTCGACGTGTCGCGGATCATCACCGGCAAGCTGCAGCTCGACCTGAAGCCGGTCACGATCGGCGCGGTCGTCAAGGCGGCGATCGGCACCGTGACCCCCGCCGCGGCCGCCAAGGGCATCCGCCTGCAGGTGATCCAGGACCCGACGGGCAGCGTCGTGATGGGCGACCCGGGTCGGCTCCAGCAGGTGTTCTGGAACCTGTTCTCGAACGCCATCAAGTTCACACCCAAGCAGGGCCGCGTCCGGGTCACGGTCGCCGCCGTGGGATCCAACGTCGATGTCGTCGTCACCGACACCGGCCAGGGCATCCCCGCCGATTTCCTGCCCCACGTCTTCGACCGCTTCACCCAGGACGACTCGTCGAGCACGCGCCGCGCGCGGGGCCTCGGCCTCGGGCTGTCGATCGCGCGTCAACTGATCGAGCTGCACGGCGGCAGCATCCAGGCCGAGAGCCCCGGGGCGGGCCTCGGATCGACGTTCACGGCCCGCTTCCCGCGCTCCCCGGTCACCGCCACTACGACGGATCCGCTGACCGACGCCGCGTTGGGCGCGGACGACGCACCCGACATCACGGGCATCCGGGTGCTGATCGTGGAAGACGACGACGACGCCCGGGAGCTCGTGGAAAAGGTGCTCGCCAGCCACGGCGCCAACGTGAAGGCGGCGACCTCGGCGCTCGAGGCGCTCGGCGTGCTGGCCCGGGAGCGGGTCGACGTGCTGCTCAGCGACATCGAGATGCCGGGCACGGACGGCTACCAGTTGATCCGCCAACTGCGGGTGCGGCCCGCGGAACAGGGCGGGACCGTACCGGCCGCGGCCCTGACGGCCTACGCTCGGACCGAAGACCGGCTGCGCGCGCTGCGCGCCGGATTCCAGATACACTTGTCAAAACCCGTGCAGCCGGCGGAGTTGGTGACCGTGGTGGCCAGCCTCGCGGCGCGCCGGAACGGGTGAAAGGCGGGCGCGGATGCGACTGCCCGAGAGCGATCAGGAGCTGCGCGAGTTCCTCGATCGCACCACGGTGGGCCTCGGATGGGTCGGTGCCGACGGTCGCTTCGTCTGGGCGAACCAGGCCGAGCGCGACCTGTTGGGTTATGCCGAGGGTGAGTGCGTCGGCCACCACTTCGCGGAGCGGCTCGTCGATCCGGATGTCGCCACGGACCTGCTGGCCCGGCTGTCCCACGGCGAGCAGGTCGGCACCGTCCAGGCCCGGCTGCGCGCCCGCGACGGCTCCAGCCGCCACGTGCTGATCAGCGGCGACGCCCTGTTCCGCGACGGCGCGTTCCTCCACTCCCGCATCGTCACCCGCGACATCACCGACCTGATCCAGCGCGAGCAGGCGGCGCGGCAGAAGGCGGAGGCCAGCAGCCACCTCAAGGACGAGTTCCTGGCGTTGCTGTCCCACGAGTTGCGCTCGCCGCTGGGTGCCATCCTGGTCTGGCTCGAGCTGCTGCGACAGGGCGGCTTCGACGGCGCGGAGAGGGAACGCGCGCTCGAGGTCATCGAGCGCAGCGCGCGCGCCCTGGAGCGCATCATCGAGGACCTGCTGCACGCCTCACGGATCGCCGCCGGCGGCCTGATGCTGCACCCGCAGCTCGTCGATCTCGCGGGCGTCGTGCAGGTGGCGTTCGAGGCCGCAGCCGCCGACGCCGCGCTCAAGGCGCACGCGCTGACGTGGTCGGGCAGCGCCGTCCCCGTCTGGGTGCGCGGCGACCCCGGGCGGCTGCAGCAGGCGATCTCCAACGTGCTCTCGAACGCCATCAAGTTCACGCCCGCGGGCGGCCACATCGCGATCGCGCTGGAAGTGACCGGGACGCAGGCGCGGCTGCTGGTCAGCGACGACGGCGAGGGCATGAGCGACGCTTTCCTGCCAATCGCCTTCGAGCGCTTCCGGCAGCAGGACAGCAGCAGCTCGCGGACCCACCACGGCCTGGGCCTCGGCCTCTACGTCGTGCGCCACGTGATCGAACATCACGGCGGCGTCGCCCGCGCCCAGAGCCCCGGGCCCGGGCAGGGCACGACGGTCACGATGGAGCTGCCGCTCGCGGTCGCCCGGGAATCGGACGCCGTAGACAGGGACAGGGACAGGGACAGGGACAGGGACACGTCACCCGCAGCCGGCCTCAGCGTCCTGCTCGTCGACGACGAGCAGGACGTGCTGGAGGCGCTGCGGCTGATCCTCACCCAGCGCGGCATGCGGGTCACCACCGCGAGTTCCGCGCACGAGGCCTACGAGCTGGTCGCCGGCCTGCGGCCGGACGTCCTGCTCAGCGACATCGCGATGCCCGGCGAGGACGGCCTGTCGCTGATCCGCCGCGTCCGCCTGCTGCCGCCGGACGCGGGCGGCCTGGTCCCCGCCGCGGCGCTCTCCGCGTATGCGAGCGCCGGCGACCGGCGCAGTGCGCTGCTGGCCGGCTTCCAGCACCACCTCGCCAAGCCGGTCAACCCCACCCACCTGCTGAGCCTGATCGAGCGCATGGTCCGCGCCCCGCTGGGGATCGCATCGTGAGCGCCCCGGCGACGCCCCGCGCGCTGATCGTCGACGACGACCCGGACTTCCTGGCCGGCCTCCGCGAGCTGGTCAAGCGCGAGGGCTTCGACGTGACGACCGCCGGCTCGCTCGCGGAAGCCCGGGTCCAGATGGCCGCCGGCCTGCCGGACATCCTGCTCGTCGACCTGCGGCTGCCGGACGGCAACGGGCTGTCGCTGCTGGAGGGCCTCGAGGCGCCGACCGCGCCGGAGCTGGTCCTGATCACGGGCAACGCCAGCGTCGAGACCGCGGTCGACGCGCTGCGCCGCGGGGCCACCGACTACCTCACCAAGCCGGTCGACTTCCCGCGCGTGAAGATGGCGCTGGCCAACGTCACGCGGGCGCTCGAGCTGCGCGGCGAGATCAGCCGGCTGCGCGGTGACCTGCGCAAGCTGGGCCGCTTCGGCTCGATGATCGGTGCCTCGCCGGCGATGCAGAAGGTGTACGACCTGATCGGCCGCGTGGCCGGCACCGACGCCAGCATCCTGATCAGCGGCGAGACGGGCAGCGGCAAGGAGCTGGTCGCGGAGACGCTGCACCGCCTCAGCCGCCGGCGCCGCCAGCCGTTCCTGGCGGTCAACTGCGGCGCGCTCTCCGCCAACCTGATCGAGAGCGAGCTGTTCGGCCACGAGCGCGGCAGCTTCACGGGGGCGGATCGCGTCCACAAGGGCTACTTCGAGCGCGCCAACGGCGGCACCCTGTTCCTCGACGAGATCACCGAGACGCTCGACATCCAGGTCCGGCTGTTGCGGGCGCTGGAGACCGCCACGGTCACCCGCGTGGGCGGCAGCGAGCCGATCAAGGTCGACGTGCGGATCGTCGCCGCCACCAGTCGCCGGGCCGAGGAGGCGCTGTCCGACGGCAAGCTGCGCGAGGACCTCTACTACCGCCTCAACGTGTTCCCGATCCGGCTGCCGCCGCTGCGCGAGCGGGGCGACGACGTCGAGTTGCTGGCCGAGCACTTCCTCGGCGAGCTCAACGCGGCCGAGGGCTCCCACAAACGTTTCACCCGGGCCTGTCTCGACCGCCTGCAGCGCCACAGCTGGCCGGGCAACGTGCGCGAGCTGCAGAACGTCGTGCGCCGCGCCTTCATCCTGGCCGAGGGCGACGTGGGCATCGACGCGCTGCCGCTGGAAGTCGACGAAGAGCGTTCCGTCGAGAGCCTGATGATGCGGGTCGGAACGCCGGTGGCGGAGATGGAGCGGCGACTGATCCTGGCCACCCTGGAGCATTGCAGCGGCGACAAGAAGAAGGCTGCCCTGCTCCTCAAGGTCAGCCTCAAGACGCTCTACAACCGGGTCAACGAGTACGGAGCGGACTGACCGCGCGGCCCTCCCGGCCGCGCGGTTTCACAGCCGGCCGGTCAGCAGCAGGATCACCACGACCAGCAGCACGAGGCCCAGTCCGCCGCTCGGACCGTAGCCCCAGTTGCGGCTGTGCCCCCACGTGGGGAAGGCCCCGAACAACATCAGCAGCAGGATGACGAGCAGGATGGTTCCCATCTCAGGCTCCCTTCACTCGGAGGACGGGGCGATGGTGACGGTGAGCTGACGCTGGCCCTGCGGGCCCTTCGACTCGACCAGCCGCACCTTGGAGCCGACCGCGGTGACGGACTCGATCGAAATCAGCTCGTACTTGCCCTCGAGCAGGAACGAGTGCACTTCCTTGTTGCCGGTCATCACCTCGATCCGCTTGCCGGGCTCGAACACGGTCACGGTGCCCAGGTAGCTGTTGACGACGGCGGTCGTGTCGCCTTCGGACGTGGCGACCGTAGTGACCACCTTCGACTCCTCGGTGCTGCCGACCTGCTTGGTCGTGCTTTCGGTCGTCGTCTTGGTGGTGTCGGCGGGGGGCTTGCTGCAACCGATCGCCAGCAGCCCGGCGACGACAACGAACGGAACGGCTCTCATGGATCGCATGGTGTTGGATCCTCCACGGGGCAAGGGAGCAACCCGCGTGCCACGGCCGCCGACCTGTGCGTACGCCTGCATGGGCCGCGGCGCCGCGAGCATTTGTAGAACTTACGCAGCCGCCGCTCGTCGCGGGTACGTCGATCCCTGCGCCCCGCGCGGTGGCGGCCTGCAGGGCCACTCGCACGTTTCTTGCACTGCCCCGCCGCATGACGGAGCCCGTTTGACGACAGACGCGGTGTTCCGGCGTTCGACAACCGATGAGGAGTGGAACATGCGCAGAGCTGTGTTGATCGGCTCGCTCGTGGCCCTCGGGTGGCTCAGCCTCCCCGCGGCCGCCGGCGTTCCGGAGACGTGCACGGTGACCCGGGACGGCGTCCGGACCTGGATCATCGAGATCGACGGCGAGGAGTGCGAGGCCCGGCCGCTGACGCCGAGCATCGACGGCTCGACCGGCCTCTTCCACATGTCGACGGCCTACACGCTGCCGCGGAAGAAGATGGCCTTCAGCCTGTTCTACGACAACATGGACCGCGACCCGAAGGACGAGGACATCGGCATCTTCGGGCTGAACGCCGCTTTCGGCGCGACCGACCGGCTGGAGCTGTTCGGCAACTTCGGCCTGCAGAACCGCGTCGACGCCGATGCGCTCTTCCAGCCCGGCTACAGCAACGAGTACCCGTTCGTGGCCACCCCGTGGGAGACCGGTGCGGGCGACCTGAAGCTGGGCCTGAAGTACAAGCTGCTCGACGACTACATGGGCGACGGCGTGGGGCTGGCGGTTCGCAGCTTCGTCAAGTTCGGCACGGCCGACCAGGAAAAGGGCCTCGGCACGGGCAAGGGCGCATTCGGCGTCGACCTGCTGGTGTCGAAGTCGCTCAACCGCAAGGCCGACCTGCACGCTTCCCTCGGCTACCAGTGGAACAGTGACCCCGACGAGCCGTACGCGATCGACCTCGGCAACGCCTTCAAGTGGGGCGTCGGCCTCAACATCCCCGCTTGCCGGGTGTTCCAGGTGCAAGCCGAGGTGACGGGCTCCTCCTACAGCGACGGCGACTTCGAGCAGACCAACCCGATCGACCTGGTGGTCGGGCCGGTGTTCTGGATCAAGGGCTTCTTCCTGCGCCCGGCCTACACGCGGAACCTCAACTTCGACGACCGCGGGCTCAACCAGGGGATCCAGAGTTCGCAGGGCTTCCAGTTCTCGATCGGCTTCCACCCCGGCGCAGCCTGCTGCAAGTTCGACAAGCCGGCCCCGGCCCCGCCGCCGCCGATGTCGAATCGCGCTCCCACCGCGAGCTGCGAGGTCGAACGGGCGACGATCGCGGTCGGCGAGAACGTCGGCCTGCGCGCCGTCGCTTCCGATGCCGACGGCGATGGGCTGAACTACACGTGGACGACCACGACCGGCACCATCACCGGCACGGGCGCCAACGTCCGCCTCGACAGCAAGGGCGTGGCCGCACCGGCGACGCTGACCGCGAACCTCCGCGTCTCGGACGGCCGCGGCGGCATCGCAGACGCGGTCTGCACCGTGCGCATCCCGGCCCCCGAGAAGCGGCCCGAGACGTTCACCTGCGACTCGACGGGGTTCCCGCTCAACAGGGCGCGCCTGAACAACATCGACAAGGCGTGCCTGGATGACGTCGCCGCCCGCCTGCGCCAGGACCCGCGCAGCCGCGTGATCGTGATCGGCCACGCCGACGCCGCCGAGCGCCGTCCGGACCTGCTGGCTCGCCAGCGCGGCGAAGCGGCCAAGACGTACCTGGTCGGCGAACGTGGCATCGAGGAGGCGCGCGTCGCGGTGCGCACCGCCCCGGTCGAGCGCTCCACCGACGCGGCCTCCGCCCGCAAGCACCGGCGCGTGGAGGTGATCTTCGTGCCCGCCGGCGCCGTGCCGCCGGGCGAGTAGTTCCCTGCAACTCGGGAGGCGGGCCACCCTGGCCCGCCTCCCCGTTCGCGCTTCCATGAGATCCATGCTCCGCCAACTCCGCCTGCTCCCCGCCGTCGCCTTCGCCCTGCTGGCGACTTCGCCCGCGGCGGCCCAGCCGTGGGTCCCCGTCGGTCCGCCGGGCGGCGACGTGCGCTCGCTGGCGACCGACCCCGGCCACCCGCGGCGCGTCTACCTCGGCACCGCGGACGGCGTGCTGTACCGCTCCGACGTCGGCGGCGCGGTCTGGCAGCGGCTCCAGCCGGGCTTCCCGCTGCGCGGCCAGAGCCTCGACGAACTGGTCGTCAGCCCTTCCGGTGCGCTGCTCGTCGGTTACTGGGACGTGCACGGTGACGGCGGCGGCGTGGCCGTCAGCACCGACCGCGGCACCACCTTCACGCTGGCCCAGGGTCTCGGCGGCGAATCGGTGCGGGCGCTGGCGCTGTCGGCCTCCGACCCGGGCCGCGCCGTGGCCGGCACGCTCAGCGGCGTCTTCGCCTCGCGCGACGGCGGCTTCACCTGGCGCCGGATCAGCCCGCCCGGCCACGAGGAGCTGCGCAACGTCGAGTCGGTGGCGATCGACCCGCGCGACGCGGGCGTGATCTACGTCGGCACCCGCCACCTGCCCTGGAAGACGCGCGACGGCGGCGCCACCTGGCGCGCGGTCCACGCCGGCATGATCGACGACTCGGACGTGTTCACCCTGACCCTCGACAGCCGCGACCCGCAGCGCGTGTTCGCCTCCGCCTGCTCCGGCCTCTACAGCTCGCGCAACGCCGCGATCGGCTGGTCGAAGGTGCTCGGCATCCCGCACACCAGCCGGCGCACGCGCGCCTTCGCCCAGGACCCGCTGCGCCCCGACACGCTGTACGCGGGCACGACGGAAGGGCTGTGGGTTTCCGAGGACGACGCGGCCAGCTGGCGGCCGGCGACCGCGCGCAACGTCGTGGTCAACGCCCTCGCCAGCCTCGCCGACGGCACGCTGCTGGTCGGCGCGGACGGCGCAGGCGTGCTGCGCAGCGACGATCGTGGCCGCACCTGGACCGCCGCCAACGCCGGCTTCTCCGAGCGCTTCGTGTCGCGCATCGTGCACGACCCGGCGCGCCGCCGACTGCTGGTCTCCGTGTGGGGCGACCGCCAGCACGGCGGCGTGCTGACGGCGTCGACGCCGCACGGCCCGTGGACCCGGCTCGGGGCCGGGCTCGAGGGCCGCGAGGTGCTCTCGCTGACGACGCTCGGCCGCACGGTGCTGGCCGGCACGGACGAGGGCCTGTTCGCCCTGCGCGGCGCCGACCCGGCCTGGCGACCGCTGAAGCTGGGAGCGCCGGACGCGAGGCCGCCGCGGGTCGCGGACCTGGTGGCCACCCCGCGCGGGACGCTGCTGGCGCTGACCCCGGACGGGGTCTTCCGCAGCGAAGATGCCGGTGCGCAGTGGCAGGGCCGGCTCGACACGATCGCCGGCAGCGGCAGCGCGCTGGCCGCCAGCCTGGACGCCGCGCCGCTGGTCGTCCTGGTGACCCGCCTCGGCATGTGGTCGAGCGCGGACGACGGCCTCGATTGGCAGCCGCTGCCGGGCCCGCCCGTCACCCACGTCAACGCGGTCGCGGTCCTGGCCGGTGATTCGCGGCTGATCCTGGCCGCCACCAGCGAAGGGCTGTGGGCCGCCGCCGGTCCCGGCGGCGAGTGGACGCGCGAGGCCTGGGGTCTGCCCCACTCCGACATCACGGGCCTCGTGGTCCATCCCGACGGCCGCACGGTCTACGTCAGCGACTTCCGCTGGGGCGGTGTCTATCGCAGCCTCGACCGCGGCCAGACCTGGCACCGACTGCCGGACGACGGCCTCGTCAGCGACCGGGTGTGGACCCTCGGCCTGGCCGCGACCGACGAACTGCTGGCCGCCGCTCGCGCCGGCGGCCTGCACCTCTTTACGGCGCCACGACCGGGCGCCGCGGCCAGCCCCGGCGAGGCTCGCCGATGAGACCCCCTCTTCGAAGCCGTGGCTCGTTCGTTCCCCGGGCGTCGGACCGCCCGAGACTGGAGACTTGATATGAAGCCGGTACTGCGTGGTCCGCTCCCCCTCCTCGTCATCGCCCTGCTGGCGGCGAGTTCGAGTTACGGGTTCGGTGACAAGGACCGTGTGAGGGCCACGGCCGTCGCGCCGGGCCTGGGCACGGCTGGCACGTTCGCGGTCGTCGGGGCCTCGACAGTCACCAACACGGGCCCCAGCGTCATCAACGGCGACCTCGGGGTCAGCCCGGGCGCTGCCGTCGTCGGCTTCCCGCCGGGTACCGTGCTGGGCACGATCCACGCGGCCAACGCCGCGGCACTGAACGCCCAGAACGACATCACCACCTTGTTCAACGCGCTGGGGGCCCAGGCCTGCGACCTGAACATCTCGGGGACCAACCTCGGCGGCCTCACGCTCACGCCCGGGGTCTACTGCTTCAGCACCTCGGCGTTCTTGACCGGAACCCTGACCCTCGACGGCCTCGGCAACCCGGGCGCCGTCTGGGTGTTCCAGACCGGGTCGACGCTGATCACGGCCACCGGGGCGACGGTGGCCTACACCAACGCCGGCCGCGCCTGCGGCACCTTCTGGCAGGTCGGCTCCTCGGCGACGCTGGGCACCAACACGTCCTTCAGCGGCAACGTCGTGGCCCAGGCCAGCATCACGCTCAACACGGGCTCCCGGAACGAAGGGGCGCTGTTCGCGCGGACCGGGGCCGTGACGCTCGACAACAACGTGGTGACGACCGTCGGCAGCTGCGGTGGCGGCGCGCCGCCGCCGGCGCCGACGCCGATCCCGCCGGGCGGAGTGCCGACGCCGACACCCCCCGGCCTGCCGCCGGTCCCCGCCCTGCCGGAGACCGCGCTCTGGGCGCTGGTCGGCCTGTTGCTGGCGACCGGGGCCTTCATCGCCGTCCGCCGCTGAACGCAGGGCCTCGCGGGGCGTGCGCCTACGTTCGACGGCGCACGCCGACCGAGGCCAGCAGGTAGCCGTGCCGGCGCACCGCCGGCACGTGCTCGTCGAGCCAGACGAAGGGCCGCAGCGCCGCCGCTGTCAACCACGCCAGCGGTGGCGCGTAGCTGTGGAGCGCCAGGTCGGCCATCCGCAGCCAGCCCGGCACGAACAGGATCGCGGACTCGGCGACGACGTCGAAGCCGGCCCGCTCCAGCATCTCTCGCAGCGCGCGGCGCGAGAACGAGCGCTCGTAGCCGTACCCGTACCACCCGAGCCACTGCAGCACGCGGGCCAGCAGCGGGCGCAGGAACGGGTCCCAGCGGTTCGGCACGCCGACGACGGCACGGCCGCCCGGGCGCAGCACGCGGTGCATCTCGCGCAACGCGTTCTCGGGGTCGGCGAAGTGCTCGATGGTGCCCATCGAGTAGATTGCGTCGAAGCAGCCATCCCGGAACGGCAGCCGCCGCACGTCGGCCACCGCGGCGCGCAGCCCGCCCCGCGGGAAGGCCTCCCCGGCCTGCCACACGATCGGGCCGGAGACGTCGACGCCGAACGCCCGCGCTCCCTGGCCGTGCAGCCACTGCAGGATGCGGGTGTTCTTGACCTCGTCCCACAGGTCGGTCTTGAGCACCGACGAGTGCGCCAGGTCCGGCAGGTGCTCGGCGAGCAGGCGCTGCTCGTTCGCCAGGTAGTAGGCCGTGGACGCAGCTCCACCCAGGTCCGGGAAGCCCTCGCCGACCTCGTGCCAGAAGCGGCGGTAGGCCGCGGGCAGCTCAGCGGTGGCCATCGACCACCGCGGTCCCGCAGCCGCCCGGCGCCGCCCGGTCCGGATGACGCAGCCAGGTCAGGCACAACAGGACCGGCACGATCACGGCCCACCCACGCACGAGGGCAGCATGCGGAAGCACGCCCGCATCCGTCAACGTCCCCAGCAGGACCAGCAGCGCGAGTTGGGAGCCGACCAGCCCGCCGAAGGCCCAGCCGAGGCGCCGCCATCGCACCCGGGTCGTGACGCCGAAGGCCACGAGCAGGCCCGCCTGGAACGCGGGCAACAGGGCGAGCGCTCCCTGCACGTCGCCCGGCGCCGTCAGCGCCGTCAAGGTGTGCGGCACCACACGCGCGAGGGCGTGCGCCGCGGCCTCCACGCCCCGCGCCAGGGCCGGCCCGGCGCCAGCGGCCACGAGCGCGGCGGCGGCCAGCGCGACGGCCGCGCGACGCGCGCCGCGCACCCACCGCCCCCGTACCGCGGGCTCGTGCATCAGCGCGAGCCCGACGACGCAGAGGCCACCCAGCACCCACTGGTGGAAGCCGTGGACGAGGACGAGCGGCGACTCCGCGAGCACGGGCGGCAGCGCCAGCAGGAGCAGCCGAGCGACCGCGAGAGCGAAGAACAGCAGCGGCGCGACCGCCAGCGCCAGCCCGCGCCACAGCCAGCCCGCGGGCAGCGCCAGCACGCCGGCCACCAGGAGCGGCACGAGCGCCGTGGCCAGGCAGTCAGGCGTGACCTGGAACCCGCCGCGGCTGGTGCTCAACACGTTCCCGGAGACGACCGCGACCTGGCCGAGCATGCCGAGCACGACGGCGGCCGCACTCGCGGTCCAGCCGCCGGCCGCGATCAGCAGGTCGCTGCGCGCGATCCGGGGACCGCTGAGGGCGAACGCCACCAGCAGCAGGACGGCCCAGGCCGCGAACGAGCGGGCGACGGGGCCGCCGAAACGATCGGCCGGAAGCGCGTTCCGGTCCGCGGCCCGCGCCAGCCACATCCACGCGAAGACGTAGCCCGCGGCCGCCAGCACCAGGATCAGCGGCCACACCTGGAGGTGCAGGGTGTCGAACAGCCACGGCGAGGCCGCCGCGTGGCCGAGGCTGGCGATGCGGATCGTGTTGAGGCCCAGCACCAGCGCGAGCGCCCCCGCCATGCCGACGATCCGCGCTCGCAAGGTGACCGGCGCGGCGGCGATCGCCGCCAGGCACAAGGCGATCACGTCGGTGCCGCTGCAGTCGGCAGTGACGGCCACCGCCACCGCGGGCGTCCCGCTCCACGTGTCCGCGACCTGCTTCTGCAACTCGGTCAACGGGATCGTGACCCAGCGCTCGACCGCCGGCGCGCGGAGCAGGGCGAACAGGCCCAGGCTCCAGGCCCCCGCCACCGCCACGAACGTCACCGCCGGCCAGGGGTGTTCTTTTTCCGGCTGGCACGAGTCCCGCACGGGGGGCGGGCATGGGTCAGGCGGCATGAGCGCGGGGCCGGGACAAGCGGCACCCGCGATCTCCGTGCCCCGGGGCGCGGCGATCGCGCTCGCGGTTGCACTGGCGGGCACGCTGCTGATGGCGGCCCCGATCGCGCAGGCGCCTTCCGAGCGGGTCTTCGGCGACACCGCCACGCTGGTCTCCGGCGACCCCAACGCCGACACCCTGGTCGTCATCGACCAGTTCCGGACCGGTCACGTGGGCCCGCCCTACCTGCAGCCAATGACCGACCTCCCCGGGCGCGCACTCGCGGCCCTGTTCGGGCCCGTCGTGGCGTACAACCTGGTCATCCTCTCCACGTTCCCTTTCGCCGCCGCAGCGGGATACCTGCTGGCGCGCCACGTCGCCGGCTCCCACCTCGCGGCGCTGGTCGCGGGCCTCGTCTACGCATTTCTCCCGTTCCACGTCATGCAAGCGGCTGGCCACCCGCACGTCGCCCAGACCCACTGGCTTCCCCTGTACTTCCTCGCGCTGTGGCGCTGCGTCGATCGGCCGCAGCCGGCACGTGCGGCCCTGCTGGTCGCCGCCGCCGCGGCGGTGACGCTCTCCAACTTCTACGGCGGCTGGATCGCCGCGGTGCTCACGCCCGTGGCGCTCCTCGGCTACGGGCTCGTCGCGGCCCGGGCCGGGGCCCAGGCCTGGCTGCGGGTCGCGAAGACGGCGCTCGTGCTCGGAGGCGTCGCCGTGGGCACGCTGCTGCTCGCCGTCCGCTTCGCGCCCCAGGCCCTCCATGACCCGCAAGCGCTCGCGGTTCAGCGCTCGGAGCTCTTCGTCTGGAGCGCGAAGTGGTGGAGCGGACTGGTGCCCCCGGTCGAGCATCCGGTGCTGGGGCCCGGCGTGCGCGCGTTCTGGGCGCGACACGGCCTGACCGACGTGTTCGAGCAGCAACTGTCCCTCGGCTGGGGGGCGTTGCTGCTGGCCGCGGTGCCGCTCGCCCTGGCGCTGCGCGGCCGCAGGGATCACGCCGGGGTGCGCCACGCCCCCGCCCTGCTGCTGCTCGGCGGCGCGGCCGTCGTCTGCTCGCTGTCGCCGGAGCGGTCGGTCGGCGCGCTGACCTTCGTGCGCCCCTCGGCGCTGTTGTACGAGCTGACGCCGATGTTCCGGGCCTACGCACGATTCGGCGTGGTCACCGGCCTGATGACGGCACTGCTGGCCGGCGCCGGCTTCGAGCTGCTGTGGCGGCGGAACGCGCGCGGGAGGGCCTGCGCCGCGCTGCTGCTCGGCCTCACCGCCTTCGAGTTCTGGCCCGGCCCGCCGTGGCGCTGGCGCGACGTGCTGCCGACTGCGGCCCACCGCTGGCTCGCGGCGCAGCCCGGCCCCCTGCGCGTGCTCGACTGCGTGCCCCCGGTGCGGTACTCCGACCTGCTGGCGCTGCCGCTGCTCGGCCACGACGCCTCGCTGCTGGGCCCGGCCGACGACGACTGCGGCGAGCCCGGACTCGCCGACAAGCTCCGAGCGGCGGCCTGGACCCACGTCGTCGTGCGCGACGGCAGCCGGGCCCTCGCCGCTCTCGACACAGGGGGGCTCGCCGAGGGGCTCGTGCGAGGCCCGCGCTTCGACGACGCCGCGGTCTTCCGGGTGGCCGCCGGTCCCCCCCGGCCCCACGTCGCGGAGCTGCGCGGCTTCTTTACCCGGGAGTACAAAGGGGCGCTCTCGTGGCGCTGGATGTCGCGGGCGGCGACGCTGGAGATCGCCGGGCCGGGTGCCGGGTCCGGGGTCGTGCTCGAGCTCGAGCTGCGGGCTTTCCCCCGCGCGAGGCGCGTCTCGTGGTTCCTCGACGACCGGCCGCAGGGGACCCTCGACGTCGGCATCGACTGGGACCGCCACGAGCTGCTCCTGGGCCCGCTGGGCCGCGGCAGGACCCGCCTCCTCCTGGTCAGCCAGGAGGGGTCCGTCGTGGCCGATCACGAGCTCCACAACGGCGATCCGCGACCCCTCGCCATCGCGGTCGGCCGCTGGTCGTTCCGTGGCGGTTTGTAGATTTTGCAAGACCGGGCTGGATCGCGCTGCGCGGCCCGTGGCCCCCGGCTTGCAAACGCCCTCCGTGCACCGCACCGCCTCGGCGGCCACAGCGGTGCCTGAGGAGGCGTAATGAGTTCGAACCGAAAGACGAATCTGATGCTGGCCACTCTCGTTCTGGCCTGGGGCGTGGGGGTCGCGCCGGCGCAGGCGGCGGACGACAGCTGGATCACTGCCAAGATCAAGATCGCGCTGATGACCACGGACGGGGCGGGGCGCAACGCCGTCAAGAGCGACGTCGAGCAGGGCAAGGTGACGCTGACCGGCACCGTGGACAGCCAGGCGGTGAAGGACAAGGCCGAGGCCACCGTGCGCGCGGTCGGCGGCGTGACTCAGGTCCAGAACCTGATCCAGGTCGTCAAGCCGTCGCGCCAGGAAGCCACCCACGCCGTCGACAAGGACGTCGAGGCCGCGGTCCACGCGGCACTCCGGACCGACAAGAACCTGGAGGCGGTCCACATCAAGTCGGTCGAGAACGGCCTGGTGTTCCTGGACGGCAGCACGACCGGCTACGCCCACACGCTGCTCGCGATCGAAAAGGCCTACGCCGTGACGGGCGTGCGCCAGGTTGTCTCGGGCATCGTCACCAAGGAAAAGTAGTCGCGATCGACGGGGCCTCTCGCGGCTCGGCCGACGCGCGAGAGGCCTCTGGACCTCCTCATTCGAGGTGTGACTGGTGATGGGCTGGCGCCGCAAGGCCACGGTGACACCGCTGGGCGCCATGGTCCGGAGCTGGGGGCAGGGCGGCCACCCCGTCCAGGGCAGCGATCACACCTGGCTGACCAGCAAGGTCAAGCTCGCGGTGATGACGATGGAGGGCGGCGGTCGCCAGGCCGTCAAGGCCCACGTCCAGCAGGGCAAGGTCACGCTGACCGGGACCGTCGAAAGCCGTGACCGGAAGGACTCGGCCGAGGCAGCCGTGCATGCCGTCGCCGGCGTGATCGAGGTGCACAACCTGTTGCGCGTCGGCCGGCCGCCATTGCCGCCCGCCGTGCGGGCCGTCGGCGGCAACCTGAAGCGCGACGTCGAGAAGGCGCTCGCGTCGGATCAGGAGCTGCGCGACGTCAAGGTCCACTCGGTGGCCAAGGGCTGCGTGGCGCTCGCCGGCAGCACGACCGACCTGGCCTTCGAGCTGCGCGCCGTCGAGGCCGCCTATGCGGTCCCGGGCGTCGTGCAGGTGACCTCCACGATCGCCACCCGCTGACCACTAGCCGATGCGGGCGAGGCCGAAGCGGGCCTCCCAGGCCCCGCCTTCGAGGTAGTGCGGCAACGGCTGGGGCAACGCCCCACCGCGGCAGCGCGCGCACAACGCGAACGCCTCGCGGCGCGCCTTCTCCAGCAGCGGCCGGTCGCGCAGCAGCTCCGCCACGCGGAAGCGCGGCAGGCCCGACTGGCGGGTGCCGAAGAAGTCGCCGGGGCCACGCAACTCCAGGTCGCGCTCGGCGATCTTGAAGCCGTCGTCGGTGTCGACCAGCACCTGCAGGCGCGATCGCGCTTCTTCCGACGTCGCCCCGTGCGAGAGCAGGATGCAGGTCGACGCCCCGGCGCCGCGCCCGACGCGCCCGCGAAGCTGGTGGAGCTGGGCGAGGCCGAAGCGCTCGGCGTGCTCGATCACCATCAGCGTCGCGTTCGGCACGTCGACGCCGACCTCGATCACGGTCGTCGCCACCAGCACCGCCGCCTGGCCCGAGCTGAAGGCGGCCATCACCGCCTCCTTCTCTTCGCCCTTCATCCGCCCGTGCAGCAGCTCGACGCGCACCCCCGGCAGCGCCGCCTTCCACTGCTCGGCCATGGCCGTCGCGGCCTTGACGTCCTCCAGCTTCTCGGACTCCTCGACCAGCGGGTAGACGACGTAGGCCTGCCGGCCCTGTCGCAACTCCGCCCGCACGTGCTCCAGCGCCTGGCCGCGCTCGGTCGCCGGTTTCCACAGCGTGCGGATCGGCATCCGCCCCGGCGGCCGCTCGTCGATCACGGACACGTCGAGGTCGCCGTACGCGGTCAGCGCCAGCGTGCGCGGGATCGGCGTGGCGGTCATCACCAGCAGGTCGACGTCGTGACCCTTGCGGCGCAGCTCCTCGCGCTGCAGCACGCCGAAGCGGTGCTGCTCGTCGACCACGGCGAGGCCCAGGTTGCGGAACGCCACGTCGCCCTGGATCAGCGCGTGGGTGCCGACGGCGAACGCGCTCTCCCCCGACGCCAGCCGCGCCAGCACCGCCTTGCGCGCCTTGCCCTTGATGCTCGCGGTCAGCAGCTCGACGCCGTACGGCGCCTTCGCCAGCACCCGCCTGAAGGTCAGGTAGTGCTGCTCGGCCAGGATCTCGGTCGGCGCCATGAACGCCGCCTGCGCCCCGCACTCCGCGGCCACCACCATCGCCAGCAGCGCGACCACGGTCTTGCCCGAGCCGACGTCGCCCTGGACCAGTCGGTGCATCGGGTGCGGCGAGCGCAGGTCGTCGACGATCTCGCGCAGCGTGCGCTTCTGGGCCTCGGTCAGCCGGAACGGCAGCACCCGCTTGACCGCCTGGCGCTGGGCGTCGCCGATCTCGAAGCGGGCGGCCTTGTGCCCGGCCCGCCGCCGCTCCCGCTGCAAGGCGAGCCCGGCCTGGAACAGGAACAGCTCCTCGAGGATCAGCCGCACGTGGGCCGGCGAGCGCGCCGCGTTGAGCTGCGCGAGGTCCGCGTCGGGCGGTGGGTCGTGCAGCCCGCGCAGCGCAGGCGCCAGCGGGATCACGTCGAGCGCGCGCCGCACTTCTTCGGGCAGCGGGTCGGGCAGGTCGTCGGGCAGCGACTCCGCGAGGCCCGTCAGGATCCGCCGCAGCGGCTTGGCGGTCAGCGCGCCGAGCCGCTCGTGGACGGCGACGATGCGCCCGGTGTGGATGCCGGCGTCGCCCTCTTCGACCTTTTCGTACTGCGGCGAGGTCATCACCACGCCGCGGCCGCCGAACTCGTCCGGCTCGACCTCGCCGAACAGCACCACCCGCGCGCCCTTCGGCAGCGCGTCCTTCAGGTAGGGCTGGTTGAACCAGATCGCCTTCAGGTAGCCGCTGCCGTCGCCGAGGCGGATCTCGTAGATGGAGACGCGGCGCGCGCGGCGGCCGCCGGCGACCGCGATGGTGCCGGCGACCGCGACCTTCATCCCGGGCCGCAGCTCGCCCACCTTCGCGAACGCGCGGCGGTCCTCGTAGCGCAGCGGAGCGTGCAGCAGCAGGTCGAGCGCGGTGCGCACGCCCTGCTTCGCGAGCGCCTCGCCGCGCTGCGGCCCGACGCCGCGGACGAACTGGACGGGGGTGTCGAGCGGGTTCAGAACTCGAGCACGGCGCGGCCCGGCTCGAGCCGCACGCGCGAGACCGAGTAGGGCAGGCGGAACGGCGCCAGCAGGTCGAAGCCGTCGGGGTAGTCTGCACCCTTCGTGTTGCGGCGGATCAGGTCCGCGACCACGGACGGCGGGACCGGGAACGAGCCGAGCCGCACGGTCTCCAGCACGAACGTGCCGAAGCCGTTCTCGCTGCGCAACGTGCCCACGAACTCCAGCGGCACGGCCCCGAAGAAAGCCAGGGCGCTGACGCTGCCGTCGAGCTTGACGTCCTTGCCGACCTGGGCGAGATCGACGGTGCCGCGGCCCTCGAGCCGGTCGCGGTCGAGCCTGAAGTTGACGCCCGTCACGCCTTTCGGCAGCTTCGGGCCCAGCGTCAGGTTCAGGTACGAGTTGAGCTCGGACTGGCCCACGCCGACCGGCCGCATGCCCTTCTTCGGGCGTTCGCCCTTCTTGTAGCGGGCCTCGAGATCGCCCAGGCGGGCGGCGAGCGCATCGGCCTCGTTCCACGACAGTCCGGGCGGCGCCGCCGGGCGCGCGCCCGGGGCCTGCAACAGCAACAACGCGAGCAGGTACGTTCCCATGCTTTCGATTATAGGGACTGGCGCGACGGGGGTTTGGGGGCGGAGGAGCGTCCGTTCGCGACGTAGCCCCCATGGCACCGGCGCCGGGTTCATCCCGGCGTCGGAACCCGTTCGCGACGTAGCCCCCAT
>JAMPXO010000065.1 GCA_023701125.1 Vicinamibacteria bacterium | reverse complement strand
CGGAGCCGCCCGAGGGCGGCTCCGCGCTCCGCGGGGGCTCCGTCGGACAGCGCACCCTCCTCCGCCCCCGCACCCCCGGGGCTGGCGCCGCTACGCCTCGCGGTGGCGGAGGGAGGCCAGCGCCTGGAACAGGCCCTGGCGGCGGCGCTGGCGCTCCGAGTTCCAGGCCGTCACGTCGTCGAGCAGGCTGTAGGCCGCGGGCACGACGAACAGCGTGAAGGCCGTCGACACGAACATGCCGCCGACCAGCGCCAGTGCCATCGGCCGCTGCAGCTCGGCGCCGGGACCGATCGCCATCGCCGGCGGCAACGCGCCGGCGATGGTCGCGGTCGAGGTCATCAGGATCGGCCGCAGCCGCACCGGGCAGGCCTTGAGCAGCGCCTCGTGACGCTCCAGGCCCTGCTCGCGGAACTGGTTGGTGAAGTCGACCAGCATGATCGAGTTCTTCTTGGCGATGCCCATCAGCAGGATCAGGCCCAGCATCGAGTAGACGTTGATGCTCTGGCCCGACAGCCACAGCGCGATCAGCGCGCCGGAGATCGAGAACGGCAGCGCCAGCAGCACGGTGAACGGGTGGGTGAAGGCGTTGAACTGCGCCGCCAGCACCATGTAGGCCACGATCAGGCCCATCAGGAACGCGAAGACCAGCGAGTCGAAGCTCTCCTTGAACGCCTGGCTGGTGCCCGCCGGGATCGCCCGGTAGCCGTCGGGCAGCACCGTGCGGGCCTGCTCCAGCGAGCTCTCCAGTGCCTTGGCCTGCGACACGCCGGTGGCGACGTTGGCGTAGATGGTGATCGCCCGCTCGCGGTCCTTGCGGGTGATCGCCTGCAGCGTCGGCGCCTGCTCGATGCGGACGATGTCGCCGAGGCGCACGAGCTGGCCGGTGCCGGTGCGGACCAGCAGCCGCGAGATGTCCTCGGGGCGCTGGCGCTGGTCCTGCAGCAGCCGCACGCGGATGTCGAAGCGGCGGCCCTGGTCCTTGAACTTGCCGACCCGGGTGCCGCCGATCGCCGCGTTCACGGTCTGGCCGATGGTCGCCATGCTGATGCCGAGGTCGGCCGCCTTGTTGCGGTCCGGGATCACCGACACCTCGGGCATGCCGACCTGGTAGTCGCTGTCGACGTCGGTGACGAGGCCGGTCTCGCGCATCGCGTCCATCAGCTCCTTGGACTTGGTGGCGAGCGTGTCCCAGTCGCGGCCGCGGATCGAGATCTCGATCGGGAAGCCGCCGCCGCGGCTGGCGCTGAAGCTCTGCGCCGAGGGGTCGACCAGCACCGAGCGGCCGCCGGGGATCTGGGACAGGTCGCGGCGCACGACGTCCATGAACTCCTGCTGGGTCAGCTCGCGGCCCGCCTTGGGATCGCGCGGGCGGTCGCCGCTGTCCTTCATGGTCAACCACAGCATGCCGGCGTTGACCTCGCCGCCGCCGAAGCCGCCGAGGAAGCCGAAGTAACGCACGACCTCCCCGCGCTGGCCGAGGTAGTCCTCGACCGCCTTGAAGTAGCGCTCCGTGGCGTCGAGGGCGGTGCCGACCGGGGTCTGGAAGCGGATCTGGAAGCGGCCCGAGTCCTGGGCCGGCACGAACTCCTGGCGCAACAGGCCGATCAGCAGCAGCGACAGCGCGAAGAACACGGTCGAACCGGCCAGGATCGCGCCGCGGTGGTGCAGCGCCGGCGTCAGCGCGCGCGAGTAGGCGGCGGCCAGCCGCGCGAAGCTGCGCTCGACCGCCTGGCCGAAGCGGGTGGTGCGCTCGCCGACCTCGAGGAACTGCGAGCAGCGCATCGGCGCCAGCGTCAGCGCTTCCAGCAGCGAGATCAGCACCGCGACCGAGATGGTGACGCCGAACTGGAAGAAGAACTTGCCGATGATGCCCTTCATGAAGGCGACCGGCAGGAAGATCGCGATGATCGCCATCGTCGCGGCCGCGGCGGCGAAGGTGATCTCACGGGCGCCGACCGAGGCGGCCTTGATCTTGCCCTCGCCGTGCTCGCGGTGGCGGTAGATGTTTTCGAGCACCATGATCGCGTCGTCGACCACGATGCCGACTGTCAGCGTCAGGCCCAGCACCGTGAAGGTGTTGAGCGTGAAGCCCAGGAAGTACATGACGACGAAGGTGCCGAGGATCGAGGTCGGGATCGCCAGCAGCACGTTGACCGTCGTCGACCACGAGCCGAGGAAGATCCAGCACACGGCGCCTGTCAGCAGCGCCGCCATCAGCAGCGTGAACAGGATCTCCTGGATCGCGTGCTCGATGAAGATCGTGCCGTCGAAGTTGACGTTGAGCAGGACGCCCTCGGGGAGCTGGCCCTGGAACTGCTCGATCCGCTCCTTGACGTTGCGGCCGACCTCGACCGCGTTGGCGCCACGCAGCTTGCGCACGCCGAAGCCGATCGAGACGTTGCCCATCGCGCGGGCGACCCGTCGCCGGTCCTCCAGCCCGTCCTCGACGACCGCCACGTCCTGCAGGCGGATCGGCGCGCCGTCGCGGTAGACGACGACCAGCCGCCGGAAACCCTCGACGTCGATCGCCTCGCCTTCGGCGCGCACGTTCATCTCGCGCTCGGAGGTCTCGATCCGGCCCGCCGGCACCTCCAGGTGCTCGCGCTGGATGGCCTGCATCACGTCGAGCACGGTCAGGCCCTGGGCCTCGAGCCGCGGCGCGTCGAACCAGACCCGCAGGTTGCGCTCGCGGTAGCCGCCCATGAAGACTTCGCCGACGCCCGGGATCGTCTGCAACTGCGGGCGCAGCACGTTGCGCACGTAGTCGGCGAGGAAGCTGGCGGAGCGGGCCCCGGACAGGCTCAGCCACATGATCGGCTGGTCCTCGGGGTTGTTCTTGGTGACGACCGGCGGGTCGAGCTCGCGCGGCAGCCGGCGCCCGGCCTGGGCGACCTTGGTCTGCACGTCCTGCAGCGCGGCGTCGATGTTGCGGTCGAGCTCGAACTCGACGGTGACGCTGGCCGAGCCGTGGCGCGAGGTCGAACTGATCGACTTGACGCCCTCGATCGAGGTGACCGCGTCTTCGACGAAGTCGACGACGTCCGTCTCCATGATCTCGGGCGAGGCGCCCTCGTAGCCGAGCGAGATGTTGACGACCGGGAAGTCGACGTCGGGGTTCTGGCTGATGCCGAGGCCCTTCACCACGTTGCCGAAGCCGGTGTAGGTGATGATGCCGAAGCCGATCAGCGCCGCCATCAGCATCCAGGCGAAGACGTGGTTGCGGATCGAGATGTCCGCGAGCGTGCTGCCGGTCGCTATCTTGCGAGCATCCTCGTGTGGTTCGTCGCGTTCGGGCGCCGGTCGTTCGTCGTGCTCGTTTGCCATCAGCGGGCTCCCTGCGAGGGCGCGGCCGGCTCGGCGGAGGGCTTGATCACCTCGTCGCCGACCGCTTCCACCGCCACGCCGTCGCCGATGCGGTCGGAGCCCTCGACCACGACCGTCTCGCCGGCCTTCAGGCCCGAGATCACCTCGACGCTGCCGTCCGGCGTGCGCAAGCCGATCTGCAGCGGCCGCAACACCGCCTTGCCGCCCTCGACCACGTAGGCGATGAAGCCGCGCTCGGAGGCCTGGACCGCGGAGCCGGGCACCACCAGCGCGCCCTTCTTCGACTCGGTCGCCAGCCGCACCTCGGCGAAGAAGCCGGGCTTGAGCACGCCCGGGTTCTTCACGAACGCGAGCACCTCGACCTGGCGGGTGGTGGGGTCGGCCAGCTCGCCGACGTGGTAGATCGTGGCGTGGAAGTCGCGGTCGCCCAGCGCCGAGACGCGGAACACCACGTCCTGGCCGTCGCGCGCGCGCAGCGACTCGGCCTCGGAGACCTTGAAGCGCAGCCGCAGCCGCGACACGTCGACCAGCGTCGCCAGCGCCATGCCTTCGCGGGCCCAGGTGCCCGCGTCGATGGTGCGGGTGTTGATCACGCCCGCCCGCGCCGGGCGCACCTCGGAGCGGCGCTGGTTGGCGGCGGCGATGTCGCGGGCGGCCTTGACGGCGTCGGCCTCGGCCGCCAGGCGCCGGGTCTCGCCGCGCGAGCGGTTCAGCTCCTCGGCCGCGACCAGCTGGTCCCTGGCGAGTTGCTCGCGGCGGTCGAGGTCGGCCTGGGAGCGCTCGACGTCCGCCAGCGCCTTCTGGTAGGCGGCCTCGGCGCGCTCGGCCTCGAGCCGGTGTTTCTCGGGGTCGATCCGCGCCAGCACGGTCTTCGGCGTGACGTGGTCGCCCTCGCGGAACAACACCTCGCTGACGGCGCCTTCGACCTCGGCGGTGACCTGGACGATCTCCTCGGCCTCCAGCGAGCCGACCGCCTTGACCTCGTAGACGACATCCTGGACGGTCACCGGCGCGACCCGGACCTTGAGCGCCATCGGCCCGCGCGACGCGGGCTTGGCACCCGCGGGTGCGCTGCCGGCCGCCGACGACGAGCCCCCGCAGGCGACGAGGAATGCAGAGGACGACGCGGCGAGGACGAAAGAAACCGCTCGGCTGTTCATGATGCTCCCCGGGGGGCCGCGGGCGGCGTCGGTATCAGGGAATGGCGGACGAGAGCGTCCCGCGCCCAATCCGGAATTCTGGGCACAAGCGGCTCGAAAGCCAAGACCCGCGGCCCCGGCGACGGGTTAAACGATGTGGCGGCTCAGCGCTTTGCGAGGCCCAGCGCGCGCAGCGCCAGGTACTGGTGGTGAGCCTCGTGGACGAGGAAGAGCTCGAGCCAGCCCTCCCCCGGCAGCGGCCCGAACGCGGGGTGGCTGCCGCGCATCGCGGACAGCCGCTCGGCCTGGCCCTCGACGAAGGCCACCATCTCCTGCCGCAGCGCGCGCAGCCGCTCGCGGACCTCGGCCGGGGTCAACCGCTGCCAGGCCGGCCAGGCCGGGTCCTGCTCCGGCACGTACGCGGGGAAGGCGATCTCCCCGGAAGTCGCCGCCATCTGCCGCAGGCGGTCGAGCATCACCTCGTGGTGGCGCGCGACGTGGGCGAGGTTCTCGACCGCGCTCCACTTCTCGGGCGCCGGCCGCCGGCCGAGCTGGGCCGCGTCGTCCGCGAGCAGCTTCTCGTGGAGCAGCGCCTGGCCGGTCAACCGCGCGACGAGGATGTCGAGGCTCATGGTCCCGATGATGCCCGGGGGCGCAGCGCGGGGGAAGCTAGAATGCGGGGCATCCCCACACGTTCATGCCCGTGGATGCCCTGGAGGACTCGTGCATCTCGCCCTCGCCCTGACCCTGTTCGCCGCCGCGGCCGCGAAGCCGGCGCCAACTCCGAAGGACCCCGCGGCGGACGTCAACACGCCGCACCCGCAGGCGCGCGCGATCGCCTTCGAGGCCCGCGAGGGCACCTGGCTTTCGCTCGACGTCTCGCCCGACGGCCAGCAGATCGTCTTCGACCTGCTCGGCGACCTGTGGCTGCTGCCGATCGGCGGCGGCGAGGCGAAGGCGATCACCAGCGGCCCGGCCTGGGACGCGCAGCCGCGCTTCGCGCCGGACGGCAAGACGATCGCCTTCACCTCGGACCGCGGCGGCGTCGACAACCTGTGGCTGGCGGACGCCGACGGCAGGAACCCGCGCGCCCTCACGTCGGAGAAGAACGGCTACGTGCGCGCGGCCGCCTGGACCGCCGACGGCCAGTTCGTGCTCGGCCGCAAGGAGGACGGGACGAAGGCCGGCATCCCGCCCGTCGAGCTGTGGATGTTCCACAAGGACGGCGGCTCCGGCGTGAAGCTGGTCGCCACCGACGCGTTCCACAACTCCGCGGGCCCGGTCGCCAGCGCGGACGGGCGCTTCGTCTACTTCGCCGGCCGCAAGGGTCCGTTCAACTACGTCCCCAACCTGCAGAACGGGCTGTGGCAGGTGCAGCGCCTCGACCGCCGCACGGGCGAGACGCGGGCGATCACCGAAGGGCACGGCGGCGGCGCGCGACCGGCGCTGAGCCGCGACGGCAAGATCCTCGTCTACGTCTCGCGGCGCGACGCGAAGACCGTGCTGGTCGCGCGCTACCTCGACAACGGCTTCGAACGGGTGCTGGTGGCCGACACGACCCGCGACGAGCAGGAGGGGTTCGCCCAGCTCGACCTGTTCCCCGGTTACGCGCTGACGCCGGACGACAAGGCCGTCGTGTTCTTCCACCACGGCAAGCTGGCGCGGGTGGCGATCGACGGCGGCGACGTGCGCGAGATCGCGTTCGTGGCGAAGGGCGTGCAACACGCCGCGCCGCGGGTGACGTGGCAGGAGAAGGTCGCGCAGGGGCCGTTCACGGCCCGCATCCTGCGCCGCGCCCAGCTCACGCCCGACGGCAGCGCGGTCGTGTTCGACGCCCTCGGCCGGGTCTGGGTGCAGGCGCTGGTCGATGGCGCCCCGCAGGGCGCGCCGCGCCGTCTCACGCCGGACCCCGCGACGATGCCCGCGCGCAAGGCCGATCCCGATCGCGAGTACCTGCCGGCGGTGTCGCCGGACGGCCAGTGGGTCGCGTACGTGACGTGGGACGACCAGGAAGGCGGCGCCGTCTACAAGACGAAGCTCGCCGGCGGCGCGCCGGTGCGGCTGACCGGGCAGCCCGGCCACTTCGCCAACCCGACCTGGTCGCCCGACGGAAGGTGGCTCGCGGTCGCGCGCGGCACGGGGCTCGAGTTCCGCGGCCGCCAGCCGGAAGACGAGAACCTGTTCGAGCTCCATGTCCTGGACGCGAACGGCGGCGAGCCGCGCTACGTCACCGCGGTCGACCCGGGCGGCCCGAAGGGCTTCCACCCGCAGGCCTTCTGGAGTGCGGACGGCACCCGCCTGTTCTTCCGCGAGGGCGTGCCGCCGGCCAAGCCGGGCGATCCGGGCAAGAACGACCTGGTCTCGATCCGCCTCGACGGCACCGACAAGCGGCGCCACCTGCGACTGCCGGCGCTGTCCGAGCTGGCCCCCTCGCCCGACGGCGCGTGGGTCGCGTTCGCCTCGCGCGACAACGTGTACGTCGCGGCCCTGCCCGGGATGCAGTTGCCCGAGCCGCCCGAGGTCGGGATCAAGGACGGCCCGCTGCCCGTGGTCCGCCTGTCGCGCGAGGCCGGCGCGTTCGTGGCCTGGGCCGATGGCGGAAAGTCGTTGACCTGGACCCAGGGCCGCACCTTCCACCGACTGCCGCTGGCCGACGCGTTGAAGTTCGCGGCGGACGAGCGGGCGAAGGCGGCGAAGAAGGACGAGCCGACGAAGGACGACGCGAAGAAGACGGCTGCGAAACCCGCAGAGCCGGAAGACGCGCTCAAGGTGCCGACGGCGAAGACGTTCGAGATCGCGCTGCAGGCCTCGCGCCCGACGCCCACGGGCTCGTTCGTGCTCGAAGGAGCGCGAGTGATCACGATGAAGGGCGACGAGGTGCTGGCCGCGGCCGACGTGCTGGTCACCGGCAACCGCATCGCCGCCGTGGGCGCGCCGGGCACGCTGCAGGCGCCCGCGGACGCACGCCGCTTCGACGCCCGCGGCAAGACGGTGATCCCCGGCCTGATCGACACCCACGCCCACTTCCACTACTCGGGCCTCGAGGTGCTGCCGGAGCAGAAGTGGGAGTACGTCGCCAACCTCGCCTACGGCGTGACCACGACCTACGATCCGTCGGCGCCCTCGATCGACACCTTCGCCCAGGCCGAGATGGTCGAGGCGGGGCTGATGACCGGCCCGCGCATCTACGCCTCGGGCGACGTGCTCTACGGCGGCCAGGCCCAGGACTTCTGGGCGGAGGTCGAGAACCTGGCCGACGCGCGGCGCCAGGTGCGGCGGATGAAGGCGTACGGCGCGCGGATGATCAAGGTCTACCAGCAGCCGCGGCGCGCGCAGCGGCTGTGGTTCGCCGAGGCTTCGCGGCTGGAGAAGATGCTCTTGACCGCCGAGGGTGGCGGCGAGCACGCCACCGACATGACGATGGCGATGGACGGCTTCACCGCCTTCGAGCACTCGCTGCCGCTGCCGCTCGGACACGACAGCGTGCAGTTCCTGGCGAAGACCGGCACCCACTACACGCCGACGCTGCTCGTCTCCTACGGCGGGCCGTGGGGCGAGCTGTACTTCTGGCAGGAGATGAACCCGCACGACGACCCCAAGCTGCGCCGCTTCGTGCCGCACCGCCTGATCGACCTGTGGGGCCGGCGCCACCCGTGGATCGCGCCGGAGGAGTACCAGTTCCCGCACGTCGCCGAGGGCGTCGCCAAGGTCGCCCGCGCCGGCGGCAACGTGTCGCTCGGCGCCCACGGCCAGGTCCAGGGCCTGGGCCCGCACTGGGAGCTGTGGGCGATGGCGGGGATCGGCGGGCGCGGCCAGGCGTTGACCGCGATGCAGGCGCTGCGCGCGGCGACCCTGCAGGCGGCCGACAAGCTGGGCTTCGCGCCGGACCTCGGCTCGGTCGAGGCCGGCAAGCTCGCCGACCTGGTGGTGCTCGACGCCGACCCGCTGGCGGACATCCGGAACACCGCGCAGATCCGCTGGGTGGTCAAGAACGGCGAGCTCTACGAGGCCGAGACCCTGAAGCAGGTGTGGCCCGTGGAGAAGCCGGCCCCGAAGTTCCTCTGGCAGGAGTAGGCGCCGGCCCTCAGCCGATCGGCGGCACACGGAAACGGCAGCGGGCGCCACTGGCGCTCGCCAGCCGGCGGTCGAGCGTGGCGAGCGGAAGTTCGAACGCCTCGGCCACGGCGACGTACCAGGCGTCGTACGCGGTCACGTTCGCCCGCAGCTCCCAGACCCGCGCCGCGAACGGGCCGAACGGCTGCAGGGCGACGTCGAATGCGAGGACGTCGGCGGCCGCGGTGCCGGCCTCGAGCCGATCGAGGCGGCCAGCGAGTTCCAGCCGGCGCAGGATGTTGGTGGCCTCGACGAGCACCAGTTCCGGCGCCACGAGCGCGCCCTCGGCCAGCACGGACTCCGCCCACAATCCGTCCGGACCTGCGTCGGCCACGGCGGCCACCAGCACGGAGGCGTCGACGACGTGATTCAACGCCGGTCGGCGTCGCGGTGGCCGAGCAGCTCGGTCGCCGTCAGCGTCGTCCCGGTCCGGGCCTTGCGCTCGCGCGCCCGCGCCAGCACCCGCTCGAGGGAGGGCTTCGCCGCCAGCCGGCGCAGCTCGCCAAGCAGGTACTCCTGCATCGACCGACCCTGCAGCGCGGCCCGCGCCGCCAGTTCCCTTCTCACGGTGTCCGGCACGTCACGAATGGTGATCTGCGCTGCCACAGGTCGATGCTTGCAGATTGCCAGCACTGCAGTCAAGACGCTGGCGAGGTGGCGTCCGCCTATGGCGTCGTGGTCGCGGGCTCCGGCTCGGCCGCTTCGTGCTCCTTGCTGCGCCAGCCCGTATCGAGGTAGGTGTACACGACCGGCACCACGATCAGGGTCAGCAGCGTCGAGGTGATCAGGCCGCCGATCACCGCCCGCGCCATCGGCGCCCGCATCTCGGCGCCGGCGCCGATCGCGAACGCCAGCGGCAGCATGCCGAAGATCATCGCCAGCGTCGTCATCACGATCGGCCGCAGCCGGGTGGTTCCGGCCTGGATCAGCGCCTCGTCGCGCGCAAGGCCCGCGGCCCGCGCCTGGTTGGCGAAGTCGACCAGCAGGATCGCGTTCTTGGTGACCAGGCCCATCAGCATGATCAGCCCGATCATGCTCATGATGTTGAGCGTGTCGCCGGTGGCGAGCAGCGCCAGCGCGACGCCCACCAGCGACAGCGGCAGCGACAGCATGATCGCCAGCGGGTGGGTGAAGCTGCCGAACTGGCTGGCCAGGATCAGGTAGATGAAGACGACGGCCAGGAACAGCGCGCGGAACATGTTGGAGAACATGTCCTTCAGCTCCTCGGCGTCGCCGCCCGACTCGATCGCGTAACCCGGCGCCATCTCGATCTTCGCCGCCGCCGCCTCGATGTCGGCGGTGATGTTGCCGAGCGGACGGCCGTCGGGGTTGGCGGAGACGCGCACCTCGCGCTGCAGGTCCTTGCGGCGGATCGTCGACGGCCCGGCCCCCGGCTCGGCCCGCGCGATCTCGCGCAGCGGCACCTGGATCTTGTCCTGGTGAGGGTCGTCGCGGTCGGAGGGCACCGTCAGCGCCAGCAGGTCGGCTGCGTAGCGGCGCTGGTCACCGCGCAGCCGCACCCGCACATCGTGGGTGTCGCCCGCGTCGTCCTCGATCACCGACGCGACCTGGCCCGCGACCGCCGTCAGCAGCGTGTCGGCGACCGGCGCCACTCCGACGGCGAGGTCGCTGGCACGGCCGCGGTCGACCCGCACCTTGAGCTCCGGCTTGCTCTTCTCGAGGCTGGTCTCGACGTCGGCGAGGCCGGGGATCGCGGCCATCGCCGCCATCAGCTCCTTCGAGATGCGGTCCAGCTGGTCGACGTCCTCGCCCTTGATCGAGACCTGGATCGGCTTCTGGCCGAAGGGCCCGGCCTCGGTCAGGCCGTAGGTCAGCCCGGGCACCGCCTGGATCCGCGCGCGGGCCTCGCCCAGCACCTCGGAGAAGGTCTTGCCCGTGCCCGGCCGCAGCTTGACGTAGGTGACGCCCTCGGTCACCGGCCGGTACTGGGTGCCGGCCTCGCCGATCGTCGTGTACGTGTACGCCACGTCGGGCAGCGCCCGCAGCTCGCGCACCATCTGCAGCGCGCGGTCGCCGGTCTCGCGCAGCGTCGCGCCCGGCGTGGCCTTGAACATCACCTGGTACTCGCCGCGGTTGTAGTCGGGCATGAAGTCGCCACCCAGCGCGCCCAGGATCGGGAACGCGGAGAGGAACGCGAACAGCGCGATCGCCAGCACGGCGGGCCGGTGCGACAGCGACCAGCGCAACGCGCTCTCGTAGCGCACGTGCTGGGCGTCGAACCAGTGGTTGAAGCGGGCCAGCAGCTTGCCGAGCCGGGTGCCGTGGCGGTCCTGCTCCAGCTCGGGGTCGAACCAGATCGAGGACAACATCGGGTCGAGCGTGAAGCTGACGAACAGCGAGACCAGCACCGCGGCCGCGACCACGATCCCGAACTCGTAGAAGAACTGGCCGACCATGCCGCCCATGAACGCGACCGGCACGAACACCGCGACGATCGTGAACGTGGTCGCCATCACGGCCAGGCCGATCTCGGCGGTGCCTTCGCGGGCCGCGCGGTGGTGGTCCTTGCCGCGCTGCACGTGGCGCACGATGTTCTCGCGGACCACGATCGCGTCGTCGATCAGCATGCCGATCGCCAGCGACAGGCCCATCAGCGTCAGCATGTTGAGCGTGAAACCGAACAAGTTCATCACGGTGAAGGCCGCGATCACGGAGATCGGCAGGGTCAGGCCGGTGATCACCGTCGAGCGCCACGAGTTGAGGAACACGAACACGATCAGCACGGTCAGCAGGCCGCCGACGATCATCGTGGTGTTGATGTCGTGGATCGACTCGCGGATGAACACCGAGTCGTCGCGCACGACCTGCAGCGTGACGCCCGCCGGCAGCTCCTTCTGGATGCGCTCCACCGCGGCGATCACGCCGTCCGCCACCTCCACCGTGTTGGCACCCGACTGCTTCTGGATGTCGAGCGCCAGCGCCGGCCGTTCGTCGAGGAAGGCGAGGTTCTTCGACTCCTTCACGCCGTCGACCACCTGGGCCAGGTCGCGGACCCGGATCACCGACGCGCCGCGCTGCTTGACCGGGATCTCGGCCACGTCCTGCGCGCTGCGGCCACGGGCGGCCACCCGCACCAGCGCCTCGGTCGCCCCGCGATCCGCCGAGCCCGCCGGGGCGTCGACGTTCTCCTTGCGCAGGGCGGTCACCACGTCGAGCAGTGACAGCCGGTAGGCCTCCAGCTTCGCGCGGTCGACCACGACCTGGATCTCGCGCTCCGATTCGCCGACCAGGTTGACGGCGCCGACGCCCGCGACGTTCTCGAAGCGGCGCTTGATCACCTTGTCCGCGAAGTCGGTCGCCGCCTGCGGCGACAGCCCCGGCGCGTTGACGGCCACCGACACCACCGGCATCTCGCCGGGGTCCATGCGCTGGATGATCGGCTCCTCGATCTCGCGCGGCAGGTCGCCGCGGATCGAGGCCACCTTGCCGCGCACGTCCTGGGCGCTGGCGATGCTGGAGATGCCGACCCGGAACAGGATCACCACGTTCGACAGGCCCTCCTGCGACGTGGACTCCACGTGGCGGATGCCCTCGACGGTGTTGATGCCCTCCTCGATGCGCTTGGTCACGTCGCGCTCGACGGCCTCCGGCGAGGCGCCCGGGTAGCGGGTCGTCACCACCACGACCGGGAAATCGACGTCGGGGAACTGGTCGACGTTCAGCTGCTGGTAGGAGACGAGGCCGAGCACCGCCAGCCCCGCCATCATCATGGTGGCGAAGACCGGCTGCTTGATCGACAGGTCGGAGAGGAACATGGCCTACCCGCGCGGCGAGGCCGCGGCGGCCTCGGCTTCGGCAGCCGTCCGGGCCTCGACCGGGGAGCCGTTCGAGAGCGAGGCCGGCGGATCGAGGATCACCCGCTCGCCGGCGGCGAGGCCGTGCGTGACCTGGGTCGCGGCCGCGGCCTCGACGCCGAGCGTCACCTCGCGGCGCACGGCCTTGCCGCCTTCGACGACGAAGACCAGGGCGCGGTCGGGCTGCGCGCCGTCGCGCACGAGCGCCGCCGGCGGCACCACCAGCGCGCCGCTGACGGCGCCCACCTTGACCAGCGCCCGTGCGAACAGGCCGCCGACCAGGCGTTCGCCGTTCTGCACCTCGACGATCGCCTCGAACGTGCGGTTGCGGTCGTCGATCAGCGGCGCGATGCGGGCGAGGCGGCCCACGGCTTCGTAGTCCGGCATCGCGTCGACCCGCACCGAGACCGTCGCCCCCACCTTCAGCTTGCCGTAGTCGGCCGAGGGCACCTCGGAGCGGAACTCGAGCACGGCGTCGTCGACCAGCGTGAAGGCGGGCGTGCCGGAGGCCAGCATCGCGCCGGGGTCGGCGTGGCGGCGGGCGACGCGGCCCGCGAACGGCGCCTTGATCTCGCAGCGCGCGAGTTGCGAGGCGGCGATCGCGACCTCCGCCTTCGCCTGCAGCAGCGAGGCGGCGGCGACCTGCAGCCCGACCTGGGCCGCGAGGTGGTCCTTGTCGGTGATGCCGCCGGTCTTCAGCAGGTTGTCGGCGCGCTCCTTCTCGGCGACCGCGTGCGCCTGGTTGGCCTCCGCCACGGCCTGCACCGCGCGGGCGCGGTCGTGGGACAGCCGGTAGTCGGTGTCGTCGAGGCGGGCGATCACCTCGCCCTCGGCGACCCGCGCCCCTTCGTCGCGGGCGACCGACATCAACCGCGCGGCCACCTCGGCGACGACCGCGACCTGGCGCCGCGGGCGCAGCGTGCCGGTCAGCGCGAGGCGGTCCTCGAGGTCGCGGGTCTCGACCGCCGCCACCCGCACGGGTAGCGCGCGCGGCGCGGCGGGCGGCGGGGGCGTGCCGCCGCAGGCCGCGAGCAGCGGCAACGTGGTGACGGCGATCAGGAAGAGCTTGCGTGGCATGGGTCGTGGTCCTTCGGGTCTATCGGGTGGCTGCCAGGGCTGCGCCGGGCACCGCCGCTGCGGGCGCGCCGTCGCCCAGCGGGCTGCGGCCCATCACGAAGCGGGCGAAGGCGCGGGCGCCCGCGTGCGCGTGCAGGGCCTGTACGCGGGTAACCTCGGCCTGGGTCAGCGCGGCCTGGGCGTCGAGCACGTCGAGAGTGGTCGAAGCACCCGCCTTGTAGTTGGCCTGCGTCATCTCGAGCGCGCGCCGGGCCTGGGTCACCGACAGCTCCGCTGCCTCGATCAGGCTCTTCGACGCGTGCAGCCGCGTCACCGCCTGCTGCGCCTGCAGCCGCACGCGGTTGTCGAGGGCGCGGATCTCCTGCTGTCGCTTGCCGAGCTCGGCCCTGGCCTGGGCGACGCGACCACGGGTGCGCCAGCCGTCGAACACGGGCACCGTCAGCTTGACCTGCACGGCCCAGCGCTCGTAGTCCTGCTCGAGGAAGTTGCCGAGCTCGCGCACCGAGTAGCCCCAGGCGCCTTCGAAGTCGAGCCGCGGGCGGCCTTCCGCCTTCTCCACGGTGACGAACTCCGCATAGGCCTTCTCCGCGGCCTGTGCGGCCTTGACCTCCGGCCGCACCCCCCGGGCCTCCGCCACGAGCCGCTCGACGTCGGCCTCGAACGGCTCGTAGTCGAGGCTGTCGACGGGCTCGATCGGCGTCGCGATGTCGCGCACCATCACCGCGTTGATCGTCGCCGCGGCCTCGGCCGCTTCGCCCTCGAGCCGGATCAGCACGGCGCGGGCGTTCTCGACATCCACCTGCGAGCGCAGCACGTCGAGGTCCGTGACGACCCCGGCGGCGCGCCGGTTGCGCGCGGTCTCGAGGTGAATCTGTTTCTGACGCAGCGCCTTGCCGCCGACGTCGACCCTGGCCAGCGCGAGCAGGTACTCGTCGTACGCGCGCACCGCCTCGAGCGCCACCGCCTGCCGCGCCTGCCGCACCTGCTCCTCGCCGAGCGTCACCGCGTGGCGGGCGGCGCGGATCGCGGCGCCGAGGCGGAACGTGAACAGTGTCTGCTTCACGGTCACGGCGCCGTCGAACAGGCTGGCGGGAATCGGCCGCAGCGCGTCGCGCAGCTCGGCCGGGAAGAAATCGAAGCTGCTGCTGTTGAGCAGCGACGGGTCCCGGAAGCGCTGGGCGGTGCCCAGCAGCTTGATCTCGGGCAGCGCATCGGCCAGCGCCTCGCCGCCGCGGCCGCGCAGGATCGCGAGGTCCTCGAGCGCCAGCAGCACCTCGGGGTTGGCGGCCAGCGCGGCCTCCACCACCTGCGCGCGGGACAGCGGTTCGGCCTGCGTCGGCGCCAGCGGCAGCACTGCGACGAGGGCCAGGGTCAGGATCTTCGTTCTCATCGTTTCGGGGTCCAGCCGTCGAGGACGGTGTCGACGAGCGCATCGGCCAGCTCCGGGGTCAGCTCCGGCCGGCCGGCGATCAGGTTTCCGGCGAGGGATTCGGCGAGCGCGCCCATGAAGACGAGCAATCGCGGCTCGACCGGCCCCGGCTGCAACTCCCCGGCTTCGACGCCCTGGGAGAGGGCGGTCGCGAGGCGGCCGGCGGTGGCGTCGTAGTACGCGGTGCAGTCGATCGGCCGGCCCGCCGCAGGCGGGTTGTGGACGAGCGAGAAGATCAGCCGCATCAGCGGCCGCCGGGCGCGAGTGCGCTCGAAGTAGAGGCGCGCGAAGCGGCCCAGCCGCTCGCGGGTCGAGCCCGGCTGCGAGAGGGTCTGCCCCAGCTCGGTGCTCAGCTCCGCCAGGCTGCCCTCGACGAGAGCGCGGAACACGCCCTCCTTCGAGCCGAAGAAGTGGTAGAGCGTGGGCTTGGTCAGCCCCGCGGCCTCACAGATCTCGCGGACCGACGTGGCCTCGTAGCCCCGCTCCGCGAACAACTCGATCGCCTTCTGCAGGATGCGGTCTCGGCTCGAAGCCTCGGGCGGCGCCACGAAGCTCTATACGTACCGGGCGGTATAGAGTTCCGTGGGATTTTCCGTCAGTGACGCCGAACGGCGACCGCCTCGACCTCGACCTGGGCCCCGCCAGGCAGGTCGGCCACCGCCACGAACGTGCGGGCCGGATACGGGGCCGGCAGGGCCTTGAGGTAGAGCTCGTTGAACTCCTCGTAGCGGGCCATGTCCTCGACGTAGACGTTGACCTTGACCACGTCCTCCCAGCCCAGGCCGGCCGCCTTCAGGATCGCGAGCTGGTTGGCGAGACACTGGCGAGCGGCGTCGGCGAAAGCCGCGGGGACCTTGCCGGTGGCGGGGTCGACGCCGATGTTGCCGGACAGGTAGAGCAGGTCGCCGGCCATCACGCCCGGCGTGAACGGGGCGTTGGGCCGGGCCGGAGCCCCGTCGGGAGCAATTCGGCGGTGGCCCTCCGAACCGGTGGCGTAGCCGAGTCCCGCGGAGACGAGGGCGACCAGGGCGAGCGTGGCGTAGCGATGCATCGACTTCCTCCTGTCCAGGCGTGAGTGGCCCGGGTCCTTTGGCGCATTATCCCGTGGCCCGCCCGTGTGTTAGCCTCACTTGCCGCGGCCCCGGGAATGACGGGCGTCCGCCCGGGCCTCCCGAGGTCCGCCGACGGGGGTTTCCCACGCAGCGCCTCGATGGCGCGCGGGAGGCCCCCGTGAATGAGAAATTCGCAGGGAGGACCCTTGGCAGCGCCGAACCAGGACGAGCAGCGGATCGCGCTCTTCATCGACTTCGAGAACATCGCAATCGGCGTCCGCGACGCCCACTACCGCAAGTTCGACATCAACCTCGTGCTGGAGCGCCTGCTCGACAAGGGCAAGCTGCTGGTCAAGAAGGCCTACGCCGACTGGACCCGCTACTCGGACTACAAGCGCTCCTTCCACGAAGCCGCGATCGAGCTGATCGAGGTGCCGCAGAAGTCCGTCGGCGGCAAGAACTCGGCGGACATCCGGCTGGTCGTCGACGCGATGGACCTGTCGTTCCAGAAGGAACACATCAACTGCTTCGTGGTCGCCTCCGGCGACAGCGACTTCTCGCCGCTCGTCTCCAAGCTCAAGGAGAACGACAAGCACGTGATCGGGCTCGGGGTGAAGAACTCCACGTCCGACCTGCTGACCGAGAACTGCGACGAGTTCATCTTCTACGAGGACCTCGTGCGGGCGCGCCAGCGGCCGATGCCGCAACTGGTCGGCAACCTGCCCGAGAAGATCCAGGAGTGCTTCTCGCTGCTGGTCGACTCGGTGCTGGCGCTGCAGCGCGAGAACAAGGAATCGCTGTGGGGCTCCATGGTCAAGGAGACCATGAAGCGCAAGCGGCCCTCGTTCAACGAGACCTACTACGGCTACCGCACCTTCTCCCACCTGCTCGAGGACGCCCAGCGCAAGGGCATCGTCACCCTGCGCCGCGACCAGCGCAGCGGCAGCTACGTGATCGAGGACCTCGGCTCCGGTGCCGTCGTCGGCGGCGGCGCGGCCGTGGCCACGACGGCGGCGGCCCCCGCGACTTCGACCCGCGAATCGCGCGGCACCCACACCCCGGTGTCGTCGCCGGCCGTGTCGGCGGAGGCCGGCAGCGAAGTCGCGGCGCCCGGCGAAGAGGGCGAGGCCGGCGGCGAAGCCGGCGAGCGCGGCGAGCGCGGCCCGCGCCGACGGCGGGGCCGCGGCCGGCGCGGACGCGGCGGGGCCGCGAGCGATGCCACGGCGCCCGAGGACAACGAGTCCGACGAAGGAGAGTCGACCGAGGACGAGGCGGCGCCGGCGATGGAAGCGGCGCCCGCCGAGAACAGCGAGCCCGTCGCGCCACGGGCAGAAGAGCCCGCGCGCACCGAGCGCGGCCTGTTCTCGCTGTTCTCGTGGGCGCGGCGGGAGCCCGCCGCGCCCGACGAGAAGAAGAAGGAAGACTAGCGGCGGGAGGCGCCCTTCGGGGCGCCCTTCGCCATCATCTTCTTCAGCTTGTCGAGGCTGGTGCCGCGCGGCACCGCCCGCCCGCTCTCCCACAGGAAGATCGAGCCGGAGCTGACGCCGGCCTTGGCCGCGAAGTCGATCCGCGACAGGCCGAGGCTCTTGCGGAACGCCAGCAGTGCCTTGGGGTCGAGGCCGGCGGCCCGCGCCGCCGCTGCCACCGAGCCGGCCTTGCGTCCCCACGGGGTCCCCGTGGCGCCGGCATTCCTCACCCCGCGGCCGAGCTTGCGCTCGAGGCGGGCGATGGTGCGGCCCTGCTCGGCCACGGTCGCCCGCAGCTTCCGGACCTCCGCAACGAGACGGCCACCGGACGGGCGCGCCTGGGCACGCGACAACTCCGAGCGAATCTCCGCGCGGATCGCGGAGGCGAGATTGGGCATTGGGGCTGAACTCCTCAAAAAGTATCGATCGAGGAAGTCGATTCTCGGGTTCGGACTATGGGATCGGGACCCGCACAAGACCGGGCGGACCCTTGACACTCGACGTCAGAGTATCGCAGTTGCCAAGTTCGTGACAACTCCAAGAAGAGGAGGGCCAAGTCACTGCGCAGCGCCATCGGGTATAGAGTACGCGCTCGATTTCCATGACCTGGGGGCTCCCTTGAATCGTTTCACGCGCGCGCAGCGGCTTCGCTACTGGTTCGACAACACGCTTTCCGCAGGGACCATCGCGCTGATCGGCTGGCTGGCGGTCGCCTCCGCGGTGATGATCCTGGTCGCAGCGCTGCTGGTCCACGTCACCGGCATCGCCCCCGCGACCGAGGACGGCTCGCAGCCCGGGATCGCGGCGCTGGCCTGGTCCGGGCTGATGCGCACGCTCGACGCCGGCACGATGGGCGGCGACCAGGGCAGTTGGCCGTTCCTGTTCGCGATGCTCGGCATCACGCTCGGCGGCATCTTCGTGGTCAGCACCCTGATCGGCGTGCTGACTTCCGGCATCGAGAGCCGGATCGACGAGTTGCGCAAGGGCCGCTCGCCCGTCGTCGAGAGCGACCACACCGTGATCCTCGGCTGGTCGCCCGAGATCTTCACCATCGTGCAGGAGCTGTGCGCGGCCAACGCCAACCGCAAGCGCGCCTGCGTCGCGATCCTGGCCGACAAGGACAAGGTCGAGATGGAGGACGAGCTGCGGCTGCGGGTGCCCGACACCGGCCGCACCCACGTGGTGTGCCGCACCGGCAACCCCGCCGACCTGGCCGACCTCGAGCTGGTCAACCCGGCCGAGTCGCGGTCGGTGATCGTGCTGAACCCCGAGGGCGACGAAGGCGACGCCCACGTGATCAAGACCGTGCTGGCGCTGACCAACGCGCCCAACCGCCGCAGCGACCGCTACAACATCGTCGCCAAGCTCGAGGACGCGCGGAACCTGCGGGTGGCGAAGATGGTCGGCGGCGACGAGGCGGACTTCGTCGTGGCCGGCGAGTTGATCGCGCGGATCGCGGTCCAGACCTGCCGCCAGTCGGGCCTCAGCGTCGTCTACACGGAGCTGATGGACTTCGGCGGCGACGAGATCTACTTCAAGGACGAGCCGGCGCTCGTCGGCAGGACCTTCGGCGACGCGGTGCAGGCCTACGCCGACTCGTGCGTGATCGGGCTGCGCAAGGCCGACGGGCGGCTGGTGCTGAACCCGCCGCGCGCAGAGGCGATCGCGAAGGGCGACAAGGTGATCGCGATCTCCGCGGACGACGACACGATCCGGCTCGGCGGCCAGCCCGACGTGCGGGAGGACGCGATCCGCGATGCAGCGGCCACGCCCGCGGCCCCGGAGCGCACGCTGCTGCTGGGCTGGAACGAGCGCGCGAAGGTGATGCTGCGCGAGCTCGACGCCTACGTGCCGGCGGGCTCGACGACGGCCGTGGTGGTGCCCAGCGAAGAGCTGGCCGAGGAGGTGCGGGCGCTGCCCGCGGCGAAGAACTCGACCGTGCAGGTGCGCGTGGGCGACATCACCGACCGCGACCTGCTCGACCTTCTCGACGTGCCGTCCTACCAGCACGTGATCACGCTCAGCCCCGCGGACAAGGCCGACCCGCAGGAGGCCGACAGCCGCTCGCTGATCACCCTGCTCCACCTGCGCGACATCTCCGACCACGCCGGCGTCGACATCTCGATCGTCAGCGAGATGCGCGACGTGCGCAACCGCGAGCTGGCGGCCGTCACCCGCGCCGACGACTTCATCGTCAGCGACCGGCTGATGAGCCTGCTGCTGGCCCAGGTCTCCGAGAACCGCGAGCTGATGCCGATCTTCGAGGACCTGTTCGACCCCGACGGCGCGGAGCTCTACCTGAAGCCGGCCTCCGATTACGTGGTGGCCGGCAGCGCGGTCAACTTCTACACGGTGTGCGAGGCGGCACTGCGGCGCGGCGAGGTCGCGATCGGCTACCGCCGCAAGGCCGACTCCGGCAAGCCGGAGGCGTCCTACGGCGTCGTGGTCAACCCGGACAAGGCCAGCCCGCTGAAGTTCGCCGAGGGCGACCGCATCATCGTGCTGGCCGAGAACTAGGGCCGACGTCGCCGCCCCAGAAAACAACAAAGGCCGCCCGGAGGCGACCTGGTTGCGGGGTTAAGTTGCTGTGAGTCCTGGAGTTGGTAGCGCTACAGGGATTCGAACCCTGGTTTAATGGCTGAGAACCATTCGTCCTAACCCCTAGACGATAGCGCCAGCGACTGCGGAAATGATACGAACGGCCGGCGCCGCGGTCAAGGCGCCGCCCGGAACGTGTCCTTCCCGCCCATCACCGTCCGCAGCACCTTCGCGTCCAGGATCCGGCGAGCCGGCGGCTGGGTGACGTCCTCCGACAGGACCACGAAGTCGGCCAGCTTGCCGACCGCCAGCGTGCCCTTGATGTCCTCCTCGAAGCTCGCGTAGGCGCCGTCGACCGTGAAGTGGCGCAGCGCCGCTTCGGCCGACACCGTCAGGTGCGGCTCCCAGCCCCCGGGCGGCACGCCCTCGGGGGTCGTGCGGGTGACCGCGGCGTAGAGGCCGAGCCGCACTTCCATCGGGAACACGGGCCAGTCGCTGCCGAACGGTTGTGGGACGCCCGCCGCGTCGAACATCCGGAAGGCCATGGCCCGCGACGAGCGGTCGGGGCCGAGGTTCGCCGCGTAGACCTCGAGCGTGTTCTTGTCGGGGTTGGCGAACAGCGCCTGGGTCGAGGCGATCGCGCCCGCCTTGACGAAGCGCGCGACGTCGGCGGCGCGGGGCGCCTCGACGTGCTCGACCCGGTGGCGGCGACCGCTCGTGCCGTTGACCTTCGCCGCGTGCTCGATCGCCGAGAGCGCCTGGTCGATCGCCCGGTCGCCGATCGCGTGGAGCTGGATCTGCCAGCCGCGCGCGTCCCAGAACGCGGCGGCGGCCTTCAGGTCCTCGTCGCTCCAGTTCAGGTGGCCGTGGCCACCGCCGGTCGTGTACTCGTCGAACATCGCGGCGGTCTTCGACTCGACGACGCCGTCGAGCATGCCCTTGAGGATCCCGAAGCGCAGCAGCGGGCCGCGGTGGCGGCGGCGCAGCTCCTCGTAGCGCGCCACCTCCTCGGCCGTCGGGTCCTTCTGGAATGGCAACGCGGCGGTGACGCGGACCTTGAGCCCGCCTTCGTTCATCACCCGCTCGTAGACCGGCAACTCGATCGACGAGGCGTTCTGGATCGAGGTCAGGCCGTAGGACGCGGCCTGGTCGAGCCGCAGCTTCAGCGCCCGGTAGAGCTCGTCGTCCGTGGGCCGCGGGATCTGCTTCCGCACCAGCCCCATCGCCGCTTCCTTCAGCACGCCCGTGGGTTCGCCGAAGGCGTCGCGCACGATCACCCCGTCGCGCGGGTCCGGCGTGTCGCGGGTGATGCCGGCCAGCGCCAGCGCCTTCGAGTTCGCCCAACCGGTGTGGCCGTCGTAGCCCGTCATGAAGGCCGGCCGGTCGGCGACCGCCGCGTCCAGCAGCGCCTTGTCGGGCAGGCCGCCGGGGAAAGCGCCGTAGAACCAGCCGCGGCCGGTGACCCAGGGGCTCGCGGGGTTGGCGGCGGCGTATTCGCGGATGCGACGCTGGATCAGGGCGACCTCCCACACCTGGTCGAGTTCGACCGTCGGCACCACCAGGAAGTGGAGGTGGGCGTCGTTGAAACCCGGCGCGACGAAGGCCCCGCGCAGAAGGACGACCTCGGTGGCCGGGCCGACCAGGGCCCGGACTTCGGCGTCGGTGCCGACCGCGGCCAGCCGGTCGCCGCGCACGGCGAGGGCCTCGGCGCGCGGTCGGCCGGGCTCGCCGGTCCAGATCCGCCCGCCCACGAAGACGCGATCCGCCGGCGGCGGCTCCGCCCCCGAACCCCCGACGGTGAATGCCGAAGCGGTCAGGACCAGCCACCACAAGCGAGAGCGGAACACCACGCGGCCACCTCCGTGCGACAGTCTACCCACCCCGCCGGGGCGCCTCAGCGCTCCCCGTGCTGCGTGCTACGATTCCGCGGTTCAACGGTGGACGGGCTCGGAAACGGGTCCTCTCCCGGCGCGGTCCCCCAGATCCGGAGGTCGCTTGGAGGAGAAGAAGTTCGGGAAGTACCAGGTGCTGGGGCAGCTCGGAGAGGGCGCCATGGGCGTCGTCTTCAAGGCCCAGGACCCGGTCCTGAACCGCTTCGTCGCCATCAAGACGATCTCCGCCTCGCTCGGCACCGACAACGACCTGCGCCAGCGCTTCCAGCGCGAGGCCCAGGCCGCCGCCAGCCTCAATCACCCGAACATCATCACCATCCACGACTTCGGGGAAGAGTCCGGCAAGATCTACATGGCGATGGAGCTCCTCGAGGGTCGCGACCTCAAGGACCTGATCGTCGAGGGCGCGTTCCGCACCTACGACGACAAGCTCGCCGTGATGGAGCAGATCTGCGACGGGCTCGCCTACGCCCACGCCAAGAAGATCGTCCACCGCGATCTCAAGCCCGGCAACATCCACATCCAGCCCAACGGCCAGATCAAGATCCTCGACTTCGGCCTCGCCCGGCTCGGACAGTCGGACATGACCAAGACCGGGATCGTGATGGGCACGCCGAACTACATGTCACCCGAGCAGGTGATGGGCGAGAAGGTGGACGCGCGCTCGGACGTGTTCTCGCTGGGTGCCGTGTTCTACGAGCTGCTCACGGCCCACAAGCCGTTCGAGGCCGACTCGGTCCACGCCGTGCTGTTCCAGGTCGTGCACAAGGAGCCGCAGCCCGTCCGGCACTGGTCTCCCGACGTGCCGACCGTGCTCGTGCAACTGGTCGAGAAGTGCCTGGCGAAGGCCGCGGCCGACCGCTTCGGCGACGCCGGGGCCCTGCGCGAGGCCCTGCGCGGCGTGCGCCAGGCACTCAGCAGCGGCCAGCTCGAGAGCGCGGACCTCGCCGACATGCTCGAGTACGAGCTGGTGTCCGACGCCGAGGTCGGTCCGCTGCCCGAGGGCGACGCCGAGAGCACCCAGATGCTGTCGGAGACGCCGGTGATGCGCCAGCCCGGGCCGCCCTCGCGGCCGCCCGCCCCGCGCACCGGCAGCTTCCCCCCCGCTCGCCCGGCCGGGCCGGGGTCCGGCCCGCGCCCCGCCCAGCGGCCGGCGGCATCGACCGCGCCGACGCCGGCGCCGGCCCCCGCACCGGCTCCGGCCTCGAAGGCGCCGATGATGGCGCTCGGCGCCGTGGCGGTGGTCGCGGTGGCGATCGCCGGCTGGATGGCGCTGCGTCCGGCGACGCCGGCGACCCCGCCCAGCACCACCGACGCGGCCGCGCAGAAGATGGACGCGCTGACGGCGGTGCTGGTCCAGACCCAGCTCGACCTCGCCCAGCGCGTGCTCGACGACAAGGACTACCGCGGCGCGGTGTCGCAGGCCGAGCGCGCGCTGTCGCTCGACCCCAAGAACGCCCGCGCGCAGCAGCTGCTGCAGACCGCCCAGAAGACGCTGACCGAGCTCGACGGCGCCGCTGCCGAGGCCAAGGCCGCCTTCGAGAAGGGCGACACCGGCAAGGCCTCGGCCGCGCTCGGCCGGGTGCTCGCGATCGACCCCAAGCACCCGGTCGCCGAAGAGCTGTCGGGCAAGCTCAACAAGTTCTTCCAGAGCCAGGCCGACGACGCGCGCAAGGCGATGGCGCGCTCTCGCGAACAGGCCAACTCCGCCGGTCTCAGCTCGCGGGCCGAGTATCAGGAGGCGTCGGGGATCCTGTCGCGGGCCGAGGGCCAGTTCGGCAAGGGCGAGTACGCCCAGGCCACCCAGGGCTTCCTGCAGGCGCGCGACGCCTTCGACCGCGCGCGCCGCGGGGCGGAGAAGGAAGCCGCCGAGAAGGCTGCGGCAGACGCCAAGAGCAAGGCCGCCGCGGCCAAGGCGGCCGCGTCGCCGGTCCCGACGGCCACGGTCGCGCCACCGACCACGGTGGCCGTCGCGCCGCCGCCGACCACGCTGCCCGCGGCCACCCCCGCGCCGGTGCCGGGCAAGACGTTCACGCCTGGCAAGACGACGCTCACGGGCGTCGCGGTCGGCAAGGGCGGCCCGGCCGGCTTCGACACCGCGGGCGTCACCAAGCCCGCCGAGTTCGTCGGCCAGATCTTCCTCGAGCCGTCGGCGACCAGCGTGCGCCCTGGCGAGTCGTTCACCGTCAAGGTCGTCGTCGTCAACGAGGGCAAGAAGGACGTCGAGTTGAAGTCGATCAGCGCCAACGCCTACGCCGGCGGCCGCCGCATCCCGCTGACCGCCGGCCTGATCGCCACCGAGATCAAGCCGGGCGAGCGGGTCGTGGTCGCCGAGGTGCCGGCGACGCTCGGCGAGAACGTGCCGACCTGGTTGCTCGACCTGACGCTGACCTCGACCAAGGGCGAGAACTACCGCAGCCAGCTCAACCTCAAGTAGCGATCCACTCCGCCGCCCCCAAACCCCCGTCGTTATACTGCCCGCATGGCGGAGGTCGACGTCACGGTGATCGGGGCCGGTGTGGTCGGGCTGGCCGTTGCGGCGCGGCTCGCCGAGGGCCGCGACCTGGTGCTGGTCGAGCGCCGGGAACGCCACGGCCAGGAGACCTCCAGTCGCAACAGCGAGGTCGTCCACGCCGGGATGTACTACCCGACGGGATCGCTCAAGGCGGTGCTGTGCGTCGCCGGCAACCGCCGCTTCTACGAGTACGCCGAGGCCCGGCGCGTGCCGTTCTCGCGCTGCGGCAAGCTGATCGTCGCGATCGAAGAGGACGAGTTGCCCGCGCTCCACGCGCTGCACCAGCGCGGGCTCGACAACGGCGTGCCGCTCCACCTGATCAGCGGCGCCGACGCGCGCGCGATGGAGCCCGAGGTGCCGGCGATCGCCGCGATCTGGTCACCGACGACCGGCGTGATGAGCGCCCACGGCCTGATGGACGCGCTGCGCGAGGACGCCTTCCGCTCCGGCACCATCGAGCGCCTGCGGGCGAACGTGACCGGCCTCGCCCGCGAGGCAGACGGCTGGCGGGTGACGCTGCAGACGCCGGCCGGCGCCGAGAGCTTCACCAGTGCCCGGGTGGTGAACTGCGCCGGGCTGGAGGCGGACACGGTCGCGGCGCTGGCCGGGGTCGACGTCGATGCCGCCGGCTACCGCCAGCACTGGTGCAAGGGCAGCTACTTCGCCGTCGCGCCGCGCCACGCGGGCCTGCTGCGCCACCTCGTGTATCCGCTGCCCGGCCACGTCAGCCTCGGCACCCACGCCGTGATCGGGCTCGACGGGCGGCTGCGCTTCGGCCCCGACGCCCAGTACCTGCCGCAGCGCGTGCCCGACTACGACGTGCCGGAGAGTCGCCGCGCGGAGTTCGCCCACGCCTCGCGTCGGCTGCTGCCGGTGCTCGAGGAGGCCGACTTCTCGCCCGACCTGGCCGGGCTGCGGCCCAAGCTGCAGGGCCCGGGCGAGGCTTTTCGCGACTTCGTGATCGCCGAAGAATCCGCGCGCGGCCTGCCCGGACTGGTCAACCTGCTCGGCATCGACTCGCCCGGGCTGACCGCGTCGCTGGCCATCGCCCGCGAGGTAGAAGGGCTGGTGAACGCATGAGCCGCACCCGTCGCGTCGGTTCGCTGCTGCGCAACCGCTTCATCTCCGGCCTCGTCGTGCTGGTGCCGATCGTGCTCACGATCAAGGCCCTCGGCTGGCTGTTCGCGTTCGTCGACGGCATGGCCGAGCCGCTGGCCGCGGCCCTGGTCGGCCGCTCGGTGCCCGGCCTCGGCTTCGCGCTGACGCTGGCGATCGTGTTCTTGACCGGCGTGCTGTTCGCACTCGGCCCGTTCGCCCGCCTGCTCGACGCGATCGACGACGGGCTCGACGCGGTGCCGATCGTGGGCACCGTCTACGGCACGACCAAGAAGGTGCTGGAGGGCTTCGGCGGCCCCGGCGGCCGCAACGCCTTTCGCCGCTTCGTGCTGGCGCGGCTGCCGGGCCGCACCACGCCCGGCTTCCTGACCGGCGAGTTCACGCTACAGATGAAGGACGGCTCGTCGTTCGCCGTGTGCACGGTGTACGTGCCCACCAACCACCTCTACGTGGGCGACGTCGTCGTGCTGCCGCGGGAGGACGTGATCGACCTCGACATCTCGGTCGAGGACGGCATCTCGATGATGCTGTCGGCGGGGGCGTCCGTGCCGCCGCAGGTGCGCGAGCAGTAGTCGCCGGCCGGCCTCAGGCGCAGCCGGCGTGAGCCGGGCCGCGCGGGGTCTGGACGAAAGTCGAGCCGGCGGTGATCTCGCGACCGCAGCCGACGCAGGTGGCAGCGGTCGGCTTGCGCTCCTCGCCGAAGGTCACCACCTTGCCGTCGGGCAGGCGCACGCCGCCACGGAGCGTGAGGCTGGACGTGGACAACCACGCCTCCGAGCCGTCCTGCAGCGTGAAGTTGTTGACGTCCGTGGTGCAACGGCAGGCGCCGCCATCGAACCAGAAGTCCCAGTCCCCCTCGAGGTCGCCGGCGACCGGGCGGTCGCGGCGATGGGGCATCGCGGCGATCGCCCACAACACGCGCGAGACGTGGGCGAGGTCGGCTGGCGGATGCAGGGGAACCACGACCATTGGAGTGTTCGCGATTGTACGGGGACGGCGTCTCCGGGACCACGTGAGAAGATGCCCACCATGCTCAGGTCGCCCGCGCGGGCGTTGCTGCTGCTCGCGGCGCTTGCCGGGTGCCGGCCGGCGGAGATCCCGGAGGCCGACGTCGCGCGCCGGACGCGGCGGGTTTACGAGGACCAGATCGCCGGCCTCGAAAAGCTGGTGGCCCGGGCCGAGCGCGGCGAGCCGGTCTTCGGCCCCGACCAACTCGCCGTGGGCATCGACGAGAACGCCGTCCGCGACCTGCTGGAGGCGGCGCTTCCGCTGAAGGTGAAGGTGGGCGCCGAGCTGACGGTCGAAGTCCACAAGGTCGAGGTCCACTTCCGCTGGGCCGAGGCCAGCGTGATGCTCGAGAGCCGGGCGAGCAGCACCCGCTTCCCCGGCGCCTTCGTGGCCGTCAAGCTGCAGGGCGGCCTCGACGACGTGACCATCGACCACGGGCGACTGTCGGCCCGCGTCGGCCTGGTCGACGCCGAGTTGCAGGGCGACTCCCTGGGCACGCTCGGCAAGGACCTGGTGGACCGCACGTTGAAGCGGCACCTGGCCGACATCGAAGTGGCGATCCCGCCGCTCGAGGTGCCGGTGCGGCTGGAGCAGGGAATCGCGATCGCCGGCCTCGGCAAGGGCCCGGTCTCGGTGCCGCCCGGCAACCTGCCGCTCACCATGTCCGTCGCTTCGTTGATCGCAGGCGACCGCCGGCTGTGGGTGATGCTCGATGTCACGGCCGGTCCCTGGCAACGGGCCGCCGAGCCGCCGCCTGCGAGGCCCGCGGCCGGGGCTAAGCGATGAAGAAGGCACTCCTCGTCCCGCTGCTGCTGGTGGTCGTGGCGGGGACGGCGCTGGCCGTCCGCCAGGCGCGCCGGCCGGCACCGCCGCCGCCGCCCTCGCGGGCCGAGCTCGACGCGCTGATCGCGAAGCGCGCAGCGCTGCGGGAGAAGCTGCTCGACCTGACCCTGCGCCGGGACGACCAGGGCATCGGCAATGCACCGCAGGGCAGCATCATGCTCGGCCTGCCGACCCGCTTCACGCGCTCGGTGGTCGAGCAAGTGGTGACCGGGCTGTTTCGCGAGACGACGCTCACGCTCAAGAACCTCAAGGTTCACAAGCAGGGGGACGTCAAGGCCAGGGTGCTGTTCGCGCAGCGCAAGGTCGGCGAGTACGTCCTCGACGTCGACATCCACGAAGTCTCCGGCCGCCTTCAGCCGGGCCAGCCCAGCCTCACGTTCGGCCAGGACCAGGTCGGAGTCGAGCTGCCGGTCTCGCTCGCCGACGGCCTTGGCCGCGGGGCGTTGCGCCTGGTCTGGGACAGCAAGGGCCTGGCCGCCAACGCCGTGTGCGGCGACAAGGACATCACGGCGGCCGTCACCGGCACCGTCGTGCCGGCCGACTATCTCGTGCAGGGGAAGTTCGGGATCACGGCGATGGGCGACACCATCGTGCTCCGGCCCGACTTCGGCGAGCTCGAGATCAACGTCGCGGTCGCGGCCAGCGCGGCGACCTGGGCGACGGTCGACCAGGTGATCGAGTCGCAGGGCAGCGCGTGCCGGGCGGCGCTCCGGAAGATCGACCTCAAGGGGATCCTGGCCAGGGTCATCGGCAAGGGCTTCGCCGTCCGCATCCCGGCGACGATCTTCCAGCCGATCCGCCTGCCTGCGGGCGTCCAGAGCTCACTCGAACTACAGGGCGTGACGCTCGCGCTGCAAGTCAAGCCGACCGGCATGACGGTGACCCCCGACCGCATCTGGTACGGGGCGGACATCCGCACCGGCGGCTGAGGGCACCTGGACACGAGTGCACGGGAGCGCAGCGGGAGCGGGCGGAGGAAGTTGGCTCCCCAGGTAGGATTCGAACCTACAACCCTCCGGTTAACAGCCGGATGCTCTACCATTGAGCTACTGAGGAACGGGCCGCACTCAGGCGGAGAGT
>JAMPXO010000194.1 GCA_023701125.1 Vicinamibacteria bacterium | reverse complement strand
GGCTGCAAGGTGCCGAAGGAGAACGTGCTCGGCGAAGTCGGCAAGGGCTACAAGATCGCGATCGAGACCCTGAACGAAGGCCGGATCGGAATCGGGGCGCAGATGGTCGGCGTCGCCCAGGGCGCGCTCGACCACGCGGTCAAGTACTCGCAGGAGCGGGTCCAGTTCGGCAAGCCGATCGCCGAGTTCCAGGCCATTTCGTTCCTGCTCGCCGAGATGGCGATGCAGATCGACGCCGCGCGGCTGCTGACCTACAACGCCGCCCGCCTGCGCGACGTGGGCCAGCCGTTCATCAAGGAGGCGGCGATGTCGAAGCTGTTCGCCTCCCGCACCGCCGAGTTCGTGACCTCGAAGGCGATCGAGGTCTACGGCGGCTATGGGCTGACCCGGGAGTACCCGGTCGAGAAGTACTTCCGCGACCAGAAGGTCGGCCAGATCTACGAGGGCACCAGCAACATGCAGTTGATGGTGATCGCCAAGCAGTTGATGGGGAAGATGTAGGCCGAGGCCGAGTCGCCCCGGCCCCGGGACCCGATCAGAGCAGCGGCGTCGAGGTCTCGTTCCTGAAGCTGACCTTGCGCTTGATCCCGAACAGGATCTTCATGTCGCGCTCGTACTCGCAGGTGACCTTCCGGTTCATGCCGTCGAGGACGACCTCGCAGTTCTGGGCGCTCATCCATTCGTCGAGGCCGAGTTTGGTGATCACTTTCTCGAGCTTCTCGATGGTGTCCGCGTTGCCCTTCTCGTTGCGCTGCGAGAGCGCGGCCTCGTGCATCTCGTCCTTGAGGGCCCAGTTGATCGCGTAGACCGAGCCGACGTTCCAGAAGGCCCACATGAACAGGACGAAGCCGACCAGGCTCAGGAATGCCTGGAAGTTGCCCCCCGGCCTCGATTGGTTTCCCATGCTGCCTCCTCGACTCCTTTAGCGGATCACGTGTAGCAGGCGCTCCCAGCGCACGCGGGAGTAGTACCCGCGCCAGCCGCCCCCGCCGTCCGTGTCCTTCTTCGCCGCCGCCGACCAGTAGACGACCAGCGCCCGGCCCTTGACCTGATCTTCGCGCAGGAAGCCCCAGTAGCGGCTGTCCCGACTGTTGTCCCGATTGTCGCCCAGAACCAGCAACTGCCCCGCGGGCACCGTCGCCGGGCCCCAGTCGTCGCGCAGGTGCTCGCCGCGCAGCGTGTACTCGGGGTCGTGGGGCGACAGCGGCGGGGCCATGAAGTGGACCCAGGGCTCGTCGAGCTTGCGGCCGTCGACCCAGACGGTCTTGGCCCGGATCTCGACCCGCTCGCCGGGCAGCCCGATCACCCGCTTGACGAAGTCCTTGCCCGGGTCCTCGGGGAACTTGAACACCGCCACGTCGCCGCGCCCGATCCGCCGCTTGCCGAGCAGCGCCGCCTCGAGGGCGCCCACCGAAGGCGAGAAGACCTGCTTGTCGACCAGCAGGTGGTCGCCGATCAGCAGGCTCGGCTCCATCGAGCCGGTCGGGATGCGGAAGGCCTGGACCACGAAGGTCCGCACGAACAGGGCCAGCACCACCGCCACCACGAGCGACTCGAAGTACTCACGCAGGGCCGACTTGGGTTGAAAAGACATCGCGCCGGGCAGGGATTGTACCCGCCCGGCGCGAGACGACACCGGTTTTCAGGCCTGGCGCAGGAACTCTGCGGTCAGGCGCTGGCGCTGGGCCGGATCGAGCGCCACGTGCGGCGGCACGTGGAACTCGCCGCCGTCCGCGGCCGCCACGCCCAGCTCCAGTTCCAGGGCGTGGGCGAAGCGGGCACCCTCGGCCGCCAGCCACTCGCGGCCGCGCGAGCCGCGAGGCAGCAGAGGCAGAGCGCTCTCGGCGGGCCGCAGCCGCAGCAGCCAGCCGTGGCCGTAGGGGTCGCGGCCCGCGAGCGCCGGGTCGCGCAGCACGTCCTGGTTGACGGCGGTGACGGTGCCGGCGACCGGGACGGCGAGCGACACCTGCTGTTCGCCAGCGGTGATCGCCACCGCCGCTTCGCCGGCCTTCACGACGGTGCCGACCCGCGGCAGGGTCACCCGCGTCGCCTGGCCGAGCAGGCGGCGGGCCAGGTCGTCGATGCCGAACAGCAGGCCCTGGCGTGCCGGGGCCAGCCAGGTGTGGCCGGGGGCGTAGAACGCGTCCTCGCGCCAGGCCAGGTCGCCGACCCGCGACACCTTCGGCCGCGTCAACGCCTCCCACGCCATCGCCAACGCGAGCAGCGGCAGCGCGAGCGCCAGGACGGCGAGGAGGAACACGCCGAGCCGGGCCAGCAGGCCGGCGGTCACCACCAGGATCAGCTCGAAGACTTCGTACAGGGGCGTCATGGCGGCCCTCCCTTCCCTACTTCTCGACGTGACAGTGGGCGCAGTCTTCGAGCCCGGACGCCCGGGTCCCGTCGTGACACGCACCGCACTGTCGTCCGCGTTCCATCGCGGCGTGGCGGATGCCGGAGTCCGTGCGCGAGCCCGTCCGGCCCAGCAGGCTGAACACGCCCGAGTGGCAGGCGAGGCAGTCCGGCGCCGCCTCGTCCACGTGGTTGCGGTGACTGAAGGTGACCTGGCCCGGGCTGTCGCCCCACTGCGGCAGCACCCGGTCCGCGGGCAGCTTCGGCAGCGGCCCCGCGGTCAGCGCGGCGGTCGCGGCCAGGGCGAGCAGGGTGACCAGCAGGCGGGGGCGGCGTTCACGCACGGGGCACCTCCGCGTCCGGGCCGAGGTCGTCGGTGAGCAGCGCCTCGCGCACCAGCGAGTCCCAGCGCAGCGGCTCGATCTCGCGGGCGAAGCCGTGGACCGGCTGGCCGCCATCGGCTGCCAGCGCGCCGAGCTCGGGGGTCAGGCGAGCGCGCAGCCCTTCTGCCGCGCGCTCCATGTACAGCCGGGCAGTGTCTCCCGTCAGCAACTGCTTCATGTTGCGGCCGAGCGCGCCGTTGGGGCGCAGCCGCAGCAGCCAGCCGGAGCCGTAGGGGTCGGCGTGCAGCCCGTTGGGGTCGGCGATCGCGGCCTGGTTGACCGCCGCCACCTCGCCGTCGACCGGCGACAGCACGTCGATGCGGCGGCCGTCGGCGTGCAGCACGAAGCCGGGCCGGCCCTGCTCGAGGCGGGTCCCGGGCTCGGGCAGCACGGCGGTGTCCAGGCTGCCGATCAGCTTGTGGCCGAAGTCGTCGAGGCCGACGGAGACGAGGCCGTCGTCTTCGACCCGGGCCCAGGCGTGGCCGGGGTGGAGCTTGACGGCGTCGGGCAGCGCGAACCACGACGGCGCGGCGACCCGAGCCCGGGCCACGGCCGGCTCGGGCTTCGGCGCCAGCGCCCGCCAGAAGAAGGCGAACAGCATCAGGTAGCTGACCGCGATCACGTACTCGGCGGCCCGCAGGTCGTACAGCGTCACGAAGTCGGTCGAGGGCATGACAGGTCTCCTACGAGTGCGGGGCGCTTTCGTCGCCCAGGATCGGCATCCGGTTGACGATGAAGCGGAAGGTCTGGATCAGCGCGGTCACCAGCGCGATCGAGACCGCGACTTCCATCCACGACGGCACGTAGCGGACGGGCAGCGCGTAGTCGAAGGCGACCAGCGACACGTTGAGGCGGTGGACCACGACGCCGACCACCGCGATCGCGGCCGCCACTCGCACCAGGCCGACGTGGGCGCGGCGCACGCCGAACGCGAACAGCGCGCAGGGCAGGCCGACGAAGCCGAGCAGCTCGACCAGGTACCAGGCGCCCAGCGGGGTCGCCAGCAGGTCGAGGCGGTGGGAGGCGACCAGCGCCTGCAGCTTGAGGAAGAAGAGGCTGAAGAGGACGAGGGCCGCGGCGCGGCCGAGGCCCAGCACCAGCGGGCTCAGGTCGTGCTCGACGCGGCCCAGGCGATCGCGGAACACGCGGTGCGAGAGCGACGACTCCACGATCACCATCGACAGGCCGGCGGCGATCGCGGAGATGAAGAACAGCACCGGGATCATCGGCGAGTACCACAGCGGGTGGATGCGGCCCGGGGCCAGCAGGAACAGCGAGCCGAGCGAGCTCTGGTGCAGCGTCGAGAGCATCACGCCGACGACGGTCAGCGCCACGGTCAGCCGCGCCAGCTTCTGGCCCAGCTTGCCGAGCCCCAGCCAGGACAGCAGCGCGGGCGAGAACTCGAGGAACAGCACGGTGGTGTAGAGCGCGACGCACCAGCCGACCTCGAACATCACGGAGGTCGTGCCCCACGAGATGGCGAGCGGATACCACACCCGCCACGGCTGGCCGAGGTCGGCCAGCAGGCCGAGCACGGCGAACAGGTAGCCGAGGAAGCCGGTCAGCACCGCCGGCTTGACCACGGAGTGGTAGCGCTCGAGGCCGAACACGTGGACCGCGGCGGCGAGCGTGAAGCCGCCGGCGGCAAGTGCCACGCCGCACAGCATGTCGAAGCCGATCCACAGCCCCCACGGCGTCGTCTGGCTGAGGTTGGTGACGGCGCCGAGGCCGAAGATGAAGCGGCCGATGTAGATCGGCACGCCGATCGCGAACACGACCATCGCGAACAGGTCCCAGGGATTGACCAGGCTGCGCACGTACTCGCGCGGCGCCAGCCCCATCAGCAGGTGATCACGGAGCCACGGCTTCACGGCCGGAGGCAGGGTCAGGCTGGCCATGGCTACACCTCCTCCGGGTGCTGCGGCGTGTGTGCGGTCCTGCCCTGGTGGGCGAAGGCGTAGAGGCCCATCAGCAGCGGCGGCCACAGCGTCATCACCAGCGGCACCGCGTTGAGCGCCGTCTCGGTGAGCTGGGTCGGGCTGGTCTCGCCCACGGCCTTCAGGCCGAGGCTCTCGAACGGGACGTCCGTGATGTAGAGCCAGGACGTGCCGCCCGACTCGCGCTCGCCGTAGATGTGCGCGACGTAGCGGCTGCCCTCGCCGTAGACGCGGCGCCGGGCCTCGTCGAGGAGCGCACTGCGCTTGCCGAACTTCAGCGCGCCGGTCGGGCACACCGAGGTGCAGGACGGGGCCTGGCCGCGCTGCTGGCGCTCGAAGCAGAACGTGCACTTGCGCACGTAGGGAATGGCCTTCTCGTACTCGTACTTCGGGATCCCGAACGGGCACGCCACCATGCAGTAGCGGCAGCCCATGCAGAGATCCGCGTGGTACACGACCGGGCCCTCGGGCGTCTTCTCGAGCGCACGCACCGGGCAGGCCGAGGCGCACGCCGGGTGCAGGCAGTGCAGGCACTGCTGCTTGGCGTAGCGCGGCTCACCGTTGGCGCCCGCGTCAGCGCCGCGGTTGACGACGGTGAACGCGGTCGTCGAGGTCTCGCGGCGGCCGGGGAAGCCGCCTTCCGGCGTCTCCGGCGGCGCGGGCAACTGGTTGAACTCGGCGCAGGCGGCCTCGCAGGCGCGGCAGGAGATGCACAGGGTGGTGTCGACCAGCACGGCGGGACCGTCCAGGCTGGCGGCGGTCCCGGCCGCGCCGGCCGGGGCGGCGGCGACACAGGCGCCCGCCGCGCCGGCCATCTTCAGGAACTTCCTCCGGTCGTAGCTCATGTTGTTCACCGGGCGTGGATGTGCAGGTCGTTCAGGAAGAGCAGCAGCCCTCCCAGGATTGCGAGCGGCAGGGCCAGCATCACGACACCCTCCTCTCCTTCTGGGCGGTCGGGGGCGTTCCCCCTCGCGCCATGTGTTGCGCCTGCGCCACGGCGTCTCGGTAGATCGAGCAGTCTCGGAACTCGAGCGCCAGGCAGGGACTTGCGGAAGCGAGCTTGTCGAGGGGCAGTGCCTTGTGGAAGGGGCACGCCTCGCAATGCAGCATCACGATCTCTCTCAGGTACGGGCAGGCCATCATTCGCCTCCACTCGCCACACCCCTACTGCATCCGGCGGGCCAGGTCGGCGGAATCTTGCTAATTGGCTGATGGGGCGCGAGTTGCAGCGATGGGCGTCAGGAGATGGCCAGGCGACGGTCGTCGAGAATCCCCACACTCGCCGCCCCCCGCGTCAGTGGCGCGGCAGCAACCCGAAGAAATGCAAGGGGTTAGTG
>JAMPXO010000193.1 GCA_023701125.1 Vicinamibacteria bacterium | reverse complement strand
GGCTCGCACGGAGCCGGCGCGCCGCGTTCGTGCCGGACTACTTCGTCTTGACGTGCACGCCGCCGTTCGTGGTCTGGACCCGGATCGGCGCGCCGCCCTTGCCCAGCTCCGCCCGGATCTGGCCCTTGCGGATGCCGTCGACCTTCAGCGGCACGTCGACGTCGAGGCCACCGTTGACGGTGCCGGTCTCCAGCCGGGCGTTGTAGCCCGCGGGCAGGGTCAGGTGCACGCCGCCGTTGGTGGTCTCCAGGTCGAGGCCGTCACCGCGCCACTCCGTCCCGCGCGCCACCACGTGGATGCCGCCGTTGGTCGTCCGGCCCTCGACGGCGCCCGCGACGTCCTCGAGGTGGAGACCTCCGTTCGTGGTCTGCAGCGTCATCCGGCCCTCGACGCCGCTGACGTGCAGGCCGCCGTTGGTCGAGCGCAGGTCGAGGTCGGTGCGGGCCGGCACCTTGAGCCGGAACGAGACATGCCACGACTGGCCGCGCTTGTTGGCCGGCCCCTCGGCCCGGATCGGGCCCTGGGTCAGGACCTGGACCTCGGCGGCGAGCGCCTTCGCAGTCGCAGCGTCTTCGGCCTCCGCTACGACCTTCGCCTCCAGCGACAGGCCCGGGCCGCTCCAGGCCTCGACCTGGATGCCGCCGTTGGGTCGGGCGTCAACGGCGAGCGGGCCACGGGTGGGCTCGAGCTTCAGCTCGCGGACCTCGCAGTGGCGCTCGCGGTCGCGGTTCCAGGAGCGGTCCTCGGCGCACCAGTCGCCGGCGGCGGCGGGCACGGCAGTGGCGGCGACGAGCAGGGCAACGGCAGCAGTCTTCATGGGTCGATCTCTCCTCGCCCCTTGGGACGCCGCCCGCGCCGGAAGCGTTGCGGTCCAGGCTGCTGGACGTGCGGTTATCATGCCGCCTGTGAAGAACCTGCTCCTGCTCCCGCTCGCGCTCTGCCTGCTCGCCGCTCCGGCTGCCGCCCAGGACGCCCAGATCGGCCGCGGCTACGAGTTGTACAAGAAGAACAACTGCAAGATGTGTCACTCGCTGGGCGGCGAGGGCAACCGCATGGGCAAGGCCCACGACGGCGTCGGCGGCCGACTCAAGCCGGAGGAGATCCGCCAGTGGCTGGTCGACCCCAAGGCCATGGCGCAGAAGACCGGCTCGACGATGAAGCCGCCGATGACCCCCTTCAAGCACCTGCCGAAGGCGGACATCGACGCGCTGGTGGCCTACCTCGCGTCGCTGAAGTAGGGCGCCCGCCTCAGCGCGGTCCGTCGAGGGCGGAGATCGTCGCGACGGACGGCTTGCGCACGCCCTGCAGCCGCTTCGCCGTCTCCTCGGCCTGCTTCATCGCCCGCAGTATGTTGCCGCGGGCCAGCTTGGCGAGGTCCTCGTCGCTCCAGCCGCGGCGGATCAGCTCCGCGAACAGCTTCGGGTAGCCCGACACGTCCTCCAGGCCCACGGGCCAGGTGTCGTTGCCGTCGTAGTCGCCGCCGAGGCCCACGTGGTCGACGCCCGCCATCTTGCGCACGTGGTCGATGTGGTCGGCGACCTGGGCGATCGTCACCTTCGGCCACGTCACGCCCGCGAAGGCCTCCCTGTACGCGGCCTCGCGCGCCGCCGCGTCGGTGACCCCCGCGATCTTCTTCTGGAACGCGAGCCACAGCGGCCCGGCCTTGTCCGCGAACTCCTGCGACACGAACGAGGCGACGAAGGTCACCATCACCACGCCGCCGTTCTTCGGCAGCAGCGCCAGCACGTCGTCCGGCACGTTGCGCGGGTGGTTGCAGACGGCCTTCGCCGACGAGTGGGAGAAGATCACCGGCGCCTCGCCGACCCGCAGCGCGTCGTGCATCGTCTCCGGCGACACGTGGGAGAGATCGACCAGCATGCCCAGCCGGTTCATCTCGCGCACCACCTCTTCGCCGAACGGCGAGAGACCGCCGTGGCGCGGGGTGTCGGTGGCGGAGTCGGCCCAGTCGGTGTTCTTCCCGTGGGTCAGCGTCATGTAGCGCACGCCCAGGTCGTAGTACGCGCGCAGCAGGCCGAGCGAGTTCTCGATCGCGTGGCCGCCCTCGATCCCGAGCAGCGAGGCGACCCGCGCCCAGCGCGCCTCGTTCTCGACGTCGCGCGCCGAGAGCGCGAGGCCCATCGAGTCGGGGTGCTTGGCGATCACGCGGCGCGCGATGTCGATCTGCTCGAGCTGGGTGCGGGCGAAGTCCTGGCCGTCCTCGGCCGGGATGTAGACCGACCAGAACTGGCCGCCGACCCGCCCCTGCTCGAGCCGCGGCAGGTCGGTCTGGCCGGGCGCCTTCTGCCGCAGGTCGTAGCGCTCGACGTCCTTCGGGCCGTCCTTCCACTCCCGGATCGCCCACGGCAGGTCGTTGTGGCCGTCGATGATCGGGTGCTTCGCCAGCAGTTCCAGCGCGCGGGTGAGCGCGGGATCGTCCTCGGCGCGGGCGGGCATCGTCGCCAGCGTGGCGACGGCGGCGAGAAGCAGGGCGGGGAGCGGGCAGACGCGCATTCAGCCTCCTGGAGTCGGTGCAGCGGATTGTAGGCCCGGGCTGCCGCCGCGCCCGTGTAGAAGCTTGTCAACGGTCGCCCGCAGCGCCCGCTCCACCGGTATCCTCCCGGGGTTCCGCGCATGCGAATCCTCCTGACCGCCCTGCTGCTGGCCACGTTCGCCCCGATCGGCGGGTTCGCCGACTCCGCGCCCGCGTTTTCGGGCGTCGACGGCGCGCTGCGGGTCGTCGTGCCGCGTCTCGAGATGGAAGCCACCGTCGACGGCGTGCTCGACGAGCCGGCGTGGGCCACTGCAGCCCGCCTCGTCGGCTTCTCGCAGTACGCCCCGGCCGACGGTCGGCCTGCCGACGACGCGACCGAGGTGCTCGTCTGGTACTCACCGACCGCGCTGCACTTCGGCGTGCGGGCGAGCGCGCCCGCGGGCACGGTGCGGGCGACGCTGTCGAGCCGCGACCGGATCACTGCCGACGACCAGGTGCTGTTCTTCCTCAGCCCGTTCGACGACGGCCGCCAGGCGCTGCTGTTCGCGGTCAACCCGCTGGGCGTGCAGGCGGACGGCTCCTTGACCGAGGGCACCCGGCGCGACGGCGGCGGCTTCGGCGGCCTGACCAGCGACCGCGAGGACGCGGACCTCTCGCCCGACTTCGTGTTCGACTCGAAGGGTCGGGTGACCGACGACGGCTTCGAGGTCGAGCTGCGGATCCCGTTCAAGAGCCTGCGCTTCCCGTCTGCCGCCAGCCAGGACTGGGGCCTGCACGTGACCCGCATCGTGCAGCGCAGCGGACGCGAGGACTCGTGGGCGCCGGCGAAACGTTCGGCCTCTTCGTTCCTGGCCCAGGCGGGCAAGCTGGCCGGGCTGACCGGCCTGTCGTCGGCGCGCGTGCTCGACGTGATCCCCGAGGCCACGGCCCGGCTCGACGGCGGGCCGGGCCCCGCCGACGCCTTCGAGCGCAACGGGACGGCCGAGCTGGGCGGCAACGTGCGCTGGGGAGTGACGCCGAACCTCACCCTCAACGGCACCGCCAACCCCGACTTCTCGCAGGTCGAGGCCGACGCCAGCCAGTTCCAGTACGACCCGCGCAGCGCGGTGTTCTTCGCGGAGAAGCGGCCGTTCTTCCTCGACGGGCTGGAGCAGTTCGAGACCCCCAATCGCCTGATCTACACGCGGCGGGTCGTGGACCCGGTGGCCGCGGCCAAGCTCAACGGCAAGGTCGGCGCGACCACGCTGGCGGCGCTGGTCGCGGTCGACGGCGAGAACGCGTCACGCCACCGCGGCGAGCATCCGCTGTTCGCGATCGCCCGCGTCCAGCGCGACCTGCTCGGCAGCTCGCGGGTGGCGCTGGTGTCGACGACGCGCACGGACGGCGACGACTACAACCAGGTGCTGGCGGCCGACGCCCGCTTCACGTTCGGCGGGATCTGGACCGCCCGCGCCCAGGGCGCGCTGGCGTGGACGCGGGAGCAGGGCCGGAGCTGGAACGCGCCGCTGTTCGAGGGCGTGCTCGACCGCAACGGCCGCCGCTTCGGCCTGCGCTACCGGCTGGCCGGCATCGCGGAGGACTTCGTCACCCGCTCCGGGTTCATCAGCCGCCCCGGCATCGCCAACCTCAACCTCGACCACCGCATCTCCTTCTTCGGGGCCGAGGGTGCGTTGTTCGAGCGCTTCGACACCGACCTCGTCTTCGACGGCATCTGGCAGTACGAGAACTTCGTCGGCGAGGGCGGCATCCAGGACCGCAAGTTCCACTGGAACAACAACGCCTCGCTGCGCGGCGGCTGGCGGGCAGGCTTCTCGATCCTGAAGGAGACCTTCGGCTACGACGAGGACCTGTACGCCGACTACGCGCTGCTGCGGCCCGACGGCGGGCTCGACCCGTTCGTGGGCACGCCGACGCTGCCCAACCTCGATTTCGTGCTCTCGCTCGACACCCCGCAGTGGAAGACGTTCTTCTTCCACGCCGACTGGCTGTTCGGCAAGGACGAAAACTTCTACGAGTGGGCCTCCGCGGACATCGACTACCTGACGCTGCGGGGCGAGTGGCGGCCGGACGACCGGCTGCGGCTCGAGGCCCGCTACCAGCTCCAGCAGTTCCACCGCCGCACCGACGGCAGCCTGGTCGGCCGCCGCCAGATTCCGCGCCTGAAGGCCGAGTACCAGTTGACGCGGGCGGCGTTCTTCCGCGTCGTCGCCGAGTACGACGCGCGCTTCCAGGACACGCTGCGCGACGACTCGCGCACGCAGCTTCCGATCGTGCTGCAGACGCCGACGGGCGCGGTGCCGCTGTCGCGCCACGAGGAGGGCCGGCTGCGGCTGGACCTGCTGTTCTCGTACCAGCCGACGCCGGGCACCGTGTTGTTCCTGGGCTACAGCTCCATCCAGTCCGAGCCGAACGCGCTGCGCTTCGACGCCCTCGAGCGCCGCAGCGACACGCTGTTCGTGAAACTGAGCTACCTCTTCCGCCGCTGACGGACCGGTCGCCGGGCCCGGCTACTGCTTGCCGAGGACCAGCAGGGTCTCCTCGCCGAAGTACTTGACCATCAGCCGCGACCAGGTCGGCGTCTTGCGCAGGCTGCCGATGTAGTCGTCGAGGGCGGCCTTGAGCGCGGTGTCGGTCTTGCGCACGCCCCAGCCGGCGCTGGTCGACGGACCGACGGGGGCGCCCGCCTGCAGGCCGGCGTGCTTGCGCTTGGCGAGGCCGAGGTCCGAGGCCGACATCACGCTGGCCGTCACTTCGCCACTGCCCATCGCCGCGAACAGCGCGTCGAGGCTCGGGTAGTACTTGATGCCGGCCTCGGCCACGCCGGCGTCGACCGCGGCCGCCTTCCAGCTCGAGGCGCCCTGCAGCAGGCCCACCTTCTCGGCGGCGAGGGCCGACGCGCTGGCCAGCGGCGGCCGCGGCCTCCAGTTCACGGCGATGCGGCGGGTCGGCATCGTCTCGGCGCTGAACGCGATCAGCTTCTCGCGCTCGGGCGTGCGGATGATGCCCATGATCACGTCGACGCGACCGGCGTCGAGGGCTGCGATCCGCTCGTCGTAGCGGGCGACCGTGACCACCTTCAGTTCCAGCTTGTGGAGCCGGGCGAAGGCCTCGATCAACTCGCGCTCGAAACCGGGCTGGCCGCCCGGCTTGAGGTTGAACATCTCCGCCTGCTCGTCGGCGGCGACGACGACGCGCAGCGCGCCCGACTTCTGGATCTCGGGCCAGTCGGCGGCGGCGGGAAGGGTGGCGGCGAGCAGCAGGGCGAGGACGGGGTTTCGCATGGTCAGGCCTTCTTTCCCTGGTTGGCGACCGCGGCCGCCTTGGCCTTCGCCGCTTCCTCGTCGCCGAGGTAGCGCCGCGACACGGCCTTCAGGTCCGGGTCGAGCTCGTAGACCAGCGGCACGCCGGTGGGGATGTTGAGCTCGACGATGTCGTCGTCCGAGATGCCGTCGAGGAACTTGACCAGCGCCCGCAGCGAGTTGCCGTGGGCGGCGATCAGCACCCGCTTGCCGGCCCGGATCTCGGGAGCGATCCGTTCGTGCCAGCAGGGCAGGAAGCGGGCGATCGTGTCC
>JAMPXO010000064.1 GCA_023701125.1 Vicinamibacteria bacterium | reverse complement strand
TTCGGAGGCTCCTCGAGGGGCATGTTCGCCTCAATGGATCCATTCTGGTGGTTCATGGGATCGGGTTTGACGCCGCCGCGAGGGCTCGGTAACGTCCCGCGATGGGCAAGCGCAAGCGAGAAGCGGACTCCGCGACCCCCTCCGCCGGCACACCGGAGCCCGCTGCGACGCCCAGGCGTGGCCGCGGCCCGGTGCTCCTGGCCGGCCTCGGCCTGACGGCCGTGGTCGCGGCGGCCGCGGCCTGGTTCGCGCTGCGCCCGCCCGTCGACGAGGCCGCGGCCCGCGCCCGCCTGCTGCGCCGCTCGCCGGCGCCGTCCGAGCTCAACGTCGTCGTGATCACCCTCGACACGCTGCGCGCCGACCGCCTGCGCTGCTACGGCTACCAGGGTGTCGAGACCCCGCACATCGACGCGCTGGCGAACGAGGGCGTGCTGTTCGAGCAGGCGACGGCCACCGTGCCGCTCACCTTCCCGTCCCACTCCTCGATGTTCACGGGCCAGATCCCGCCCACCCACGGCGTGCGCGACAACGGCGGCTTCTTCCTGGAGGCGGACAAGGTCACCCTCGCCGAGCGGCTCAAGGAGGCGGGCTGGACCACCGGCGCTTTCGTGGCGGCCTGGGTGCTGGAGAACCGCTGGGGCCTGGCCCAGGGCTTCGACCACTACTCCGACCGCTTCGACCTCTCGAAGTACAAGGTGGTCTCGCTCGGTACCGTGCAGAAGCGCGGCGACGAGGTGATGGACGACGCGCTCGGCTGGATCGAGCAGAACCGGCAGAAGAAGTTCTTTGCCTGGATTCACCTGTACGACCCGCACACGCCGTGGGACCCGCCGGAGCCGTACAAGTCGCGCTACCCCGGCCAGAGCTACGTCGGCGAGGTGGCCTACACGGACGCGGTCGTCGGCCGGCTGACCGCGTACCTGCGCGAGAAGGGCCTGGAGAAGAACACGCTCGTGGTGCTGACCTCCGACCACGGCGAGAGCCTCGGCGACCACGGCGAGAGCACCCACGCGTTCTTCATCTACGACGCGACCACCCACGTGCCGCTGATCGTGAAGACGCCGTGGGGCGACCGCGGCCGGGCGAAGTCGCAGGTCTCGGGCGTCGACCTGATGCCGACAGTGCTCGACCTGGTCGGCCTGCCCCCGCAGCAGGGCATCGAGGGCCGGTCGGTGGCGCGCGCGATCCTGCACCCCGAGGCCGAGCTCGGCCACGTCGCCTACTCGGAGACCTACTTCCCGCGCTACCACTTCGGCTGGCAGCACCTGCGCGCGCTGCGCGACGGGAAGGAGAAGTACATCGAGGCGCCGCAGCCCGAGTTCTACGACGTGCTGGCCGACCCGAAGGAGGCGAAGAACCTCTACAAGTCGATGAGCGCGCGCGCCGAGCGGCTGCGCCTGCAGCTCGAGAAGCTGGCCGGCTCCGGCCGCGACGCGACCCCCGAGCGCCAGCAGATGGACCCCGAGACGCTGCAGCGGCTGGCGGCGCTCGGCTACGTCGGCAACGCGGTCGACGTCGATCCCACCGCGGTGCTGCCCGACCCCAAGGACAAGATCGGGCTGTTCATGCGGATGAGCGCGGCCAAGGCCGACGCCAACGACGAGAAGTACGACCAGGCGATCGACAAGATGAAGGCGGTCCTCGCCGAGGACCCCAACATCGTCGACGGCCACGTCACGATGGCCGGCTGGATGTGGCGCTCGAAGCGGATCGACGAGGCGGTCGCGGCGTTCAAGGCGGCGCTGACGCTGAAGCCGGATCACGAGATGGCGCTCACCGAGCTGGCCGGGCTGTATCGCCAGACCGGCCGCCAGCAGGCGGCGCTCGAGGGCTACCGCGCGGCGCTCTCGCGCGACGGGCGCAAGCCGCAGACGTGGTATCAGCTGGCGACGCTCTATCTCGACATGGGCCGCGTCGCGGACGCGGAGAAGACCTTCCGCGAGGCGCTCGTCCACAACCCCAAGATGGGTGCGTCGTACTCGAGCCTGGGCGTGATCGAGTTCGCGCGCGGCCGCGCGCAGGAGGCCGAGGCGCTGGTGCGCCAGGCGCTGGAGCTGGAGCCCGACGTGCGCGGCGGCCGCTACAACCTGGCCCGCCTGCTGGAGCTGAAGGGCCAGGTCGACGAGGCCGAGAAGCTGTACCGCGAAGAGATCGCCAACTACGGCGACTACGGCAAGGCCTACTTCAACCTGGCCCAGGTCCGCCGCGCGCGCGGCGACCGGGCCGGCCAGCGCGAGCTGCTGACCACCTGTCTCGCCGCGGCCAAGTTCGCGCCCTGCGCGTTCTTCCTCGCCCGCGAGGAACTGCTCGCGGGCAACCTCGACGCCGCCGAGACGCGGGCGAAGGAGGGGCTCGAGATCAGCTCGGCCTCGGAGGTCGCGCCGCTCGGCCACTACGTGCTGGCCGACGTCTACAACCGCCGCGGCCAGGCCGCCGAGGCGCAGAAGCATGTCGACATCGCCCGCCGCCTCGAGGCCGCCCTGCGCGCCAACCCGCTGCCGGAAATCTAGACAAGTCCGCACCCCCCGCAGGGGTTCCGGCGCCGGGGTGAACCCGTCGCCGGTCCCGCGGGGGCTCGCGCCGCGAACGGACGCGGCTCCGCCCCCGCACGGTCTATTGGGTTCCACGGCCGAAGTGAATTCGGCCGCGGTCCCGCGGGGGCTCGCGCCGCGAACGGACGCGGCTCCGCCCCCGCACCCCCACTGGGTTCCGGTTAGCATGCGGGGGATCGACGATGGAGGCAGCATGCGGACGCTCGTGGTGTCGGTGATGGCGGTGGCGTTGTCGGCGGCGGCCATGGCACAGGGGCCGGCGGACCTCGTGCTCGAGAACGGGCGAGTGCTGACGCCGCACGTGGCAGGCGCGGCGAGCGCCGAGGCCGTCGCCGTGAAAGCCGGGCGGATCGTCTACGTGGGCGATCGCGCCGGGCTCGCGGCCTGGGTGGGCCCCGCGACGAAGCGGCTCGATCTCGCCGGCCAGCTCGTGCTGCCGGGCCTGGTCGACGCCCACGTGCACGTCGAGGGCATGGGCACGGCGCGCGACGCGCTGAACCTGGTCGGAGCGACGAGCCTCGACGAGGCGCTGGCGCGGGTCGCGGCCAAGGCCGCGGAGGTGCCGGCCGGGGAGTGGATTCTCGGCCGCGGCTGGGACCAGAACGACTGGCCGGGCAAGACCTTCCCGACCGCGGCCGACCTCGACCGCGTGGCGCCGAAGCATCCGGTGATGCTGACCCGCGTCGACGGCCACGCGACCTGGGTCAACTCGAAGGCGCTGGCGATGGCCGCGGTCACCAAGGCCACGGCCGACCCCGGCGGCGGGCGCGTGATGCGCGATGCCGCTGGCGCGCCGACGGGCGTGCTGATCGACGCCGCCTCGGACCTGGTCGGCCGCCACGTGCCGCCGCCCACCCGCGAGCAGCGCAAGCGGCGCCTGCGGGCGGGGCTCGAGGTCGCCGCCCGCGGTGGGCTGACCGCGGTCCACGACGCCGGCGTCGACCTGGAGGCGGTCGCCCTCTACGAGGAACTGCTGAAGGAGGGCCCGCTGCCGGCGCGGGTCCACGTCATGCTGCGCGGCGATGCGTTCGTCGCCGCCGGTCCCGGCCTGCAGCCCCGCCACGGCCTCGGCGACGGCCAGCTCTCGGTGCGCGCGATCAAGGCGATGGCCGATGGCGCGCTCGGCTCGCGCGGGGCCTGGCTGCTCGCCCCCTACTCCGATGAGCCGGGCACGCGTGGCCTGCCGATGCTGAAGCCGGAGCCGTTCAAGGCGCTGCTGAAGGACGCCCTGGCCCGCGGCTTCCAGGTCAACACCCACGCCATCGGCGACGCCGCCAACCGCTTCGTGCTCGACTCCTACGCGGAGGCCTTCGGCCCGGGCGGCGGTGCGCCCCACCGCTTCCGCGTCGAGCACGCCCAGATCCTCGACCCCGCCGACGTGCCGCGCTTCGCGGCGCTGGGCGTGGTGCCCTCGATGCAGCCGACCCACTGCACGAGCGACATGTACTGGGCGGGCGCCCGCATCGGTCCCGAGCGCGAGAAGTACGCCTACCTGTGGAAGACGTTCCGCGAGCACGGCGTGCGGGTCGCCTTCGGCTCCGACGCGCCGGTCGAGGCGGTCGACGTGATCCCGGGCCTGCACGCTTCCGTCACCCGCCAGGACGCGAAGGGCTGGCCCGAGGGCGGCTGGCACCCGAAGGAGCGGCTCGGCTTCGCGGAGGCGGTGCTCGCCTTTTCGCGTGATGCCGCGTGGGCCGGCTTCGACGAGAAGGACACCGGCACGATCGAGGTCGGCAAGCGCGCCGACTTCACGGTCCTCGACAAGGACGTCTCCAGCGGCCGCGACGTGCTGTCCGCGAAGGTGTCGATGACCATCGTCGGCGGTCGCGTGGTGGCGAGGTGACCCCGGGGTACGGGCGCGGAGCCGCGTCCGTACGCGGCGTGAGCAAGTCGTCGAGTTCTGGCGCCGGAGTGAATCCGGCGCCAGCCCGCGGGGGCTCCGCCGCGACGGCGCTCCTCCGCCCACGCACCCCCGGCGGGCCTCTCGCCGGATTCACTCCGGCGAGCGCCACCCGATCATGACGCCATGTCCGGCTTGTGAGGGGCCGGTGGAGATCGACGCGTTCGACGTCGACAAGGGCGAGATCATCAGTTGCCCCGAGTGCGGCACCGAGCTGCTGGTGACCGGCCTCGCCCCGCTGGTGCTGGAGATCGCACCGGAGGAGGACGAGGAGTGGAGCTGAGCACCGCCGCGGCCGCGGTGGCACGCGCGAAGCAGGAGCAACTCGACGCGCGGCTGCGCCAGGCGGGCTCGCTGCTCGTCGCCTACAGCGGTGGCGTCGACAGTGCCTACCTCGCGGCCCGCGCCTGGCGCGTGCTCGGCGCGCGGATGCTGGCGGTGACGGCCGACTCGGCCTCGCTCGCGGAGGACCAGCGCCGGCACGCGGCGCACGTGGCGCAGGTCGCGGGCTTTCCCCACGAGTGGCTGGCGACGGCCGAGCTGGACGACCCGCGCTACGCGCGCAACGCGCCCGATCGCTGCTACTTCTGCAAGAGCGAGCTGTTCACCCGGTTGCTGCCGCTGGCCCGCGCCCGCGGCTTCGCCCACGTCGCGTACGGGATGATCGTCGACGACCTCTCCGACATCCGGCCGGGCCACCGTGCCGCGATGGAGGCGGGCGTGCTGGGCCCGCTGGCCGAGGTCGGGCTCGGCAAGGCGGAGCTGCGCTTGCTCTCGCTCGAGATGGGGCTGCCCGGTTTCGACCGCCCGGCCTCGCCTTGCCTCTCGTCGCGGATCGCCCACGGCGTCGCCGTCACCCGCGAGCGGCTGGCGCGGGTGGACGCGGCGGAAGCGGCGGTGCGCGCGCACGGCTTCCGCGAGCTGCGCGTGCGCGACCTCGGCGACGGCGCCCGGGTCGAGGTCGCCCCCGCGGAGCTGGCGCGGCTTTCGGACCCGGCCACCGCGGAGCAGGTGCGCGGCGCGGTCGCGGCCGCCGGCTTCGCGCGCGTCGAGCTCGACCCGCGCGGCTATCGGCGCGGGGCGCTGGCCGCCGCGGGTGACGGGTCCCGACGCCGGGACCACCAGGCCCCCGACGGGGGTTTGGGGGCGGAGGAGCTCCGTTCGCGACGTAGCCCCCATGGGACCGGTGACGGGCTTCGCCCGGCACCGGAACCCGACGGGCTCGGCCCAAAGCCTGGAGTATGATGATCCGGTTCTAAGGGTTCTACATGCGCGCCCTTGCAGGGAGGCCCTGATGTTCGGACTCGGCGTGCCCGAGGTCGTGCTGATCGTCTTCATCGTCGTGCTCGTGTTCGGCACCAGCCGCATTCCGGAGCTGGGACGTGGACTCGGCGAGGGGATCAAGAACTTCAAGAAAGCAATCAAAGGGGAAGAGGAGGAGAAGAAGTGAAGAGGGTTCACCTGAAGCTCGCCGCCCTGGCTCTCGTCCTCACCGCAAGCGCCGGTCTCGCTGCTTGCGGGAAGAAGACGCCGCCGCCACCACCGGCCCCGCCGGCCGCGCCGCCTACGCCGACGCCGGCCCCGCCGCCGCCGGCGCCCGAGCCGCCGCCGCAGCTCAACGAGTACGACCGGATGAAGCAGATGACGATCGAGGAACTCGATCGGGCCGGCCTGCTGCAGGAAATCCGCTTCGAGTACGACAAGGCCGACGTCCGCGACGCCGACCGCGCGATCCTCGAGCGCAACGCCTCCGCCCTCAAGAAGTTCGACTTCCTGAAGGTCAAGGTCGAGGGCCACTGCGACGAGCGTGGCACGGTCGAGTACAACCTGGCGCTCGGTGAGCGACGCGCCAAGTCCGCGTACGACTACCTGATCTCGCTGGGCATCCCGGCCGCGCGCCTGCAGGTCGTCTCCTACGGCAAGGAGATGCCCACCTGCCAGGAGGCGAGCGAGGACTGCTGGCAGAAGAACCGCCGCGCCCGCTTCACCGTCGTCGGGAAGTAGCGCGCCGCACGTCATCCGCGGGGAGCGGGGAGGCCGCAACGCCTTCTCGCTCCCCGTTTCGTTGACACCCCGGGAGGGCTGGTTTGTAATGCGCCCGGGCTCCCCTTCGGGCCCCACTTCCCACGCCTAAGAAGGATGAGCGAGCCACAATCCCCGACGCCCGAGACCCCCGCGATCAAGGAGCTTTCCGGCAGGATCGGGAAGTACGAGATCGTCAAGCCGCTCGGCAAGGGCGCGATGGGGATGGTGTACCTCGCCCACGACACCATGCTGGAGCGCGACGTCGCGCTCAAGGTCATGGTGGCCTCGATCGCCGACGACGACGAGTTGAAGCGCCGCTTCGAGCGCGAGGCCAAGGCCGTCGCCAAGATGACCCACCCGAACGTGGTGATGGTCTTCGACCTCGGCTACCACACCGACGGCTCCCCGTTCCTGGCGATGGAGCTGCTCAAGGGCATGGACCTGCAGAAGGCCATGCGCACGCCGCCGCCGCTGAGCGTCGAGCGCAAGTGCCAGATCATCCTGCAGGTGCTGGCCGGCCTCGCCCACGCCCACCAGTCCGGCATCGTCCACCGCGACATCAAGCCCGCCAACATCTTCATCGGCCAGGACGGCGCGGTGAAGATCATGGACTTCGGCGTCGCGCGGCTGACCACCGCGTCGATGACCGGCACCGGCAGCATCGTCGGCACCGCCGACTACATGTCGCCGGAGCAGGTCAAGGGCGCCAAGGTCGACGGCCGCTCCGACCTGTTCAGCGTCGGCTGCATGCTGTTCGAGCTGCTCGCCAATCGCCGCCCCTTCCACTCGGACAACCTGATGGCGATCTTCTACAAGATCACCCACGAGGAGCCGAACTGGGAGCTGATCCCCGAGGGGCCGGACTACGACGCGCTGATGCCGATCCTGCAGAAGGCGCTGGCCAAGGATCTCGAGTCCCGTTACGCCACGGCCTACGACTTCGCGGTCGCGCTGCGCGAGTACCTCGGCCGCTTCTCGGCGGCCGGCGCCGGGGTCGAAGAACTGGTCGACCTGGGCGGGCCGCCCGACACGGCGGCGGCGATCACCGCGCTCGAGGACCTGGTCGGCGACGGCACCGAGATCACCGCCCAGACGATGGATGTCGGGCCCGGTGCCACGCCTTCCGCGCCCACGGTGGGCGCCGGCGCGCCGACCGTGCGCGGCAGCGGGCGGCACGCCGCCCCCGGCGCCGGCACCGGCCGCCAGGCGACGCTCGGCGCCGGCACCGGTCGCGTGCCCACGGCGCCGACTCGGGTGGTCAGCTCCGGCGCCCCGGCTGCCGCTGCTGCTCGCGCCGCGGCCCCGGCGCCGCCGGCCTCGGGCACGCCCACGCTGTACGTCGTGCTCGGCGGCCTCGGCGTCGCCGTGCTCGCGCTCGGCGCCTACATCCTTTTCGGTCGCACCGAGACGCCGGCGCCGCCGGCCACCGTCGTCCAGGCGCCGCCGTCGACCGCGCCGCCGGCCACGGCGCCGCCGACGACCCAGCCGGCGCCGACCCCGGCCCCCGCCCCGACCTTCGCCGAGGCCGTGGGCAAGGGCGCCGCCAGCCTGCGCGCCGCCCAGTCGGCCTTCAAGGCCGGCGACTACGACACCGCGATGTCGAAGGCGCAGGCGGCCCTGAAGGAAGACCCGCAGAACGCCGATGCCAAACGCATCGTCGACAACGCGCTGCAGGGCCAGAAGGCGGCGGCCCGCTTCGCGGCCGCCGAGGCCGCGCTGCGCCAGGGCGACCACGACCGGGCGATGACCGAGGCCGACGCCGGCCGCGCGCTGGCGCCGTGGGACGCTCGCGTCACCGGCCTCGTCACCCGCATCCAGACCGCGCAGAGCCAGGCCCAGGCCGCCGAGGCGCAGAAGAAGCAGGCGGCCCACCAGCAGCAGCTCAACGCCCTGCTCACCCAGGCCCAGGGCGAAATCACGGCTGGGAAGTACGACGCCGCGATCGCCCTCTACGACGAGGCGCTGAAGCTCGACCCGTCGAGCCAGGCGGCGATGATCGGCAAGACCAGCGCGGTCAGCGCCCGCGCCCTGGCCCAGGCGTCCGCTGGATCTGGCGCTTCCCGTCCCGCTGCCGCGAAAGCCTTCGAGATCGGCAAGACGGTGGCCTCGGCCGGCACCGGCGGTGCCGTTCCGCCCGGGTTCTCGGAGACGGTCGGCGTACAGGCCGTGAAGGGCTCGGCCACCGCCGATCTGCCCGGCAAGCTGGAGTTCGAGGTCTCGCCGTCGACGCCCAAGCCCGGCGAGAAGTACACCGTGCGGGTCGTCTTCGGCAACGACGGCGGTGCTCCGATCCAGATCAAGGACATGATCGTGACCACCGTGATCAACGGCAAGCGGAGCCAGGGCCCCGTGCCGCCGTCGGTCAAGGAGGTCGCGCCGCGCGACAAGGCCGTCATCTTCCAGAACCCGGATTTCTGGAAGGAGGACTGGACGGCGTGGTCCATGGAGGTGCTGGTGCGCACGGTTCGCGGCGAGAGCTACAAGAACAAGGTCACGTGGTCGCAGCAGTGAAGCGCCCTGCGCTCTTCCTGCTCGCCCTGGCGTTGGCCGCCGCGCCCGCACTGCGCGCCGACGACGCGCCCGAGATCGAACACCAGCCGGCGATCTGCACGGTCGGCAGCAAGCCGATGTCGCTGTGCGCCGCGATCAGCGACGACGCGATGGTGGCCAGGGCCCGGCTGTACTTCCGTCCCGAGAAGGACAAGTTCTTCAGCTTCGTGGAGATGGGCTTCACGGGCATGCAGTACTGCGGCACCCTGCCCGCCGCCCGCGCCGGCAAGGCCAAGGCGGTCGAGTACTACATCTGGGCGATCGACGACGCCTACCTGATCAAGCGCACCTCGACTTTCAGCCTGCCCGTGCAGAGTGCCGACGTCTGCGGTTTCCCGCCGCTCGAGCAGGACGCCGCTCGCGCCGCGAAGATCACCGTCCTCGCGACGCACAAGGACCAGGGCAAGAAGCTCTCCGACCACTTCGAGAGCGCGGGCGTCACCTTCGTCCCCGCGCGCTGAGCGCCCGCCACCTCTCCCTTCTCCTCGTCCTCGCGCTGGCCGGCGCGCTGCCCGTGCGTGGCCTCGACGCCCGGATGTCGCTCTCCGCCGACGGTGCGATGGTGCTGGTCGTCCTGACCAACGAGGCCACGGCCGATGCCCTCGACGTCGAGGTGCTCGTGCGGCTGGCTGGCCGCGACGGCCGCGGCTCCGTGGGCCGCGTTGCCGCGGGCGGCGCCCACGTGGTGGCAGTAGCGATCGGAGGCTTGCGGGCGGGCGAGTCCACTTCGCCCCTGGCGGCCGCAGCCCGCGTCGACTGGCGGCCTGCCGACGCGGCGGCCGACGCGCCGCTCGTGTCGCGGGCCTTTGCCGTCACGCTGCGCGGCGGAAGCGGCCTGCGGCTGGAACCGGAGCTGGCCCGGATCGACGGCGCCGGGGTGCTCGCCGTGCGCGTGTCGAGCCTCGACGGCCGCGCCCGTCGGGTGCGGCTCGAGGCGCTGTCGCCGATGGGACTGGTGGTGCTGTCGCCGGTCGAGCTCGAAGTGCCCGCCGGCGGGACGGCCCGGGCCGAGTTGGCCGTCGGCCGCGGCAGCGCGCCCCGCGGGTCGGCGGTGGCGGTGGCCCTGTCCACCCAGGCCCTCGACGCTGCGGGCGCCGCGTCGGCCCAGGTCGAGTTTCGGGCCGAGCCCGGCTGGCTGCCGCGACTGAGGCCGCTGCTGGTGGCGACGGCGCTGCTGCTGGTCGCGGCGGCGCTGTTCGCCGAGTGGCGGGAGCGCCGCCAGCCGGCCTGACCCGGCGACGTAGCCCCGCGGGACCGTCGCCGAGTTCATCTCGGCGACGGAACCCGATCAACGCTTGACATGGATTCGGACCACGAAATATGGTGTAGCGGAAGATGGAGAGGCCCAAGGACTACTACGGGATGCTCGGTGTGCCGCGCGACGCCAGCCCGGCGGCGATCACCCGTGCCTACCGGAAGCTGATCCGCAAGCTGGACCCCGCCCTGCGCGCCGGTGCCAGCGCCGAGGACATCCACGCGTTGCAGCGGGCCTACGAGACGCTGCGCGACGCCGAGCAGCGCCGCCGCTACGACGAGGCTCTGTCGGAACCGGGCCCCACGCCCGAGCGCGGTCCGTCGCGCGGCGACGCGTTGTCGCTGCTGCGCCCCGCGGCAGGCCTGCGCCGGCCGATGCGAGCCGAGACGCTGGCGGCCGACGTGGTGCTGTCCCCGACCGAGGCCCGCGCTGGCGGCGTGCTGCCGCTCGACCTGCCCGTGTCGGCCGCGTGCGGGTCGTGCGAGGGGACGGGCGGCCTGGCCTTCGACTGCGCGCCCTGCAACGGCGAGGGCCGGATCGCGATGCGGCTGCCGGTGCCGCTGCGGATTCCGCCCGGCGTGCGCTCCGGCACCGTCTTCGACCTGCGCGTCGACGAGACCACGGTGCGCGCGCTGCTCCTCACGATCCACGTCAGGCCATAGGGTTCCGACGCCGAGATGAACTCGGCGTCGGTCCCGCGGGGGCTCACGCCGCGAACGGACGCGGCTCCGCCCCCACACCCCCGGGGCGGCGGTGGGCAGAAGCGGGCTCGGTCGCAACCGGGCGACGCCTTTATGATGGGCGCGCGATGATCGATGAAGCCGGGATTGCGCGGCTCGTGGCGCACAGCGTCGCCCTCAAGCAGCGGTTCTTCGCCGAGCAGGCGAGTTCCGTGATTGCCGCGGGGCAGGCGATGACCGCGGCGCTCCGAGCCGGGGGACGGGTGCTCGCCTTCGGCAACGGTGGCTCCGCCGCCGACGCCCAGCACCTCGCCGCCGAGCTGGTCGGGCGCTTCCTGGCGGAACGCCCGGGGCTGGCCGCGATCGCGCTCGGCTCCGACCCGTCGACGGTCACCTCGATCGCCAACGACTACGGCTACGAGCAGGTGTTCCGCCGCCAGGTCGAAGCCCACGGCCGGGCGGGCGACGTCGCCATCGGCTTCACCACCTCGGGCCGCTCGAAGAACGTGCTGGCGGCGCTGACGCTTGCGCGCGCGCGCGGCTTGCGCACGATCGCGCTGACCGGGGCCGGCGGCAGCGCGCTGGCCGGCCAGGTCGACCACCTGCTGGCGGTGCCCGAGACGGACACCGCGCGCACCCAGGAGGTCCACGGCATGATCGTCCACGTGCTGTGCCAGATCGTCGACGAGTCGCTGGCGGGCGCGTGAGCCCCGCCGCGAAGAAGCGCCGGGTTCGCAAGGCGAGCGACGGCCCGCCCGCCCTCGACCTCGCGGGCGTCTCCACCTACCCGCTGCGCTCGCGCAAGAGCAAGGTCGGCATCAAGGACCTCGCGCGTCCGGTGCCACCTGGCGCTTCGATCGACGAGTTCCTGCGCGCGCTGCCGCGCCAGCTCGCCGGCATCACGCTGCGCGAGCTGGCGGCGCAGGTGCGGCGCGGGCGGACCCGCCGGCGCCCGCTGCTGTGGGGCCTCGGCGCCCACGTGATCAAGGTCGGCCTGGCGCCGCTGCTGATCGACCTGATGGACCGCGGCTACGTCACCGGCCTCGCGCTGAACGGCGCCGGCATCGTCCACGACTTCGAGCTGGCCGCCGTCGGTCACACCTCGGAGGAGGTCGCGGAGGGACTGGGCAGCGGCACGTTCGGCATGGCCCGCGAGACCGGCGAGGAGCTGAACCGGGCGATCGCGGACGGCGCTCGCGACGGGCTCGGCCTGGGCGCCGCGGTCGGCCGCCACATCGAGCAGCGTGGCCTGCGCCACCGCGAGCACAGCCTGCTCGCGGCCGCCTGGCGCCGCGGCCTGCCGGCGACGGTCCACGTCGCGATCGGTACCGACATCGTGCACATGCACCCGGCCTGCGACCCCGCCGCCGTCGGCACCACCAGCCACCTCGACTTCCGCATCTTCGCGGCCCAGGTCGCGCGGCTCGGCGGCGGCGGCGTGTACCTGAACGTGGGCTCGGCGGTGCTGCTGCCCGAGGTGTTCCTGAAGGCGGTGACGCTGGCTCGCAACCTCGGCCACGAGCTGCACGACTTCACGACCGCGAACCTGGACTTCATCCAGTCCTACCGCCCCAACACCAACGTCGTGCAGCGCCCGACCCGCGGCGTCGGCCGCGGCTACAGCCTGACCGGTCACCACGAGCTGATGCTGCCGCTGCTGCGGGCGGCGATCCTCTCCCGCTAGTCCTTCGCCTCCAGCCACGCCACCTCGTACGGCGCGAGGTGGATGTGGAGGCGGCCGTCGCGGACGCGGGGCCGGTGGCCGTGCAGCAGCGGCCGCCAGGCGCGCGCCGCGCCGCCCGCATCGGCCAGCGCGATGGCGACGCTCTGGTCGCGCGGGCGCACCGACGTCAGCGCCAGGATGCGCTGTCCGCCCTCGCGCCAGCGCAGCAGCGCGAACACGCCCGGGCCCGCGTCGAGCACGCGCTGCGGCGCGTTGGGGTGGAAGGCGGGCTGGGCGATGCGGGTCAGCATCAGGCGGCGGAAGCCGGCCGCGACCTGGTTCTCCGTCGAGTCGAGGTCCAGCAGCCGCGACATCAGCGCCGCCTCCGACAGCGTCTTGCGGTTGATCGACCGCTTCTCCGCGCCGGAGCGGATCGCGGCCAGGTCGTTGCGGGCGCCGAACAGGCTCGGCAGGTAGATGCCGGGCACGCCGCGCAGCGCCAGCGCGATCGCGCGGCTGGCCAGGAAGCGGTCGACCTGAAGCCGCTGCGGTTCGTCCGCGTCGTCGCGGTTGAGCGCGCTCCACCACGTCACGTTCAGCTCGTAGGGGCTGCGGGTGCCGTCGCCGTTGTCCTTCTCGGAGACGAGCCCGCCGTGCTCCAGCGCCTTGCGCACCAGCAGCTCGATCCCGGCCGGCGGCAGGATGCCCTGGGCGCCGAGCAGGCCGACACCGTCGTGGGAGGCCAGGAAGTTGAAGAACGTCGTCGTCGCCGACGGGTAGACGAGGCCCTTCGCCCACGACGACAGGTACGAGGCGTCGGCCTCGTGGAAGGCGTGGATGACCAGCGGCGGCAGCGCGAAGTTGTAGACCATCTGCGCCTCGTCGTGGCCGTCGCCGAAGTAGCTGACGTTGTCCGCGTGCGGCACGTTGGTCTCGGTCACGATCGCGACCCGCGGCGCCACCCCGTCGAGCACCGCCCGGAACAGCTTGACCAGGGCGTGGGTCTCCTTGAGGTGGGCGCAGCGGGTGCCCAGCTCGCGCCAGATGTAGGTCACGGCGTCGAGGCGGACGATGTCCGCGCCGCGCCGCACGTACGCGAGCAGGATGCCCAGCACCCGCAGCAGCACCTTCTCGCTCTTGAAGTTGAGGTCCACCTGATCGGGACTGAACGTGGTCCACACGAAGCGCTTGCCGTGGATCGTCTGGAACGAGGTCAGCAGCTCGGTCGTGCGCGGCCGCAGGATCAGCCGCAGGTGATCGCTGTTGATCGCGTCCTTCGTGGAGAAGGCGACGAAAGCGTCCTGGAAGTCCGGGTGGCCGTCGAGGAACTCCTGGAACCAGCGGCTCTTGGCAGAAGCGTGGTTGAACACCCCGTCGAACATCAGCCGGTAGCGCCGGGCCAGGGCTTCGATCTGCTGCCAGCTCCCCAGCCGCGGGTCCACCTCCTCGAAGTCGACCACCGAGAAGCCACGATCGGACGAATAGGGGAAGAAGGGCAGGATGTGGACGGTGCTGAGCGCGTCCTTCATGAACACGTCGAGGAAGTCCGCCAGCGCCCGCAGCGGCGGCTTGCCCGGGCTGTCGAGCAGGTCGCCGTAGGTGATCGCGATCGTGTCGCGCTCGGAGAAGCGGTTGGCCGGATCGAGGCCGCGCTCCTCCGCGATCAGCTCGTCCGGCTTGTGCGCCCAGTGCACGCGCATCAGCCGCTCCACCTCGGGCCAGCAGGCCTCGGCCCGCTTGCGCCCGTAGAGCACGGCCAGCAGCGCGACGATGCGCTCGCGGTGGGCGGGGGAGACCTCCAGCAGCGGGCGCGCGTAGTCGGGAGCGGGCAGGTAGGGTCTGTGGTCGGGGGCGGGCGGCGGGGGAGGGGCCTGGGGCATGGATCTCCTGCTCTAGTCCGGCGGGCGCGCGGGCGCCGTCTGGTCCACTTCCAGGCCCACCGCCCGCATCAGCGCCAGCGCGTTGCTGCGGGTGACGACACCGGGGCGCATCTTGTAGTCGAACGTGATGTGGCCGGCCTCGATGTGGTCCTCGAAGTGCACGTTCTCCACGAGCGCCGGCCCCTCGCGCGCGATCTCCGCCAGCGCCAGGTCGTGGGTCGTGAGCAGGCCGATCGCGCCGCGCGACAGCAGGCCGTGGACCAGCGCACTGGCGCCCGCCCGACGGTCCGCCGAGTTGGTGCCGGACAGCACCTCGTCGAGCAGGAACAGCGCCGGGCCCTGCTCGGTCAGCCGCAGCACCTGGGCCAGCCGCTCGATTTCTGCGAAGAAGCGCGAGCGGCCCTCGCGCACCGAGTCGCGGACCCGCATCGAGGCGCCCAGCTTGAGTGGCGACAGCCGCAGCCGTCGCGCCCGCACCGGGGCGCCGGCCTGGGCCATCACCACCGCCAGCCCGACCGAGCGCAGCAGCGTGCTCTTGCCGCTCATGTTCGAGCCGCTGACGATCAGCGCCCGGCGGTCCGCACCGAGCGCCACGTCGTTGCGGATCGCCACCGGCTCCGCGATCAGCGGATGGGCGAGGCCGTCGGCCTCGAACAGCACGCCGTCGTCTTCGCAAAGCTCGGGGAACGGATCGCGCGGGTTCTCGAACGCGTAGGCCGACACCGCCAGCAAGGCCTCCAGCTCGCCGAGCGCGTCGAACCAGGCGCCGATGCGGCCGCCGTGGCGCGCGCGCCAGGACTCGAGCGAGGCGGCCACGTGCAGGTCCCAGACCAGCATCCAGGCCAGCGGCGCGAACAGCGGGTTGCGCCGCGACTCGAGCAGGTCGAGGCGCCAGGCCAGTGCGTGCAGCGCGGGGCCGGCGCCCGCGAGGGTCTCGCGCAGGGAGGCGAGGCGGGGAGCGCGGAACGCCTCGCGGTCGATGCGGGCGGCGACCGCGGCCAGCGCGAACAGCCGCTCCGCACGGGCGGCGCCCGCCAGCACTCGCGCCACCCGCTCCTGCTGCGACCAGGTGAAGGCGGCCACCGCCAGCAGCGGCAGGACGAGGGCGGAGAGCGGCGCCTCGTAGCCGAACACCGCGACCAGCCCCGCCAGCGCGAGCGTGGAGACGACCGACGCGGCGGCCCGCAGGGCGAACGGGAACGGCGTGCGTGCGGTCGCCGCGAACACCGCCAGCGCGTCGGTGTCGGTGGTCCGCGGACCTTCCGCCGCCAGCAGCGCCAGGTGCTCGCGCAACTCGACCGCGGGCCGCAACTCGGCCACGGCCCGCTGCCGCAGGCGCACGGCCTCCGGCACCGCGGCCTGGAGCAGGAAGCGGGCCAGCGCGGCGCGCCCGAGCGGCGAGGCGGGCAGCGACAGGCGCTCGTAGAGCGAGCCGCGGCCGAACAGGTCGAGGTCTTCGGCGAACGGGTGGCGCGGGTCGAGGAAGTCGTCGCCAGGATCGCCGCGGCCCTCCCAGGCCTCGTCGAGGCGGGCCAGCCGGTCCTCGTGGTGGGCCGTCGCCCGCCTCGCGTGATCGCGTCGGCGGCGTTGGCGAGCGTGGAGCGCGACCAGCGCGACGAACACGCCCAGCGCGGCCGGCACGCTCCACGCGGGGACCCCGCTGCGGAAGGTGACCAGCGCCCACAGCAGGGCGGCGGTGGCGAAGACGGCGCCGCGCAGCAGCGACAGGCGGTCCATCACCTGCTGCGCCGCCGCCGCCGCCACGCGGTGCGCATCGCGGCGGCGCTCGTGCTCGGCGCGCGGGTCGAGCGGCTCCATCTGCACTTCATTCTAGCGGCCAGGGCCCGCCTGCCCTTCCATTGGGTTCCGGCGCCGGGGTGAACCCGTCGCCGGGTCCCGTGGGAGCTCACGCCGCGAACGGACGCGGCTCCGCTCCCCGGGGGCGGCCACGCTCCGCCCTGCTAGCATCCCCGCTCCGATGTCCACGAGGCCCGGCCCTGTGCTGATCGGCGCCGGTGTGTTGGCTGCCTGCGCCGCGATTCCGCTGTGGAGTGCGCTGTGGGGCGAGCGGGTCGTGTTCTGGCGCGACGTGCACCTGTTGTGGCTGCCGCAGGTGGACGTCATCGCGCGCACGCTGGCCGAGGGTGCGTGGCCGGTGTGGGACCGCTTCACCGGCTTCGGCCGGCCGTTGCTGGCCGACCCGCGCGCAGGGCTCTTGTACCCGCCGACCTGGCTCGCCGTGCTGGCGCCGCCGGGGCTGGCCTACGCGTGGCTGGCCGCGTTCCACCTGTTCGTCGCGGGCTGCGGAACCGTCGCCCTCGCCCGGCGGCTGGGCGCGAGCCCACCGGCCGCGCTGCTGGCGGGGGCCGCCTTCACCGCCAGCGGACCGCTGGTGTCGCTGGTGTTGATGTGGCACCAGCTCGCCGGCGCCGCCTGGGTGCCCGCGCTGCTCGCGGCCTTCCATCGGCTCAAGGAGGCCGGTGGCGGCCGCAACATCGCGCTGGCGGCCGGGTTGCTCGGGCTGCAGGTGCTCGCGGGCTCCCCCGAGTACAGCGCGATGGCCGTGCTGGCCGTCGTGCTGATCAGCTGGCCCGCGCACGTCGCGGGCGAGGCGCGCGCGCCCGCCTTGCGCCAGCTTGGTTCTCTGGCCCTGGCCGGCGGGCTGGGGCTCGCCCTCGCTGCCGTGCAATGGCTGCCGGCGGCGCGTTACGCGGAGAATGCCGCACGGCTGTCGCGCCCCTCCGATCCCGCGATCTGGGCCCTCGCCCCGCCGCTGCTGGCCGAGACCCTGCTGACGACGCGGGCCGCGGATCTGCCGCTGACTCCGGCGGCGACCCGCGCGCTGCTCGGCGGTCGCGAGCCGCTGCTGCCCTCGATCTACCTCGGACCCGGCCTGTGGATCCTCGCCCTCGCCGGATTGACCGCGCCCGGCGGCATCGCGTCGCGCCTCGGGCTGCTCGGCCTGGCGTCGACGTGCGTGGCGCTCGGTCCGCACACGCCGCTGCTGGCGCTCGCCCAGGCTGTCGTGCCGCCGCTGGCGGGCCTGCGTTACCCCGCGAAGGCGCTGGTGTTCGCGAGTCTCGCCCTGGCGCTGCTCGCGGGCCTCGGCTTCGACCGCCTGGCGCAGGCCAGCGCCGCGGCGACCCGCGCCGGGCGACTCGCCTCGTACATCGCGATCGCGTTCGCCGCCCTGGTGGCGACGGGGCCCTTCGTGCGCCCCTGGCTGCGCGACCCGGGCGCGATGGCCGCCGTCGTCGCCGCCGCCGGCGTCGCTGCGCTGCTGGCCGGGCTGGCCGCCGTGCTGGGGGCCGTGGGCGCGCGGCCGTGGGCACGCGGGCTGCTCGCGCTGCTGACCGTGTTGCCGCCGCTCGTTCACCACCGCAGCTTGATCGAGACCGCGCCGGCGCGGCTGTTCCAGGCCAGGCCCGAGTTGCTGCGCCATCTCGACCCGGCGGCGACGGGTCGCCTCTACGCCTACGACTACCTGATCGTGAACGACTGGCAGCGGATCACCAGCCCGCACGCGCCGCGCGCGCTGGCGGCCGTGCGCGGGCCGGAGGACTACGACACCCGCATGGCGTTCGTGGCCGCCGCCCACGCGGCCCTGCACCCGCCGACGGCCGCCCGCTTCGGCGTCGCCGGCAGCTTCGACCGCGACGTGCTCGACTTCGAGCCGATCGAGCGAGCAGAGCTGGCGACCTGGCTGCGCGCGAGCGAGGCCGGCCCGGCCCACCTGCGGTTGCTGCGGCTGGGCGCGGTCAGCCACGCGGTCGGCCTCGGCCCGGCGGCGTGGTGGCGTGGCCTGAAGGTGAAAGCCCAGGTCCCCGGCTTCACCCGCGAGCCGGCCACGCTGCTCGAGGTGCCCGACCCGATGCCGCGGGCGTGGGCCGTGGGCGCGGTGCGCGTGGTGCCCGGCGGAGCCGCCCTGGGAGCGCTCGCGGCGACCGACTTCGACCCGCGCCGGGAGGCCGTGCTGGCGCCCGCCGCCGCGGTGGCGATCCGGCTGCCGGCGGACCCGGCGCCGTTCACCTCGGAGGTGCAGCTCACCACGTTGCGCGGCGACCACGTCGAGCTCGACGCGACCCTGTCGCGGCCCGGGCTCGTGGTCCTCGCCGACGCGTGGGACGCGGGCTGGCACGCCCGCGTCGATGGCGTGCCGGCGCCCGTGCTCGCCGCCAACGTCGCCTTCCGCGCGGTGCCGGTCGGCGCCGGCCGCCACCGCGTCGAGCTGCGCTACGTGCCGCCGGGGCTCGCGGCCGGCGCGCTCGTCTCGGCGCTCGCGGCCGTGGCGCTGGTCCTCGTCGCCCGTGCGGGGCCGTCGGCATGAACCGCATCTCGTGGCGCCGGATCGGGCCGGGCCTCGCCGTCGGCCTGGCGGCGGTCTTCCTGCTGCGCCGCGCGCTGTTCGCCGGCGAGGCGCTCTACTGGCGCGACATCAACATGGTGTGGCTGCCGCAGGTCGAGGTCTTCGTGCGCACCGTGGCCGCCGGTGCGCTGCCGTCGTGGGACGCGTGGACCGGGTTCGGCCGGCCGCTGCTGGCGGACCCGCGGGCCGAGGTGTTCTACCCGCTGACCTGGCTCAACCTGGTGCTGCCGCCGGCGCGCTTCTACACGCTGTTCGTCGGCGTCCACCTGGTGCTCGGCGGGCTCGGCGTGTACCGCCTCGCCCGTGCCCTCGGTGCGGGTCGCGCGGCGTCCACCCTCGGCGGCGCCGCTTTCGCGGCCAGCGGGCCGCTCCCCGCGCTGGCGCTGACGTGGCACCACATGGCCGGCGCCGCGTGGATGCCTTGGGTGCTGCAGGCGGCCGTGCGGCTAGGGTTACGCGGTGGAGCCGCCGCACGGCGCGCGCTCGGCTGCGTCGTGGCGCTGCAGGTGTTCGCGGGTTCGCCCGAGTACTCGGCGCTCGCCCTGCTCGCGCTGTTGCCGGTCGTGGTCGGCGCCGCCCGCAGCGAGGGCGCCGCCGTGCGGCCGGCCCTGCTGCGGGTCGCGACCGGCGTCGCGCTGGGGCTGCTGCTGGCCGCGCCGCAGGTGCTGCCGTCCGCGCTGTGGGCGTCGCAGGCGCAGCGCGGCGCGCTGCCGCGCGAGGCGGCGTTCGTGTGGTCGCTGCATCCGCTGCAGTTGGTCGAAGTGCCGGCGCCGCTGCGGATGTGGGGCCTGCCGCTCGGGCCCGAGGCGCAGGCGCGCGTGCTCGGCGGTCGCGAGCCGTGGTTGCACTCGATCCACCTCGGCGCCGGGCTGCTGGTGCTGGCGCTGGCGGGACTCGGCCGCCGCGGCGCCGCGCTGGCCGTCGTGGCCGGGCTCGCCCTGCTGGCGGCGCTGGGCCCGCACACTCCGTTCCTCGGCCTGGTCCTCGACCTGGTGCCGCCGCTCGGCGCGTTCCGCTTCCCGGTCAAGGCGATGGCGCTGTTCGCGCTGGCGGCGTGCACGCTGGCGGCACTCGGGCTCGACCGCCTCGCGACCGCCCCCGGCCGCGATCGCCGGCTGGCCGCGGCAGGCGCACTCGCGCTGGCCGCGCTCAGTCTGGTCGCGGTCGTGTTCCCGTGGCAGAGCCTGATCGCCGACGCGGGCCTCGCCGCCGGCGCGCGCGATCTGCTGGCGACCCCGCTCGCCGTGTGCGCCGCGATGGCGGCGCTGGCGATGGCGCGCGGTGAAGGTCGGGCACGGGCTCGGCCCATGCGGGTCGTGGTCGCCGCGCTCGCGTTGCTGCCGCCGCTGTGGGCGCAGCGCGACCTGTTCGCGACCACGCCCGTCGACTTCTTCGGCCGCCGGCCGGAGGCGCTGCGGGTGCTGGAGCTGGGCCTGTCGGGTCGGCTCTACACCCAGGACCAGGTGGTGATGCCGTCACCGCTCGCGGCCGACGACGCGGCGCCGCGGATCGGCCTGCGCGGGGAGCTGGCCGGTCACGGCCGGGTCGCGACCGCTGCCCTGGGCTTGCACCTGGCGCTCAACCCGCCGACCGCCGCCCGCTGGGGCGTCCCCGGCAGCTTCGACCGCGACATCCTGCGCTTCGAGCCGCCGTTCCTCGCCCGCCTCAACGACCTGCTGCGCGAACGCGAGGTCGAGCCCGCGGCCCACGCCCGGCTGCTCGCGCTGGGGGCCGTGGCCAACGCCGCCAGCCTGACGCCGGGGCCGTGGGCGGACGGGCTGCTGTTGAGTGCGCGGGTGCCGACGCCGTTCGTGCGGCCGCTGTTCCTGTGGCGGGTGCCCGGCGCGCAGCCGCGCGTGCACGCGGTGACCGGCGTGCATCCGCTGCCCGCCGACGCGCCGCCGGCGGCGCTGCTCGCGGAGGACTTCGACCCGTCCCGCGCCGTCGCCCTCGACCAGCCGGCGCGCGCAGCGGCGGGCACGGCGCGGGTGGAGACGTTCGCCGTGGCGCCGGATCGCCTGCGCGCCACGGTCGTCGCCGATGCTCCCGCCCACGTCGTGTTCACCGACGCGTGGGACCCGGGCTGGAGCGCGCGCGTCGACGGCGTCGCCACTCCGGTGCTGCGCGCGAACGGCGCCTTTCGTGCGGTGGCGGTGGGCGCGGGCCGCCACGAGGTCGAGTTGCGCTACTGGCCGCCGGGGCTGAGTGCGGGGCTCGTCCTCGGGGCGCTCGGCCTGCTCGGCCTGCTGCGCCGCGGCTAGCGGCCTTCGCAGGCGAGCAGCAGTCGCTCGCGGCGGCGGTCGAACAGGATCGCCCCGGCCTCCAGCAGGCCGGCGCCGATCGCCACCGCCAGCAGCAGCCACAGCGCGTTGAGCGCGACGAGGCCCGCGCTGGCGGAGCGACCCGCCATCCAGGCGACGAACAGCGGCGGCGCCGACATCGCCGGCAGCGCGAACATCGCGATCAGCCCGGGCAGCGGGTTGTCGGCCTGCAACCGCCCCATGTCGACGGCCTTGCACAGCAGCGCCGAGAGCAGTGCACCGAAGCCGAGCGCCAGCGCGGCGGTGCCGAGCAGGCCGAGCCAGGTCGCGTACCACAACGGCGCGTTGCCGCCGCCGAGGGCGAGCGGCGGCAGCAGCGCGCAGGGCACGCAGGCGACCACTGCCTGGCCGGCGTTGGCCAACGCCTGGCCGCGCACGATCTCGCGGCCGGTCAGCGGGCTGACCAGGTAGCGGGCCAGGCCGGGCCCGTGCACGCCGAACTGGTTGAACAGCATGTTGTCGATCGAGGCCAGGCCGAACAGCACGCCGCCGCCCGCGATCAGGAACGCCACGGGCAGGCTCGGCGGCGGCGCCGGCAGCGATCCGGGCACCAGCGTGTAGGCGAGCACCGCGGCCGCGCAGAGCAGCGGCGTGGCCAGCACGTCGAGTCGCCCCATCAGCGAGCGTCTTGCCAGCCCGAAGTGGACGAGAGCGACGGCGGACACCGAGGTCGGCGTGAAGGCGAGCGGAGTCAGCTCCAGAGAACGGCCCTCGCCGCGGGCGCCGCCTTCGGAGTCGGGCTCCGAGACGAGGCGCTGCCACGCGGCGCGGCCGACGGCGGCGAGCGGCAGGCACCACAGCGCGAGCAGGCCGGCCGGCAACCACGGCGAGCCGCCGCGCACCACGCGCTGCAGGGCGTCCGTGTAGAGGCCGGGCGGGGTCGCCCACAACACCGCGACCGCCGCCCGCTCGACGAGTCCGGGCTCGGGCACCGCTTTCTTCAGTGGTGGCATCGTCGGCGGCGCCGCGGGGTCGAGCACCGGCGCTGGTCGTGACGGTCGTGCCGGCAACAGAAGAGGGACCAGCGCGCCGGGCAGGATCAGCCCGAACGCGAGGGCCAGGCCCACCGCCTCGGCGCGGCGGCGGTTGCGCAGCACCAGCGCCGCGGCGTCCGCGGCCAGCGCCCCGAGCAGCAGCAGCACGACGGCCAGCGCCAGGCCCGCGGCCAGCATCGCGGCGCCCGCGCCCGGGCGCCCACCGATCGCGAGACCCGCGGGCAGCAGCAGGAACGCGGGCAGCGCCAGCAGCGGCCACGGCTCGGCCAGGCCCGAGAGCACGTGCAGCGCGCGCAGGTGGCGGCGCTGGATCGGCAACAGCAGCAGCCGCTGCAGCGTGGCGGCGTGGCCGATCCGGGGGCCGGCGACCAGCCTCAGTACCAGCGTGGCCGCGGTGGCGCCCGCCGCGGCCAGGCCGGCGAGCAGCACGGACTTGTCCGCACCGTGCGGGGTGCCGGCCGCGGCGAACCAGCCCGCGGCGGCGCCGACGAAGCCGAACCAGGCGCTGACGAACAGCAGCAGGCCGAGTTGCAGCGAGCGGACGACGGCCGCCGACACGCCCAGAACCTGCTCCAGCGGGTCGCGGCGGTCGTTGCCGCGCAGCAGCGCGCGGGCCTGCCGCCAGCGCATCCAGGCCAGCGCCCGGAGCAGCGCGATCACAGCCAGTCCAGCGTCGCCTCGGGCCGGGCGCCGCCGACCAGGTCGACGAAGACCTGTTCCAGCGAGCGGCCGCCGCCGGAGTCGGCGCGCAGCGCATCGAGCCGGCCTTCGGCGACGATCCGGCCGCGATCGATGACGGCAATGCGATCGCAGAGGCGCTCGACGATCTCCAGCACGTGGGAGGTCAGGAAGATCGTGTGGCCGCGCCGCACGTAGGCCGTCAGCAGCTCCTTGAACTGGCGGGCCGCGACGGCGTCGACCCCCTCGAACGGCTCGTCCAGGAACAGCAGCTTCGGGCCCGGCAGCAGCGCGGCGGCCAGCGCCAGCTTCTTGCGCATGCCGTGGGAAAAGTCGGCGACCAGCGCGTCGCCGGTCTCGTGCAGGTCCATCAGCGCCAGCAGCTCGTCGCGGCGCCGGGCTCGCTCCGCGGTGCCCAGGCCGTGGACCTGGCCGACGAAGTCGAGCGTCTCGCCGGCGGACAGCCGCTCCAGCAGCGCCAGCCCCTCGGGCACCACGCCGACCTGGCGGCGGATCTCGACCGGGTGCACCAGCGGATCGAGACCGAGCAGGCGCAGCTCGCCCGCGCTCGGCTTGAGCAGGCCGGTCAGGCACTTGATCGTGGTCGACTTGCCGGCGCCGTTGGGGCCCAGGAATCCGTAGAAGGAACCGGCGGGCACGGCCAGGTCGACGCCGTCTACGGCCGTGAACGCGCCGAAGCGGCGGACCAGGCCGCGGGCTTCGATCGCGAGCAGAACGTCCGGCACGAGTCGCCTCCTCCCGGGGTACGCCCGAGTCTAGGCGGTGGCGGCGCCTCCGCGGAGCAGTCGGGCCAGGCAACGAGGCCCGCGCTCGAGCGCGCGGGCGAGGGACTCAGCGCCGGGTCACGTCGCCCGCCAGCACCTGCCGATCACGGCCTCCCACCCGTCGCCGGACTCAATTCCCAGGCTGGTTTGGGAGGCGCCGCGGCAACTGCAGCCTCCTTCGGGAAAGACCAGCTTCTTGGAGCTCAGGTGGTCATGTTCCAGAAGGGCCGCCCGAGGCTTACTTCTTGGCCTCCCAGGTGCTGGGGTGTGCCTTGGCCAGCTTCTCGCGGGCCTGGGCCTCGGGGATCGCCTCTAGCTTGTTGCGGGCCTTCATGAAGCCCATCTTGATCTTCTGCTCCACGTAGTACGTCTTGCCGGCCTCGACCGTCAGTGCCATCACGCTGGTGTTCTCCGCCTTCGAGCAGAAGTAGTGCTCGCCGGGCGCCAAATCCAGGGTGAAGTAGTTGCGCGCGCGGTTGACGCCGACCCAGGCTCCGTCCACGCCGAGTTTGGTCTGGATCTTGCTCCCCATCCGGCTGGAGCGCAGCACGTAGACGAGTGCCTTGCCGTCCTGTGGCTCCGGCGTGGGGTGCTTGGTCTTGTCGGTATCCGCCTTGAAGTTCACGTTCACGACCGGGCACGCCTTCGCCTTGATCGCCTCCTGCTTCTGCTTGTCGGTTTGGGAGGCGGGTTCTTTCTCCTCCTCGAACTCTTCTTCCTTCTCCTTCTCGTCGGCTTCGGCCGCTTCCTGCGCCGGCGTAGTGGCGGGCGACGAGGCCGGCTGCTGGGCCGCCGCGAACCAAGGCAGGACCGCGAGGCTCACGAGCGCCAAACGGGCTTGCATGACAGCTCACCTCCTGGGCGCGACGCACCCACCCTCAGGTGCGGGCACGGCGCTTTTTCTTTCGGGCGGGGGCATACTCTGCCCGCTGGAGGGGCTCCCCGATGGCCCGGGGACGTCTGGCGGACCCCGCGTTCGCCACGGAACTCGCCCGTCGCATCATGGCCGGGGATGCCCTCGCCGAAACCGAGCTGGTCCGCTGTTGCGAGCCGGGCCTGCGGCGGCTGCTGGCGCGGCGGCTCTGCGGTAGCGCCGGTGTCGATGACGTCTGCCACGACGTCCTGTGCGCCGCGCTGCGCCACCTCCGCGCGGGCCAACTGCGCGACTCGCGCAAGCTCGCCGCCTACGTGTGGGGCATCGGACGCAACCTGGCGCGGGCCGAGCGGCGACGACGCAGGCGCGAGCCTCTCACCGCCGGCATGTTCGATCCACCGGCACGCGGGGCCGGTCCCGAGCAGCAGGCGATTGCCCACGAGTTGCTCGACCGCGTGTGCGCGGTCATCCGTGAGCTCGGCCCACGCGATCGCGCGCTGCTGGAGGGACTGCTGCTCCGGGGCGAAGACAAGGCCGATGGCTGTGCCCGGCTGGGCCTGAGGCCGGCGCAGTTCGACCTCGCCAAGTTCCGGGCCCTGCGACGCTTCCGCTCGGCCTGGCACTCCACATCCCCACCGGCAGCGCCTTGATGTCGCCGACGAAGCCGGCCGTGATCGAGTGGCTGTCGGGCCGGGCGATGCTGGTGATCGCCGCCGCCTTTGCCTGCTCCCGCGGCTAGTCCGCGATCGGCCGCGCGCCCAGCAGCGGAGCCAGGAACTGGCCCGTGTAGGACTCGGCGACCGCGGCCACTTCTTCCGGGGTGCCGGCGGCGATCACGCGGCCGCCGCCGCTGCCACCCTCGGGGCCGATGTCGATCACGTGGTCGGCCGTCTTGATCACGTCCAGGTTGTGCTCGATCACGACCACCGTGTTGCCGGCCACGACCAGGCGGTCGAGCACGCCGAGCAGCTTCTTGATGTCGTCGAAGTGCAGGCCCGTGGTCGGCTCGTCGAGGATGTACAACGTGCGGCCGGTCGAGCGCTTGGACAGCTCGCGCGACAGCTTCACGCGTTGCGCCTCGCCGCCCGACAGCGTGGGCGAGCTCTGACCGAGGGCGATGTAGCCGAGGCCCACGTCGGCCAGCGTCTCCAGCGCGCGGCGGATCTGCGGGTGGTTCTTGAAGAGCCGCAGCGCCTCGTCGACGGTCAGCTCCAGCACGTCGGCGATCGACAGGCCGTTCAGCTTGACCTGCAGCGTCGCTGCGGGGTTGGAGCGCGGGGTGCGGCCGATCGGGCTCTGGTCGATGTCGATGATCTTGTCGATCTGCTCGAGCCCGGTGATGCGGCCGTGGGCGCCGACGCGGACGTCGCTGCCGTGCGGGCCACGGCGGGCTTGAGATCGCCCGAGGTCGCCGCGGCTGCGGGCTGGGCCCACGCGGGGCTCGCAAGGGCAAAGACCAGAAGCGCACCGAGCAGGATCGCGGCCGGCGGGCGCGTTCTCATCGGATCACCTCACGCGAGAAGCCGGGCCATGGTACATCTCCATATCGACCGTTGATTCCGCCGATGCCCCGTAGTTCGAATTGCAGAGTCATGTCCGACGAGGAGTGCCAGCGATGCTGATTCCCATCTACCAGGTCGACGCGTTCACCAGCCGCCTCTTCGCCGGCAATCCCGCCGCGGTGCTGCTCCTGGAGGCCTTCCTGCCCGATGCGACGCTGGTCGCGATCGCCGGCGAGAACAATCTCGCGGAGACCGCGTTCCTCGTTCGTGACGGGAGCGACTTCCGCCTCCGGTGGTTCACGCCGAGGGTCGAAGTGCCGCTGTGCGGCCACGCTACGCTGGCCAGCGCCGCCGTGGTGCTGGAGAAGCTCGAACCTGGCAGGAGCCGTGTGACCTTCCATTCCGCGAGCGGCCCATTGCCCGTGACGCGCAACGGTCGCGCCTACGTTCTGAACTTCCCTGCCCGTCCCTCGGCGCGCGTCGCCGCGCCGGCCGGCCTCTCGGACGCGCTCGGTGCGGACCCTGTCGAAGTGTGGGGAAACGAGTTCAACTACATGGCGGTGCTCGCGAGCGCGGCCGAGGTGCGATCGCTCGCGCCGGAAATGGATCCGCTGTCGCGCATCGGGCGGCCCGGCGTGATCGTCACCGCGACGGGCGACGCGGGATACGACTTCGTGAGCCGCTACTTCGCGCCGGCGAAGGGGATCCCCGAGGACCCCGTGACCGGCGCGGCGCACTGCATGCTCGCCCCGTACTGGGCGCCACGGCTCGGGAAGACGGACTTTCACGCGTACCAGGCGTCTGGTCGCGGCGGCGAGGTTCGGTGCCGGCTCTCCGGCGACCGCGTGGAACTCGAGGGGGAGTGCGTCTTCTACCTGGAAGGACGCGTCGAGGTTTGACGAGGGCCGACGGCGAAGTCAGAGGCCCATCCGCTCGATCGCTCCCTCGCCGGTGAGGATGCGGCGCAGCGTGTCCATCTGCCCGAGGTGCCAGTTCAAGTGCCCATGCAGGTGCACCAGGAAGGCGTGGGTCGTGAGCGGCCTCTCCAGCACGGTCTCGGGATAGCGTGCCGCCATCGCATCCGACGAGAGCGCCGCGACGACGTCCGGGATCGTGGTGCGAAGCGCATCGACGCGTGCGGCCAGCTCCTCCCGTCCGAGGCCGCGGTCGCTGAACTCGAGCGCGCGGTCCCTGCGGTACTCGACGTGACCGAGCTGCCGACCGACGTACTCCCTGAGGTTGCCCTCGAGGTGGAGGACGATGTTGCCGGCGGGATTCGTGACCCCGGGAGCCGTCGCCCAGAGCAGGTCGTCCGCCGGGAAAGCGCGGATCTGACGGGCGAGCGTCCCCAGGTCGCGTCGGAAGAGGTCTGCGATTGCGGTGGCCTGATCCATTGCTCCGTCCCGAGCCCTGCCTCGTGCGATACCGCGTCGCGAGGGATCCTCGGTCTCGCCGATGCCCGTGGCGGGATCTTACGACGCGAGCGCCAGACCTTTACGTGCCGTGGCGCGCAAGCGCCGACGACCGCACCGACCGCCGCTTCCTGAACGCGTTCGCGCTGCTGCGCCAGGGCCGCGGCGACGACGTCGCCCAGGCCCAGCTCGCGGCGCTCGCCGCGCGGCTCGAGCGCGAGCAGCCCGACTCGCATCGCCAGTGTGGGTGGCCGCGGTGCCCGAGGAGATGCCCTCGTGGCTGAACCTCGGCCTCGACTTCCGCGTCGTCGCCTTCGCATCCGCCGCGGCGCTCGTGGCCGGCCTCGGCTTCGGCCTGGTGCCCGCGCTGCGCAGGTCCCGCATCGACATCGTCGAGCCGCTGAAGGCCGGCGCCCGCGAGAGCGGCATGTGCGCCGAGTCGCTGTTCCAGCGCGGGCTGGGAGCCGGCCAGGTCGCGCTCGGCGTCGCACTGGTCGCCGGGGCGACCCTGCTGACCCAGCGCCTGACGCGGCTGCAGTCGGCCAGCCCCGGCTTCGACGAGGTGCCGCTGCTGTCGCTGCGCACGTACCTGTCGGGCGACGCCTACGACGCGCCCGCTGCCCGCGCCGCTTTCTTCCGCCGCGCCGCGCAGGCCGTGGCCGCGCTGCCCGGCGTCGAGGCCGCGAGTGGTGCGCCAGCGGCTCCCGCCGCTCAGCCCCCTGGTAGCCGAGAGCCCTGCGGCGGAGGATGGTAGAAGCCCAGTACGGTGGGCCACGGTCGGGCGAGCGTTCGGGCAGTTCGGTGGGTTCGCCGATCCTGGCGAGGTGCCAGGCGATAGTCAGGGGGTTGCGGACGAGGGCGACCAGCCTCATCCGGCCCTGGCAGGCGGGACAGGCCAGGGCGTCGACGCCGAAGGTGCGGGCGAGGAGTTCAGCCCACGGCCGGTAGCGGGCCCTGCGCTTCTTCCTGGGCTCGTCGTCTGGCTCGGCGTAGGGTGCGATGCGCGAGCGTCACTGGCTGGCTGCTGCCAGCACGCCTGAGTAGCGGACGGTGTGGTGGCGGGGCGGAGGCACGCTTGCGGCCAGCCGGGCGAGCAGGGAGAGCGGGTCGAGATCGACGGCGACGGTGCTGCGCCGCGCGATGCTGGCGAAACATCGGCGCTGGCGATGCTGGTGATCGCCGCCGCCTTTGCCTGCTCCCGCGGCTAGCCCGCGGCCGTCTGCGCGCCCAGCAGCGGAGCCAGGAACTGGCCGGTGTAGGACTCGGCGGCCTCGGCCACTTCTTCCGGGGTGCCGGTGGCGATCACGCGGCCGCCGCCGCTGCCGCCTTCGGGGCCGATGTCGATCACGTGGTCGGCGGTCTTGATCACGTCCAGGTTGTGCTCGATCACGACCACCGTGTTGCCGGCCACGACCAG
>JAMPXO010000063.1 GCA_023701125.1 Vicinamibacteria bacterium | reverse complement strand
GGGATCTCCTTTCGGGGCGGCGGTGACCCTATCACGGAGGCCGCGCCGCCCCGCCGCCGCCGGCCTACTCCGGCTCGATGACCGTGCCGCTCGCGCCGGTGGAGACCGCCCGCGCGTAGGCTCGCGCCACGACGCTCGCGGGCAGACCGGGAATGCCCGTCATCCCGTACGCCTTCAGCGTCTCCTCGACCCAGGGCGGGCTGACCACGTTGACGCGGAGGCCGCGCGGCAGGTCGAGCGCCGCAGCTCTGGCGAAGCCCTCGAGGCCGAGGTTGACGAGGCTGATCGTCTCGCTGCCGGGCATCGGCTGCCGTCCCAGCACGCCGCTCGTCAGCGTGAACGAGCCGCCATCCGCGACGTGCTCGATCCCGTAACGGACCAGGTTGACCTGGCCCATCAGCTTGTTCGCGATCGAGTACGCGAAGTCCTCGTCGCCGAGTTTGGCCAGCGGCTTCCTGCTCGCGGTGGCGCCGGCGGCGGAGACGACCGCGTCGACTCGACCGAGCTTCGTGTACATCGCCCGGATCGACGCCGGGTCGCCGAGGTCGACGCTGAGAGGCGAGCTGTTGCGGGTGACCGCCACGACCTCGTTGGCGGCCGCGAACACCTGGACCACTTCCCTGCCGATGGTGCCGGTGGCACCGATGACCAGGATGCGCATCAGTGGCGCCCGACCAGCAGCCGGTCGACGGAGCCGGCCCCGCTGCCGCGCAGCATCACGACCAGGGCCAGGCCGATGGCCAGGATGTGGTACTCGAAGCCCTCGCCGGCCTGGGTGCCGCCCCAGTTCATGAAGAAGCCGTGCGCGTAGTGGACCGTGGCCACGGCGCCGACCATGATCGCCGCGATGCCGGCGGCCATCGCTCGTCCCGCGACTCCCGCCACGAGGGCAACCGCGCCCACGGACTCGAGCAGGATGATCAACAGCGCGAGCGGCGCCGGCAGGCCGACCTGACTGGTCAGGAAGCCCATCGTGCCCTGGAAGCCGTGACCGCCGAACCAGCCGAGCAGCTTCTGGGCGCCGTGCGGCAGCATCACCGCCCCGAGCGCCACCCGGGCCGCGGTGGCGGACCAGTCGGCGTCGGTGGCCAGCAGGGCGCCCAGGGCGCGAGAGGCCAGGCCACGAACCGGCAAGGCGTCAGTCGTCGAGGGGTGGGTCGCCGTCAGGGTCGTCATGTCTTCGTCTCCTCTTTTGTGTTTAAACACGTATTGGGTCAAAAAAAAGGCCTACTCCACGTCCGGTCCGAACAGCGCCTCGCACAGCCGCGCGAGCTCCCGCTGCTGCGGTGTCGTCAGCCGCTTCGCCACCTCGGCATCCACGGCCCCGAGCGCCGCCGTCGCCCGGTGCAGCACGTCCACGCCCGCGCCGGTGATGCGGGCGCGCGAGCGGCGCGCGTCCTCCGGGTCCCGCTCGCGTTCGACCAGGCCGCGGCTCTCCAGCCGATCGATCAGCCGCGTGACGTCCGGGGCGCGGTCGATCATGCGGCGGGCGATCTCGCAGCGGGGGTGCCCGTCAGGCCGGGCGCCGCCCAGGATGCGCAGCACGTTGTACTGCGCCATGCTCACGTCCAGGCCCTCCAGCGCGCGTTCCAGGCGGTCGTTCAGCCACGAGCCCGCGACCATCAGGCTGACCATCGCCTCGTCGACGGGGCTCTCCATCGGTCGAGTCTGCTGCAGCCGGCGCATCAGCTTCTGTCCCACAGCCGGAAGATAAGCCAGGACATTGCGTGTGTCAACACGTTTCTGCGCGAACTCCCCCGCGTTGAACGTCTGGGGAGGCGAGGCCAACATGCGGCATGGGTCGCTGCGCCGGGTGGGTCGCTTTGCTGCTGGCGCTGGGAGTCGGCGTCGCGGAGCCGCCGCGCGGGGAGGACACGCTCGCGGCCCTGGCCGCGCGGTACCTCGACGGCGCGGACGTGGTGCCCGAGTTCGCGCGGTGGACCACGGCGCGCGTCGACGCCGAGGGCCGCCGCGGGTGGCGGCGCCTCGATGCCGGCGATCGGCGCGCCTGCGGCGCCGTGCTGCTCCTGTGCGAGGCGATCGGGCGCGGCTCTGGCAGCACGCGTCCCGTCCACCGCGTGGCGGTCCTGGACCTCGTGCACGGGTTGCTGAAGCAACGTTCGGCCGCCGGCGGCTGCGGCCTGGGCCCGGACGCCGCGCGGCGGCTCTACCTGCTCGCGGGCCTGACCGCGCGCAGCGGAAGCCATCTCCCCCAGGCCCACGCGGTTCTCGTCGAGGGCCTGCGACGACACCCGCGCGATGCCGAGCTGCTGACGGCGCTGGGCACGGTGCAGGAGACGATCGCAACGCTCTGGCGCGACGAGCGAGGGCGCGGCGCGAAGGCCTACTCCATCGAAGGCGCCGGCGACGTGAACCTGGCCTTCGCGCTGCCGCGCGCGACCGTCGACGAGGCGATCGCGACGTTCCGCGCGGCCCTGGCGGCAGACCCCGCCCAGGTCGAGGCTCGCCTGCGGCTCGGACGCCTGCTGGTGCTGCAGCGACAACCGGCGGCCGCGACCGCGGAGCTCGCGCGCGCCCGTGACGAGGCGACGAACGCCGCGCAGCGGTCGCTGGCGCTGCTGTTCCTGGCCCGGGCCCACGAAACCGCCGGGGACGCGACCGCGGCGCGCGAGGCGTACGAGGGCGCCACCCGCGAGGCCCCGGGCGCACAGACGGCCTGGCTCGGCCTGGCGCGGGTCGCGGACGAGCAGGGCGCTCGCGACGAGGCCCAGGCGGCGCTCACCCACGCCCTGCAGGCGGAACGCGACGACCGGGACCCGTGGTGGCAGTACCGGATGGGGACCAGCGAGCGCCGCGTCCAGCTCCTCCAGGCGCTGCGCGAGGAGTTCCGGCGGTGATCGGCCTGCTCTTTCTCCTCCTGCAGGCCCCTCCGTCGCCGGTGTTCTCCGTGGCGGTCGAGACCGTCTACGTCGATGCTTTCGTCGCGCGGAATGATCAGGCGATCGCGGGCCTCGCCGCCGCCGACTTCGTCGTCCGCGACAACGGGGTCGAGCAGGTCGTCCGCCTCGTGCAGCGCGACGCGCTGCCGACGACGGCGGTGCTCGTCCTCGACACCTCGTGGAGCCTGGCCGGCGAGAAGCTCGGCTTCGTCAAGCAGGCCGCAGCGGCGTTCGTGCGCGGCCTGCGCGCGCAGGATCGCGTGGCGCTGCTCGGCTTCAGCCACGACCTGGTGCTCGCCCAGGAACCCACGCTCGAGCACGACCGCGTGCGGACCGCGATCGACGGGCTGGAGGCGGGGGGATTCACGGCCCTGGTCGACGCGTTGTGGGCCGGCCTCAAGCGCGACTGGGGGCCTGGCCGACCGATGGTGGTCGTCTTCTCCGATGGCGCCGACTCCGCGAGCTTCCTGGACGACGAGCACCTGCTGCGGGCCGCTCGCGAATCGCGGGCGCTGCTCTACGTGGTCGGCGTCGACGCCACCCGCCCGACGCGGCGCCACGGCCACGAGCCGGGGGACCAGTCGGTGCTCCGTCGCACGGCCGAGACCACGGGCGGCGCGTATTGGACCGTCTCCCGCCACGTCGACCTGGCCGCCTCGTTTCGCGAGGTGCTGGACGCGGTCGCCGCGTCCTACCTGCTCGCGTACGAGCCGATCGGCGTGGCCCGCGCCGGGCGCCACGCGCTGGACGTCCAGGTGCGGCGCCGGGGGCTGCAGGTGCGGGCCCGCCAGGAGTACTTCGTGGCCCCCGACGCGCCGGCCCCACGCTGAGGCTCGACCGCCCTCGCGCTCAGCCTCGCGGCAGCAGGTCGACGCCCGCGGCGACGCCACAGCGGTCGGCATGCGCCTTCTCGGGGTCCGGGCGATCTCGGCCGATGCGCGCGATGCGGCGCACCGCCTCGTAGTCGGCCGCCCGCGCACCCCACGCGGGCGAGCCGGTCCAGGTCACGAGGGTGAGCGTCGCCAGCGCGTGGTAGACGGGGCCAAGGCGGTCGAACCCTCCCGCGGGCAGCGCGGGCGCGCGGCGCCACGGCGACAGCGCCGCGGCCAGCCGCGCTCGGAACGGGGGGATCCGCTCGGGGTCCGCCCGCCGCCCCTGGAACGCGAGTTCCTTGACGAGGTTGTGGGCCGTGAGCACGCCGAGCGCGGCGCCCCCGGCCGACTCCGCGGCGGCGAGCAGGAGTTGCCCCGAGGACACCGGCTGCGGTTGAGCGAGCAGCCAGGCTGTCGTCCGCTCGACGCCGCCCAGCGTCGCCCGCCAGAACGGCGAGCCGCCGAGCGAGGGAGCGTGCCCGTCCTCGAGGTAGCGCAGGAACTCGATCGTGGTGCCGAGCGTCGGCGGCGGGTCGAGGCGCAACCGCAGCGCAGCGCGCCGCAGTTCGAGGCAGGCCGCGTCCGGGTCGCCCTGCGCCTCCGCCCCCCAGAACACGCGGGCCGCGGGCGAACGAAGGACCCGCTCGGCGTGCTGCGCGCGGTCGCGCTCGACGCCGACCCGTCGCGCCGCGAACGCCTCGAGTTCGAGCCACGGCCGGGGCGTCGCGAGCAGACCCACCAGCCCGCCGCCCAGTACCGCAAGGCCGAGCCCGACGCGATTCATCTCCCCGGAGGGGCCGATGGCGTCGAAGCCCCGGGCGGCGGCTCGACCGGGGCAGCGCCAGTCGGCAGCACCGGCGGAACGGCCCACGTCCCGCAGGGGGGCAGGCAACGCCAGCGGGTGTCCACCTCGCGGTAGGGCAGCTCGCACTCGCAGCGGCGCGCTCGCTCGAGGAAAGGCAGCTCGGCGAGCAGTGCCGCGCGCGCGGCCTCGTGCCCGCCGTCGGCGCCGGTGTCGTGTCGCAGCCGGCGGCCGTCGGAGGCGAACGTCAGCGTCGCCTCGTCGTCGCGATCCATGGGCACGCAGCCGACGTGCAGCGCCCACTGCCCCTCGTCGAACTCGTAGGCGAGCTGGCGCAGGCGCCAGGGCTGTTCCGGCAGATTCGGCAGGCGCTGGCGCAGGATCTCCTCCAGCTCGATCGGGGCGCGCCCGGCGCGGGCTTGCCGCGCCGCGAGTTCCGCCAGGACCGGCTGCAGCGAGCTCTCGAGCGACGCCCGCTCGCGAGCTCGGGCCAGCCCCTCCGCCAGGTCCCAGCTCGGAAGCCAGGCGAAGGCGGCCAGCAGCACGAACAGGGCGCGCCACGAGCGCGTGACCTCGCGGCCCGTGGCCTGCAGCAGAGCGGACAGGGCGACGTAGGCGAACACGGCCGAGAGCGGCAGCAGCAGCACCAGGCTGCGCGGATCGCGGCTGGTCGCTTCCGCGACGTAGGCCCACACGAACCCGCACCAGAGGAGAGCGGCCACGACGAGTCGTGCGACGGACCAGGGGCGGGGAGCAACCAGGCGAGCCATGGGCCGAAGTCTAGGCCAGGACGCCCGAGCTACTCCCGCGGTGCGGGAGTCGAGTTCGGGTCCTGGAGCTGCCGCCGGTTGCGCCAGGAGCCGACGAACACCGTCAGCAGCGCGAGCACCAGCTCGTCGATGAAGGGAATCGGATCGGGGATGAGAAAGTCCGCGGCCAGCGCGGCCACCAGCAACCCGAACAGCCACGGGTAGCGGAGTCGGCCGGCGACGCTGCCGACGACCTGTTGAACGGGCGAGCCCGGGGGTTGCGTGGCCATGGTCGCTAGAACGCGAAGATCAGGCCGCCCGTCAGGTCGCCCTGCCAGAGGCCGCTGCCCGAGAACTCGAACAGGCAGGTCCCGCCGTTGCAGAAGATGCCACCCTCGGTTTCGACCAGGGTGAAGTAGCCACGGGCCTCGAGGCGCAGGCCGACGTGCTTCGAGAAGTACGTCTTGGAGCCGAGGCCGACGCCGGCGGTGAACTTGGTCGCCGAGTCGAAACCGTCGAGACCGGGTACGAAACGGGTGGCGCCGCCCCACACGGTGCCGAACCAGCGCGTGCGGTCGCCGGCCTCGCCTTTCTCCTCCTGGAAGCCCGCCATGTAGCGCTCGACCGTCACGCCGAAGGGCACGGCGAGGCCGCCCTCGAGCTCCGTCTCCTGCCGCGAGTAGAGCAGCTCGAACCGCCAGCTCTGGCTGACCGGGAAACTGACGGCGCCGCCCCACGCGAGACCCGAGCCGAACGAGCGGCTTTCGCCCACGAACGTGTCGCGCACCGAGCCGCCGACGGCGTAGCTGGCGAACGGGCTGATCTGCACGGACTCGGCCCGCGCCCCGGCGGCGGAGAACATCAGCAGCGCGGCGACGGCGAGGGTCCTGGTCGGGTGGCGCAAGGGGCTTCTCTCTCTCGAAGTGGGCACGTCGAACGGCGATGGTACCGCGCCCGCGCGCGCCGCGATCACTTCAGCCAGCCCTGCTTCCGGAACCAGATCCAGATCGAGGCCGTCACGGCGACCATCAGCGCCCAGGCGAACGGGTAGCCCCAGCGGCCCCAGCGGTGGATCTCCGGCATGTACTCGAAGTTCATGCCGTAGACGCCGACGATGAAGGTCAGCGGCAGGAAGAACACCGAGAGCACGGTCAGCACCGAGATGGTGTCGTTGGTGCGGTGGGCGGCCAGCGAGAGCTGGATGTTGAGCAACTGGTTGACGTCCTCGATCAGCTTGTCGGCGACGAAGTAGAGCTGGTCGGCTTCTTCCTTGAGATCCTGGAAAGCGGGCAACAGCGCCTCCTGGGCGGGTTTCAGCCGGGCCACGGCGTCCGCAGTGTGGCGCATCATCCAGCGCACCACCGTGGCCCGCCGCTTGGTGCGGTACACCTCCCGGATCACCCCGGTGAAGTCGTGCTGATCGAAGACGCTCTCCTCGAAGCGGTCGACGGCGTTCTCGGCCTGCTCCAGGGGACGGCGGAAGGTCCCGAGCACGGCCAGCAGCAGGGCGGCGGTGGCCGCCATCGCCGGCGAGGCGTGTCCCGCCAGCAGGTCGGGCGCGTCGAGCTTCAAGCGGTCCAGGTAGGGCTGCGACTTGCGATGGACGGTGAGCAACTGGTCCTCGCCGATGAACAGGGCGACCTTGCGCGTCATCTCCTGGATGTTGTCGGCGTCGGCGGGGGCGGCCGCGTCGAAGGCCCGCACGATCACGAACGTCCGCGCGCCGATCTTCTCGTGCTTGGGCAGGTGCTCGGGCTGGAGACAGTCCTTGACCGCGTGGTCGTTCAGCTCGTGCTCGACCGCGAGCGCAGCCAGCTCCTCCGGGCTCGGGTCGGTGACGTCGATCCAGACGAAGGGCGGCTCGGCCGACCGGAAGACGATCTCCTGCATGGGGGGGATCGTAGACGCTTCCCGGGCCGCGGGGCACCGGCGTTTCGGGTAACGTAGCGCTTTCCTCCGAGGTGCAACGTGGCTGGAAGCAGCCTGCTGGCTCTGATCGACGACATCGCGACCATCCTGGACGACGTCGCCGTGCTGACCAAGGTCGCGGCCAAGAAGACCGCGGGCGTGCTGGGCGACGACCTTGCGCTCAACGCTGAGCAGGTCGCCGGCGTCAAGGCCGACCGCGAGCTGCCTGTCGTGTGGGCGGTCTTCAAGGGCTCGCTCATCAACAAGGCGATCCTGGTGCCGACGGCGCTGGCGATCGCGGCACTGGCGCCGTGGGCCATCACTCCCCTGCTGATGCTGGGCGGCGCGTTCCTGTGCTTCGAGGGCTTCGAGAAGATCGCCCACAAGTTCCTGCACGACGCCGAGAAGCACGAGGCCCACAAGGCCGAGCTGAAGGACGCGTTGCTCGACCCGACAGTCGACCTGGTGGCGCTGGAGGCGGGGAAGATCAAGGGCGCGGTGCGCACGGACTTCATCCTCTCCGCCGAGATCATCGTGATCACGCTGGGCACGGTGACCGCCGCGCCTTTCGGCAAGCAGGTGGCCGTGCTGGTCGGCATCGCGCTGCTGATGACCATCGGCGTGTACGGCCTGGTCGCGGCCATCGTCAAGCTCGACGACGCGGGGCTGGCGCTCAGCCAGCGCGCCGACGGCCTGTCGCGCGCCGTCGGCGCCGGCCTGCTGGCGGCGGCCCCGGGGCTGATGCGGTTCCTGTCGGTGGCCGGCACCGCGGCGATGTTCCTGGTCGGCGGCGGCATCCTGGCCCATGGCCTGCCGCCGGTGCATCACTTCGTGCAGGAACTCGAGCGCGGCTCGGGCCTGGTCGCGAACATCGGCCCCACCCTGGTCAACGCGCTGGTCGGCGTGCTCGCCGGCGCGCTGATCGTCGCCGTCGTGGCTGGCGTCAACCACTTCCGGGGCCAGAAGTCCGGGCACTGACAAAGCCTCCCGCGTGCACTCACTCCTCCAGCGGCTGTGCCTGACACGGGCCGACGTGCGGGCCTGGGTGCTCTACGACTGGGGCAACTCGGGCTTCATGACGACGATCATCCAGATCTTCCAGATCTATTTTGCGAAGGTCGCCGCGGAGGGGCTGGCGCCACACGAGGCCTCCGCCCGTTTCTACTCGGCCACGGCCATCGGCGCGGTGCTGGTCGCGCTGACCGCGCCGCTGCTGGGGGCGATCGCCGACGCGGCCGGGCTCAAGAAGCGGATGCTCGCGCTTTTCCTGGCGCTGGGCACGGGCGCCACCGCCAGCCTGTTCTTCGTCGGCCCCGGCGACTGGCTGCTGGGCGCCGTGTTGTTCGTGCTGGCCAACGTCGGCTTCGCCGGCACCCTCGTGTTCTACGACTCGCTGCTGCCGTTCGTGGCCAGGCCGGACGAGATCGACCGCGTCTCCTCGGCGGGCTACGCGCTCGGCTACCTCGGCGGCGGCGTGCTGATGGCGATCAACCTGGTCTGGATCTCGTTCCCCACCACCTTCGGCTTCGCCGACGCGGGCCAGGCCACCCGCTTCTCGTTCGTGTCCGCCGCGGTGTGGTGGCTGGTTTTCGCGCTGCCGCTGTTCCGCCTCGTCCAGGAACCGGTCGTGGCGGACGCCCCGCGCAGCCTGGGAGCCGCGCTGGGCGCCGGGATCACCCGGCTGTCGGCCACCTTCCGCTCGCTGCGCCAGCGCCGCGACGCGTTCCTGATGCTGCTCGCGTTCCTCGTCTACAACGACGGCATCAACACCATCATCAAGGTCGGCGCCACCTACGGTACCGAGATCGGCATCCCGGCCAGCGCGTTGACCGCGGCGATCCTGATGGTCCAGTTCGTCGGCTTCCCGTGCGCGTTCCTGTTCGGGATGCTGGCCGCCCGGCTCGGCCCCAAGCCGGCGATCTACGTCTCGCTGGCGATCTACTTCGCCACGGCGCTGGTCGGCTACTTCATGACCGAGGCGTGGCACTTCTTCGTGCTCGCGTTCCTGATCGGCACGGTCCAGGGCGGCTCCCAGGCGCTCTCGCGCTCGCTGTTCGCGACCCTGATCCCGCGCGAGCGGTCGTCCGAGTACTTCGGCTTCTACGCCGTGTCCGAGAAGTTCGCGGGCATCGCCGGGCCTGCGCTGTTCGCCGCGATGGTGATGTTCACCGGCTCGTCCCGCAACGCGATCCTGGGCCTGCTGCTGTTCTTCGTGGTCGGCGCGGCGCTGCTCTCGCAGGTGGACATCGAGCGCGGCCGGCGCCGGGCCGAGGAGCCGGAGGCCGCCTCGGCCTAAACTTGGGCCCATGTCCAAGGCCCGCCCCGTCCTCCTGCTGCTCGCCGCCGTCGCCGTGCTGCCCGCCTGCTCGGTCAAGAAGATCGCCGTCAACTCGCTGGGCAACGCGCTGGCCCAGGGCGGCGGCGTGTACTCGAAGGACGACGACCCGGAACTGGTGCGCGAGGCCACGCCGTTCGGCCTCAAGCTGATGGAGTCGCTGCTCGAGGAGAGCCCGCAGCACAAGGGCCTGCTCTACGCCACCTCCAGCGGCTTCACCCAGTACGCCTTCGCCTACATCCAGCAGGACGCCGACGAGATCGAGGCCGACGACCTCGACAAGGCGGTCGCGCTGCGGGCGCGGGCCAAGAAGATGTACCTGCGCGCGCTGGACTACGGCATGCGCGGCCTGGAGACCGTGCGGCCCGGCTTCCGCCAGGCCCTGCGCCAGGACCCGAAGGCGGCCCTCGTCCCCTTCAAGAAGAAGGACGTGCCGACGCTGCTGTGGACGGCCTTCGCCTGGGGTGCCGCGATCTCGATCGACAAGACCGACTCGGAGCTGACGGCCGACCAGTACCTCGCCGAGCACCTCGCCCGCCGCGCGCTGGAGCTGGACGAGTCGTACGACCGCGGCGCGATCCACGACTTCTTCATCTCCTACGAGGGCGCCCGCCGCAGCGTGGGCGGCTCGCTCGACGCCTCCCGCCAGCACCTGGCCCGGGCCGACGAGCTGTCGAAGGGCCGGCGCGCCGCACCGCTGGTCGCCTTCGCCGAGACCGTGTCGGTGTCGCTGCAGGACAAGAAGGAGTTCGACGAGTTGCTGAACCGGGCGTTGGCGATCGACGTCAACGCGGAGCCGGAGCTGCGGCTCGTCAACCTCGTCGCGCAGCGCCGGGCGCGCTGGCTGCTGGCCCGCACCGAAGAGTTGTTCGTCGAGTAGCGGGGCGGCTTCGCTGGACCGCCCGCATCGGTTAAATTGAAGGGATGAAGGGTCTTATCGTGCGTTCGTCGCGGGCGCTCTGCGCGTCCCTGTTCGCTCTCGTCCTCTCGCTGCCCGCCGACGGCCAGATCGTCAAGCTGGCCACCCTCGCCCCCGAGGGCTCGTCCTGGCACAACATCCTCAAGGAAACCGCCGCCCAGTGGAAGACGATCTCGGGCGGCAAGGTCACGCTCCGGATCTACGCCGGCGGCACCCAGGGCGACGACCCGGACGTCGTCCGCAAGATGAAGCTTGGCGTGCTCAACGCCGGCGTGCTGACCTCGGTCGGCGTGGCCGAGATCGACAACTCGGTCTACGCGCTGGGCGTGCCGCTGATGTTCGAGTCCGACGAGGAGGTCTACGCCACCCTCGAGAAGATGCGGCCCAGGCTCGAGGCGTCGATCGAGAAGCAGGGCTTCATCATCCTCAACTGGGCGGACGCCGGCTGGGTCCACTTCTTCACCCAGAAGCCGGTCGCGACCCCGGACGACCTCAAGGCGCTCAAGCTCTTCACCTGGCAGGGCGACGCCAAGGCCGTGTCCGCCTGGAAGTCGGCGGGCTTCAACCCGGTGCCGCTGCCGTCGACCGAGATCGCGACCGCGCTGCAGACCGGTCTCGTCACCGCCCTCGGCGTGCCGCCGCAGGTCGCCGTCATCTCCCAGTACTACAACCAGGCCAAGAACATGACCGACCTCAAGTGGCAGCTGCTGCTGGGCGCGTCGGTGATCTCGAAGAAGACCTGGGAGCAGATCCCCGCCGACATCCGGCCTGCGCTCAAGGCCGCGGCCGAGGACGCGGGCAGGAAGATGCGCGCCGAGGTCATCGCCAGCCTGGCCAAGGACGTCGAGGCGATGAAGAAGCGCGGCCTGAACGTGGTCGCGGTCGACGCCAAGGCCCGCGCCGCCTGGCAGAAGGCCGCCGAGGCGATGTACCCGCAGGTGCGCGGGCCGATCGTGCCGGCCGAAGCTTTCGACGAAGCGCTGCGCTACCGCGACGAGTACCGCAAGTCGAAGGCCGGTAAAGGCGGCAAGTGAAGTTCGGACAGGCCCTGCTCCGGCTGGAGCAGGGCGTGCTGGTGGCGGCCCTCGTCTTCGCCACCCTGATCCCGCTGGCCGAGGCCCTCGGCCGCATGTTCGGCGTCAACCCCGTGCCCGGTGCCGCCGCCTACGTCCAGCACCTGACGATGTGGCTGGCGTTCGCCGGCGGCCTGCTCGCCACCCGCGAGGAGAAGCACCTGATGCTCTCCACCGCGGAGTTCCTGGGCCACGGCCCGGTCAAGCAGTTCGCCCGCTTCGTCTCCCACGCCGTCGCCGCGGCGACCTGTGCCGTGCTCGCCTACGCGAGCGGCCTGGTGGTGGCCGAGAACCGCGCCACCGCGGACGTGCTGCCGATCGGGCTGCCGACCTGGATCAGCGAGTGCGTGATGCCGGTGGCGCTGGCGCTGATGGCGCTGCGCTTCGCCTGGCAGGCCTCCGACCGCTGGGGCCTGCGGCTGCTGGCCGCCGCCGCGATCCCTGCCGTGTTCGCGCTGTCGCAGGCCCAGGAGACCGTGTCCAGCGCGCCGTGGCCGTTCGCGATCGCGATCCTGATCGCGGCAGTGCTCGGCGCCCCGGTCTTCACGGTGATGGGCTCGCTGGCGCTGCTGCTGTTCTTCAAGGACCAGACGCCCGTCGCCGCGGTCTCGCTCGAGATCTACCGCCTGATCGCCTCCCCCACCCTGCCCGCGATCCCGCTGCTGACCGCCGCCGGCTACGTGCTGGCCGAGGGCCAGGCCTCGACCCGCCTGCTGCGGCTGTTCCGCTCGCTGTTCGGCTGGCTGCCCGGCGGCCTGGCCGTGATGGTCGCGGCGCTGCTGGCGGTGTTCACGACCTTCACCGGCGGTTCCGGCGTGACGATCATCGCGCTGGGCGGCCTGGTGATGCCGATGCTGCTGAAGGACCGCTACCCCGAGTCCTTCTCCATGGGCCTGGTCACCGCCTCCGGCAGCCTCGGCCTGCTGTTCCCGCCGAGCCTGCCCGTGATCCTCTACGCCGTCGTCGCCTCCGCCCGCGACATGAGCGTGCCGGCCGACGAACTCTACATCGCGGGCCTGCTGCCGGGTGCCCTGATGATCGGGCTGGTCGTCGCCTACTCGATGTGGCAGGGCCGCTCCGCCGGCGAGCGCCAGGCCTTCGTGGCGCGCGAGGTGTTCGCCTCGGCGTGGGGCGCGAAGTGGGAAATCGCGCTGCCGGTCAGCGTCGTCTTCCTGTTCGCCTCCGGCCGCGCCTCGATGGTCGAGACCGCGGCCGCCGCGCTGTTCTACGCGGCGTTCGTCTCGGTGGTGATCACCCGCGACATCACGGTCACGAAGGGCCTGGTCCAGGCGCTGGCCAAGTCGGCCGTGCTGACGGGCGCCGTGCTGATCCTGCTGTCCGCCGCGATGGGCACGACCAGCTACATCGTCGACGCCCAGATCCCCGACCTGCTGCTGGGCTGGGTCAAGGAGCACATCCACTCGCCGATGGTGTTCCTGCTGGCCCTCAACGTCCTGCTGCTGGTCGTCGGCTGCCTGGTCGACCTGTTCTCGGCGATCGTGGTGCTGGCCCCGCTGATCGCGCCGATGGGCGCGGCGTTCGGCATCGACCCCGTCCACCTCGGCGTGATCTTCATCGCCAACCTGGAGCTGGGCTTCCTGACCCCACCGGTGGGGATGAACCTGTTCCTGTCCTCGTCGCGCTTCGGCAAGCCGCTGCTGCAGGTCTACAAGGACGCGTTCCCGTTCCTGATCATCCTGACCATCGGCGTGCTGCTGATCACCTACGTGCCGGCGATCTCGATCGGCGTGCTGGAGCTGCTCGGCCGGAGGGGCTAATTCGGGCTCATCTCGGCGGCCAGCAGCTTGCCGTCGAGACGCGGCTTCCAGGCGACCCGCTCGGACACCCCGTACAGGTTGGCGCGGTGGTAGAGCGGCACCAGCGGCATCTCGTCGAGTACCAGCTTCATCAGCTCGGCGTACTGGGCGAGCCGCGCCGTCTCCCCGAACATCTGCGCGTTGTCCTCGATCAGGCGGTCCAGCGCCGGGTTCGAGTAGCCGGGGTTGTAGTTGCCCGCGCCGCGGGCGGCGTCGCGGGTCATCAGGCAGTCGCGCAGGAAGCTGGCCGCGTCCCCGTTCTCGAAGCGCCAGCCCATCAGGAAGAACGGCAGCCCGGCGCGGCGGATCGACTGCACCATGTCCGGCCAGTCCGGCGCCTCCAGCCCGACCTGGATGCCGACGACGCCGAGCTGGTCGCGGATCAGCCGCGCCACCAGTGTCTGCGAGGCCTGCGCGCGGTGGACGAGGGTGACCTCGAAGCCCGCGGCGTAGCCCGCCTCGCGCAACAGGGCCCGCGCCTGCTCCGGGTCGTGGCCGATCGGGGGCAGGCCCGTGACGTGGCCGAACACGCCCTTCTGCACGAGCTGCTCGGCGGGCGCTCCGAGCCCACCCAGGCTCTGCACGATCCTGGCGCGGTCGATCGCCAGCGACAGCGCGCGCCGCACGCGCCTGTCGGCGAGCGGTTGCCGCTCGCCGGGAGCGGCGCGCGAACGCAGCCACAGGTAGTAGGAGGTGAGCCCCGCCCGCTCGGCCACCCGCACCCCGCTGCCCTGCAGCTCGCCGCTCTGGGTCTCGGGCAGGTAGCGCAGTACGTCGACCTGCCGGGCCTTCAGCACCTTGATGCTGTCGTAACCCTCCGCCACGGGCACGAAGCGCGCCTTCGCGAAGGACGGCGCTCCGCCCCAGTACTCGGGGAAAGCCTCGAGGTCGAGCTGCCGTCCGGGCTGCCAGCTCACGAAGCGGTAGGGCCCGGTTCCGACCGGCACGCCGGGGCCCGAGGCCTGGTCGGGGGCGTGCACGACGTGGACGTAGGTCAGCCGGTTCATCAGCAGCGGGTCCGGCCGGGTCGTGACCAGGCGCAGCCGGGTGGGTGACAGCACATGCACGCGCGAGAGCGTCGCCAGGTGGCCGCGGACTCCCGAGTCGGGGTCGCTGCGGGCGCGGTCGAGGGTGTACTTGACGTCTTCGGCCCCGAACACGTGGCCGTCGTGGAAGCGCACGCCGGGCCGCAGCTCGATCTGCCAGGTGTGCTCGTCGAGGCTGTTCCACTGCACGGCGAGGGCCGGCACCAGCCGCATCTCGGCGTCGAAGGCGACCAGCCCCTCGTACAGGTTGGAGAGGATCGAGTGGGTGGCGGCCTCGGCCACCGTCAGCGGATCGAGCGAGAGCGCGTCGGCCTCGTGGGCGATGCGGATCGTGTGCTGCGTGGGGGGGCGTACGCACGCCCCGCCCAGCGCAGCGGCCAGCAGGATCGCTGCCCCGCCCGGGCGGGCGGGGCGCAGGCAACCCATGCGCTCGGAGGCTCCTAGCGGCTCTTCTTCCCCGCGCCGAGCCGCGACAGCTCGTCGTAGAGGTAGACGGCCGAGCGCATGCACTTCTTCCAGTCGCCGAGGTGCAGGCTCTCGTTCTCCGAGTGGGCGTTGCACTTCGGGTCCTCGACGCCCATCAGCAGGCAGGGCGCGCCGCCGAGCGCGTCGGCGAACGGCTGCACGAAGCCGATCGAGCCGCCGGCCCCGATCATCGCTGTCTCCTTCCCGAACCCGGCCTTCAGCGCGCGGCGCGCGCCCTCGAACGCCGGGCCCTCCGGGTCGGTCGTCCACCACGGCGTGCCGCCGGTCACCTTCGCGCTGACCTTGATCCCGAACGGCGGGTTCGCCGTCAGCTTCTTCACCAGCAGTGCGCCGGCCTGCTTCGGGCTCATCTTCGGCACGATCCGCATCGACAGCCGGGCGCGGCAGGCGTCGATGATCTGGTTCGAGGAGCCGACGATGTTGCGGGCCTCGAACGCGATCACGGTCAGCGACGGCCGCGTCCACAACTTCTCGTAGACCGAGTAGCCCTTCTCGCCCGAGAGCGACATGCCCTTCATCATCCCGGCGTCGCGCTTGAACTTGACCTCGTCGAAGGGCAGCGCGCGGATGCGCTGGAGCTGCTTCTTGCCGGTCTTGGCGACCTGCTTGTAGAGGCCGGGCACGTTGATCTCGCCCTTCGGCCCGGTCAGGTCCGCGATCATCCCGCACAACACCTGGACGGGGTCGGGCACCGGACCGCCCCACATCCCGCTGTGGACGGGCGCCGCCAGGCCCTGGACCTCGACGTCGACCTGGACGATGCCACGCAACTGGTAGGTCAGCGCGGGCACGCCCGTGTCGAAGTTGGCCGTGTCCGAGAGCACGATGAAGTCGGCGTCGAGCTGGCCGCGGTACTTCTTCAGGAACTTGTCGAGGTTGCCAGAGCCGATCTCCTCCTCGCCCTCGATCACGAAGCGCACGTTGCAGGGCAGCTCGCCGGTGGCCGCCAGGTACGAGCCGACCGCAGCCACGTGGGCCATCACGCCCGCCTTGTCGTCGGCCGTGCCGCGGCCGAACAGCCGGCCGCCGCGCTCGCTCGGCTCGAACGGCGGCGACAGCCACTTCTCGGGCCGGCCCGCCGGCTGCACGTCGTGGTGGCCGTAGAGCAGGATGGTCGGCGCGCCGGGCTTCTTCAGCCAGTCGCCGTACACGTACGGGTGAGCGCCTTCGACCTCGAGCACCTGCACGTTGTCGATGCCGATCCGCCGCAGCACGTCGGCCGTCGCCTCGGCCGAGCGACGCACTTCCGCAGCCGGGAACCCGGCCGCCGAGATGCTGGGGATGCGCGAGAGCGCGACCAGGTCCCCGAGGTACTCGGAGTAGTGGGAGTCGAGGTGCTTCAGGGCGGCGCGTACGTTCGGCTGGATCATTGCTGGGCTCCTTCCCGCGTGCCCTCCGAGTCTACACAAGCCGCGGCGCATCACCAGTCGGCGACACCGTCCCGACCGCAGGCACCTGGGGTAGATTCACGGCGGCCGGGAGTGACGCCATGGAACGTCTGACGGTGTTCGACAAGCACACGGGCGAGGCGCTGGGCGAACTGACGGTGGCGGACGCCGCGGCCGTCGCGGCCGCGACCCGGCGGGCGCGGGACGCCTTCCCGGCCTGGAGCGCGACCCCCGCCCACCGCCGGGCCACGATCCTGCGCGCGGCTTCCGAGAGCCTGACCGCGCACGCGGACGAGCTGGCGCGGCTGATCGCGCGCGAGTCCGGCAAGGCGCTGAAGTACGCGAGCGCGGAGGTCGCCCGCGCCGCGGAGACCTTCGGCTTCGCCGCCGACGAGGCCCGGCGCATCCACGGCGAAACCGTGCCGATGGACGCCTCGGCCGCTGGCGAGGGACGGCTCGGGTTCTGGCTGCGGATGCCGATCGGCGTCGTCGCCGCGATCACGCCGTTCAACTTCCCGCTCAACCTGGTCGCCCACAAGGTGGCCCCGGCGCTGGCCGCCGGCAACGCGGTGGTGCTCAAGCCGGCCGAGCGCACGCCGCTGACCGCGGTCCGCCTGGCCGCCCTGCTGGCCGAATGCGGTCTGCCGCAGGGGGCGCTCGAACTCGTCCACGGCGACGGTCCGACCACCGGCGAGGCGCTGTGCAGTGACCCGGTGCCGGCCATGGTCAGCTTCACCGGCAGCCCCGCCGTCGGCCGCCGCATCCTGGCGATCGCAGGTCTCAAGCGGGTCACGCTCGAGCTCGGCAACAACTCGGCCACGATCGTCGAGCCCGACGCCGACATCGCCAAGGCGGTCCCCCGCTGCGTGATGTCGGCGTTCGCCAACGCGGGCCAGGTCTGCCTCAGCCTGCAGCGGCTCTACGTGCACGAGCGGATCGCCGAGGCGTTCACGGAGCGCTTCCTGGCGACGACCTCGGCCCTGACCGTGGGCAACCCGCTCGACCCGGGCTGCGACGTCGGGCCGATGATCTCGGTCGCCGCGGCCGAGCGCGCCGAGGCCTGGGTCGACGAGGCCCTCGCGCGCGGCGCGCGGCGACTCGGCGGCGGCCGCCGCGAAGGCGCGCTGTTCTGGCCGACCGTGCTGACCGACGTGCAGCCCGCGATGAAGGTGATGTGCCAGGAGGTGTTCGCGCCGGTCGTGTCGATCGTGCGCTACGCCCGCTTCGAGGATGCGCTCGACCAGGCCGCCGACAGCGAGTACGGCCTGCAGGCGGGAATCTACACCCGCGACCTCGACAAGGCGCTGCTCGCCGCGCGCCGGCTCGACGTCGGCGGCGTGATGATCAACGACACCTCGATCTTCCGCGCCGACCACATGCCCTACGGCGGCAATCGCGGCAGCGGCCTCGGCCGCGAGGGCGTGCGCTTCGCGGTCGAGGAGATGACCAGCCTGCGCATGGTCGTGATCGCCCCCTCGTGAGATCGCGCGGGGCGGCCGCCGCGATCCTCGCCGCACTCGTCGCGGCGCTGGCTTTCGCCTGGGAGCCACTGGCGAGCGGGGACCGGCGCGGTCGCCTGTTCTCCGACTGGGACCAGCACCTGCTCTACCACGACGCCGCGCGCCGCTCCGTCGCGGACTTCGGCGAGCTGCCGCTGTGGAACCCGTGGCTGTGCTTCGGCCACCCCACCCTGGCCAACCCGCAGAGTCGGGTCGTCTCCCCGTTCTTCCCGCTGCACCTGACGCTGGGCTCCGAGCGCGCGCTGAAGGTCGAGATCGCCCTCCACGCCTTCTTCGCGATCCTCGGCACGGCGCTGCTGGCCCGCCGCGCGGGCGCGACCTGGAGCGGCGCCACGGCCGGTGGCATCGTGTTCGGCTGCTGCGGTGCGTTCGCGCTGCACCTGAACGAGGGCCACTCCTGGTACCTGGCGTTCGCCTGGCTGCCGTGGGCGGCGCTGCTCTTCGATCTCGGCCGCGAGCGCACGTCCGCGACCGTCGGCGCCGCCGCCATCGTGGCGCTGACCATGCTCGGCGGCGGCACCTATCCCGCCCCCTACGCCGTGATGCTGCTGGCCCTGCTCGCGGCGTTCGAGGCGGCCGCGCGCCGGGACCTGCGTCCGTTCGCCCGCCTGCTCGGCGTGCTCGCCCTGGCGGCCGGCCTGGCCGCCGTCAAGCTGGTGCCGATGACGGAGCTGATGTCGGTCTCGCCGCGGCTGACCCCGCAGGGAGGCGGCGTGCCGCCGTCCGCGCTGGTCGACGTGATGTTCGATGCGCAGCGCCCGATCGACTCGCGCGCCCACGAGGCGTGGCCGGTCACGTTCATGGGATGGCACGAGTACGGCCACCCGCTGACGCCGCTGGTGGTGCCACTCGCGGCGCTCGGCCTGCTTTGCGCCGGACGCTGGCGGTGGCCGCTGGCGGCCGGCATCGGGTTCTTCCTGCTGCTGGCCCTGGGCCAGTTCGCCCCGTTCGACCTGTGGTCGGCGCTGCACGGGCTGCCGCTGTTCGCCAGCCTGCGCAACCCCTCGCGCTTCCTGATCGTCGTCGTGCTGCTCTGCGGCGTCGCCACGGCGCTCGGGCTCTCGGCCCTCGAGCGCCGGCTGGAGTCGCGCGGCCGCCGCCTGGCCCTCGTCACCGGCATCGCCCTGGCCGCGCTGGTCGGGGCCCTGCAGGTCCGCGCGGGCCGCGCGGGCTTCACGGGTGCGTTCCCGAATCCCGCGCCGCGGCCGAGCGCCGGCGAATTCCGACTGTCGTTCGGCAACGGGTTGACGATGTTCGCGCCCTCGCTCGCCGACGTGGCCAGCACCGTCAACTGCTACGAGGTCGCGGCACTGCAGCCACGCGACGCGGCGGAAGCCGCGGGTCGGCCCGCGCGGGCGACCCGACTCGACTCGTGGCAGCGCCTGGTCGCCGGCCCGCCCGTGCGCGATGCCCTGCCCGTCGCCTTCGAGACGGCACAGGGCCGGGTCGCGGGCGCCGCCCGGGTCGTGCGCCACACCACGTCCCGCTTCGAGGTCGCGGTCGACGCCCCCGCGCCGGGGCTGCTGATCCTCGGCCAGACCGACGACGGCAACTGGGTCGTCGAGGGTGGCCGCCTCGAGTCGGCCGCCGGCCTGATCGCGGCGCGCGTGGACGCGGGCCCGTCGGTCGTGCGCTTCCGCTACGCGCCGCGCAGCTTCGACCACGGCGCGCTGGCCTCGCTGCTCGCGGCCGTGGTCGCCCTCGCCCTGGTGGCGCGGGAGCGCCGCGCCGCCCCCTCGTCGGCTCCAGCCTTTGACAGGCCTGCGGGGCACCCGTAGGCTCGTCAACCTCCATGCGGCGTTTCCCCTCCCTGCTGCTGGCGCTTGGCGTTGCCGCCTGCGCGGAGCGCACCCCGCCGCCGATCCGGATCACGATCGGCGTCCCCTACGAGGTCGAGACGCTGGACCCGCACGCCGAGAACACCGTCAGCAACTATGCGGTGCTCTCGAACGTGTACGAGTCGCTGATCGCCACCGACCTGCAGATGAAGGTGGGCCCGGCGCTGGCCCTCTACTGGGAGAGCCCCGACCCGCTGACCTGGGTCTTCCACCTCCGCGAGGGGGCTCGCTTCCACGACGGCCGCCCGTTCGAGGCCGCGGACGTGGTCGCCAGCCTGCAGCGCCTGATGGCCCGCCCGGAACTGGCGATGCGGGCCTACCTCGTCGACGTCGAATCGGTCGCGGCGGTCGACGCCAGCACGGTGCGCATCCGCACCAGCCGGCCGAGCCGGACGTTCCTCAACAAGCTGAGCTTCGTGCTGATCACCCCGCGCGACGCCTCGGACGAGACGCTCCGCCGCGGCGGCGCCGGCACGGGGCCGTACTCGATCGAACGCTTCGTGGCCGGGCGCGAGGTCGCGCTGAAGCGCACCACGGACTACTGGGGTCCGCGGCCCGTGCTCGATCAGGTCACGTTCGCGCTCGGCGTCGGGCCCGAGGCCGCGCTCGACGGGCTGGCCGCCGGCCGCTTTCAGCTGGCCCAGGCCAACACCCGGCGACTCGAGGACGCCATCACCCACCTGCCCCGCTACCGCGTGTTGCGGCAGGAGAACGTGCTGCTCAAGCACGTCGGCCTCGACGTCGCTCGGGAGCGGACGCCCCACATCGACGCGAAGCAGAACCCGCTGCGCGACCGGCGCGTGCGCCAGGCGCTGCATGTCGGGCTCGACCGCCAGCGCCTGGTCGCCCGGCTGTCCAACCTGGCGATGCCGATCGGGCAGCCCGTGTCGCGGAACATCTTCGGCTTCGACCCCGCCATCCCGGCGCCGCACGCAGACCCGGCGCGGGCCCGGGCCCTGCTCGCCGAGGCCGGCTACCCGGAGGGTTTCAAGGCCCGCCTCCACGTGCGCAACATCCTGGCCGACGCCGCCCGGCTCGTTCGCGACGAGTGGCGCCGCATCGGAGTCGAGCTGGAACTGGTGCCGCAGTCCGACGCCGACTTCTTCGCCGGCGTGCGCGAGACCGCGATGTGGATGAGCCGCCGCGGCTCGGTCACCGGCGACGCGTCGGAGTTCCTGGAGAGCGTGGCCCACACGCCCGACACCGCGCGCCGCCTCGGCGGCGACAACTACGGCGGCTACTCCGACCCGGAGCTGGACCGGGCGATCGAGGAGGCCGCCCTGGTCCAGACCGAGACCGAACGCCTGCTCCTGCTCCAGCAACTGGTCGGCCGCGTCGCCCGCGACCTGGCCTGGATCCCGCTCTACGTCGACCAGGACGGCTACGCTCTCGACCGCAGCCTGACCTGGCGTCCGCGCGCCGACACCTACATCCGCATCGCCGAGATCGCCGCCGCCCGCTGAACGAAGCACTCACCGAAGGACGAGGCCCATGCTCCTGCTCGCCAGCCTGCTACTCGCCGCCGCCGCGGATGCCGTGCCCCTGTACGAGGTCCCCGCGCCCGACAGCGCCGAGGCCGGCTCGCGCGAGGCGATCGCCGCCGCGACGACCGAGCCGCGTTTTCTTTCGCCGTGGGTCGCCTACACCCCCGAGTCGAAGACCGTGCCTTCGCCGATGGACTTCCTCGGCCGCATGGTCGGCGCGCCCGGCGAGCTGACCCGCACGGAGAAGATCTACGCCTACTACCGCGCCCTCGACGCCGCCTCCGACCGGGTCTCGGTCGAGGTGATCGGGCGCAGCGAGGAGGGCCGCGAGATCCTGCTGATCGCGGTCGGCGATGCGAAGGACATCGCCCGGCTCGACGCGCTGCGCGCGGACTCGGCGGCGCTGGCCGACCCGCGCCGCACGGACGAGGCCGCGATGGAGCGGATCGTCGCCTCGACCAGGCCGTTCTACATGCTGCACGGCGGGTTGCACGCCCAGGAGACGGGCAGCCCCGAAATGCTGATGGAGCTGGCGTACCGGCTGGCCGTGTCGGAGGCGCCGCTCGTGCGCGAGATCCGCGACGAGGTCGTGGTGCTGATCAACCCCGTCGCCGAGCCCGACGGCCGCGACCGCCAGGTCGACTGGTTCTACAAGCACCTGAAGGGCAAGACCGACTACGAGCAGCTGCCGCCGGTGACGCCGCCCTACTGGGGGAAGTACGTCTTCCACGACAACAACCGCGACGGCGTGCAGCGCAAGCTGGCGCTGACCCGCGCCACCCAGGACGCGTTCCTGAAGTGGCACCCGGCCGTCGTCCACGACCTGCACGAGTCGATTCCGCTGCTGTCGATCTGGACCGGCACCGGGCCGTACAACCCGCTGCTCGACCCGATCACGACCAGCGAGTGGCACGCGATCGCCTTCCACGAGGTGACGACGCTGACCTCGCTCGGCATGCCCGGCGTCTGGACCTGGGGCTTCGGCGAAGGCTGGGGCCACTTCTACGCGGACTCGGTCGCGATCAACCACAACGCGATCGGCCGCGGCTACGAGACCTTCGGCTCGCACACGGCGGAGACCGTCGAACGCGAGCTGGACCTCGAGTCCGAGCGCTACACGGGCAAGCCGGTCACCGAGCCCGACTGGTACCGCACCTCGCCGCCGCCGAAGAAGTTCCGCTGGTCGCTGCGCAACAACGTCAACTACCAGCAGACCGGCGTACTGGCCGCCCTGCAGTACGCGGCCCGCAACAGCCAGGACATGCTGCGCCACTTCTGGCGCCGCGGCCGCAACTCGATCGACAAGGGCCGCAAGGAGGCGCCGTACGCGATCGCGATCCGCGACGACCAGCGCGACCGGCGGGCGGTGGCCGGCGTCGTCAACCTGCTGCGCGAGCACGGCATCGAGGTCCAGCGCGCGAGCGCCGCGTTCAAGGTGAAGGAGGGCGACTTCCCCGCCGGAACCTGGCTCGTCCGCCTCGACCAGCCCTACCGCAGCTACGCGCTCGACCTGCTGACGCCGCAGAAGTTCCCCGCCGCCACAGCCCCCCACGACCCGTACGACGACGTCGCGTGGGATCTGCCTTCGACCCACGGCGTCGAGGCCGTCGCGGTCGCCGATGCCGCCGTGCGCGACGTGGCGATGGCGCCGGTCGAGACCGTGGTCGCACCGCGCGGCACCGTGTCCGGGGACGGTGGCTTCTACCTGCTGGCCGACCGCGGCCAGGAGGCGCTGCTCGAGGCGCGGCTGCGGCTCGCGAAGTACCCGGTCGAGGCCGCTCGCAAGTCGTTCAGCGCCGGCGGCGTCGACTACCCCGCGGGCTCGTGGGTGCTCCGCGCGGCCCCGGGCCTGCGCGAGGAACTCGGCAAGGTCGCCACGGACCTGGCGCTCGACTTCGTCGCGGCCGCGGAGGCGCCCGCCGTGGAGAGCATCGGCGTCGACCTGCCACGGGTGGCACTGCTGCAGGCGTGGGCCGACACCCAGTCGGCGGGCTGGCTGCGCATGGCCTGGGACCACCGCCGCGTGCCCTACACGCTGATCATGGACGAGGACCTGAAGCGCGGCGGGCTGCGCGCGAAGTTCGACGTGATCGTCTACCCCAACAGCGACGACAGCCTGAAGAACATCGTCGGCGGCATCGACCCGAAGTTCGCGCCGCTCGCCTACACGAAGGACCCACGCTTCCCGACCCTCGGTTCACCGACGGCGTCGGACGATGTCACGGGCGGTTTCACCTGGCGTGGCGTGCAGAATCTCGAGGACTTCGTGCGCCAGGGCGGCGTGCTGGTCACGCTGGGTGGCGCCTCGACGCTGGCGCTCGACGGCGGCATCGCCCGTGGCGTGCGGCGGGCGCGGACCAAGGACCTCTACACGCCCGGCAGCGAGTTGCGCGCCCGCTTCCGCCGGCCCGAGCACCCGCTGGCCTTCGGCTATCCCGAGCAGTCGTCGTTCTTCCGCGAGCACCGCCCTGCCTATGCCGTGCGCAAGGTGGACGAGTCGCGGATCGTGCTCCAGTGGGGCACGGAGCTGCCGAAGGACGAGGCGGACGAGAAGAAGGACGAGGCCGACAGGCCGAAGAAGCCGGAGCTGGTCGTCAGCGGCGGCGTGCGCGGCGGCTCCGAGCTCGAGGGCAAGCCCGCGCTGCTCGACCTGCCCACGGGCCAGGGCCGGGTGATCGCCTTCGACTTCGACCCCATCCACCGCTACCTGACGCCGTCGGACTTCCGGCTGGTGTGGAACGCGGTGCTGTACTGGAACGACCTGCCGAAATAGACACGCGCGGCTCGCCGCGGACGCGAGAGAGGACTAGAGTCCCGCCTGATGCCGCGGCTCGTCGTCTGGCTGCTCGCCGCGTCGTGCTGCGCCGCGGCCGCCGCCGAGGACGCCGCGACGGCCCCGCGCGCGGCCGTCGCCCGCGTGGACCGGCGCCTCCACCTCGACGGCGTGCTGGACGAGCCGGAGTGGACGCTGGCCACGCCGATCGGTCCGCTGATCCAGGCCGAGCCGAAGCAGGGGGCTGGCGCCAGCGAGCGGACCGAGGTCCGGCTGCTGGCCGACGCCGACCGGCTGTACGTGGCCTTCCGCTGCTTCGACCGCGACCCGAAGGGCATCATCTCGACCCAGCTCGGCCGCGACGCGGAGCTCGACGTGGACGACCGCGTGGTGCTCGTGCTCGACACCTTTCTCGACCGCCGCAACGGCTACTTCTTCGAGGTCAACCCCGCGGGCGCGCGGGTCGACGGCCAGGTCGCGAACAACGGCGAAGACCGCGACAGCGCGTGGGACGGGATCTGGGATGCCCGCACGCGAGTGGACGACGCGGGCTGGACCGCAGAGCTGGAGATCCCGTTCAAGACGCTGCGCTTCAAGCCGGGCCAGGCGGCGTGGGGCTTGAACGTCGAGCGCCAGATCAAGCGCCTGCGCGAGCTCGACCGCTGGGCCGCACCGCGCCTCGACGCCTGGGTTTCCAACCTCGCGGCGGCGGGCGAGCTGACGGGGCTCGCGGAGGCGCGGCAGGGTCGCGGTCTCGAGCTGCGACCCTACGTCGCGGGCGGTGAGGACACCGGCGACCTCGAGGGCAAGGCGGGGCTCGACGTGGTCCAGGGCCTGGGCCCGAACCTGACGGCGTCGCTGACGATCAACACCGATTTCGCCGAGACCGAGGCCGACGACCGCCAGATCAACCTGACCCGCTTCCCGCTGTTCCGGCCGGAGAAGCGCGCCTTCTTCCTCGAGGGCGCGGGCATCTACGACGTGGCCGGGCTCGGCACGTCGGACGAGGACCTGATCCCGTTCTTCAGCCGCCGGATCGGCCTGCTCGAGGGTCTCGACCGCGAGGCCCGCATCCTCGCCGGTGGCAAGGTCGCCGGCCGCATGGGCGCCTACAACGTCGGCTTGCTCGACGTGCAGACCCGAGACGTCGACGAGCTGGGCCTCGCCGGCCAGAACCTGCTCGCCGCACGGGTCAGCCGCAACGTCCTGACGCAGTCGTCGATCGGCGCCATCGTGACGCATGGGGATCCGAGCGGTACCCGCGAAAACACGCTCGTGGGCGTCGACGCGCGTTTCGCCACCTCGAGCTTCCGCGGCGGCCAGAACCTGAGCCTCGACCTGTTCCTGATGCGCACCGACGACGGCGGCACCTCGGACCTCTCCTTCGGCGGCCGGCTCGATTACCCGAACGACCGCTGGCAAGCGGCCGCCGAGTTCAAGCAGATCGGCGAGGACTTCCGGGCCGCGCTGGGGTTCGTGCCCCGCACGGGCGTCCGCAAGCTGTCCGCGTACACGGCCTTCGGGCCGCGGCCCGACCGCCTCGGTATCCGCCAGCTCCACTTCGAGGTCGGCCCGGAGGTGACCACCGACCTCCAGGGCGACGTGCTCGACTGGGAGGTGTTCGTCGCACCGCTGCGGCTGGAGACGCACGCGGGCGACGAACTCAGCCTGCAGTGGGTGCCGACGGCGGAACAGCTCGACGAGCCGTTCGAGATCTTCGACGGAATCGTCGTGCCCGCGGGTGAACACCGCTGGACCCGCTACGAGGTCGAGATCGAGACCGCCAGCCGCCGGCGCTGGGTGGCGGAGGTCGAGTACGGCTGGGGCGGGTTCTACGACGGTGGCACGCTGCGCGAGGTCCAGGCCTCGCTGACGCTCAAGCCCAGCACCCACGTCTCGCTGGCCGTCGCGGGCGAGTTCGCCGACGCCTCGCTGCCCGCGGGCGACTTCTCGACCCGCATCCTGTCGGGGCGCCTCGACTACAACGCCTCGCCGAACGTGTCGTTGTCGACGCTCGTGCAGTACGACAACGAGTCGCACCTGCTCGGCGTGCAGAGCCGCTTCCGCTGGACGCTGCGCCCGGGCAACGACCTGCACCTGGTCTTCAACCGCGGCTGGGAGCGTCGCGAGGACGGCGCGCTGCTGCCGTCGTTCGACCGCGGCTCGGCCAAACTGCAGTACACGATCCGGCTGTAGCCCGCAGGCTGCGCGCTACGGGGCTCGCGGCGCCGCCGGCTGCGCGTCGTCGAAGTAGCCCTTGCGGGCCAGCACCCGGGCGCCCTTGCGCTCGACCCGGACCTCGATCTTGCGGAACCCCGGTTTTTTCTGTCGCGGCGGGTCGTAGCCGAGCACGTAGTAGGTGCGGGTGGTGTCGAGCACGCGCTCGAAGTCCTTCTCGAGGTCCGAGCCGCCGATGCGCAGGCCGCCGGTGTTGTCGGCGACGCGCTCGGAGCCGGCCGTGGCCGCCATGCTCTCGATCATCGGCACCTGGGCGGCCTGCGGCAGCGCGTGCGGGTACGCGATCGACTCGAACGTGTTGAACGCGGAGACGGTGCTGACGTCGAGGAAGTGGATCGGCGCGTTGATCCGCAGCGAGCGGGTGGCGATCTCGCGGAAGCCGTCCTCGGCCGGGTCGTTCGTGAAGCCGGAGGTGACCATCAGCACCGAGTGCCGGCCCGGCTGCTTCTCCAGCCAGTCGAGGCCGGCCTTCAACGCCCCGAAGGTGTCGCGGCGGCGGGCGGTGGCTTCCGCGGCCAGTTCGAGCGCGCGGGCCCGCAACATCGACTCGATCATGCCCGCGGAGCCGGGGTTCAGGAAGTCGAACCGGCTGTACACCCGCCGCTCCGTGAGCGGTTGTCCGGCCAGGATCTCGAGCGCTTCCGAGTCCGTCATCGGCAGCGTGGAGATCATCGGTTGCCGGTGGCCGCGCACGTGCCCCGCCACCTCCGCCAGCCGCATCGCGTCCTCGGGCAACCGGCCCTGGAAAGCGATTCCGGTGTACGGCGCCAGGATCAGCAGCGCCCCCGTGCGCTCGGTCAGCCCCTGCATCACCCGGGTCAACACGGGCCCCAGGCGCGCCGTCTCCGCGAGGCTCAGGTGGCCCTCGTCGACCAGCAGCACCGTCGCCGCGCGGACGAACTGCGGGGCGTCGGCGGGCAGCGGGGCCACGGGCTCGGCGGCGCGCGCCTCGCGGGCGCGGGCGGCCGCCGCCCCGAACGCCGCGAACGAGATCACGTCGCGCCGCTTGCCGTCCTCGTAGACCTCGAAGTCCGACGCCAGCAGGTCGAGCACCGGGCGGTGCCGCTTGTCGGTGACGACGACGTCGACCAGCACGCGGTCGGCGTAGGCCCCGAACTCGGGCTTCGGGGCCGGCGGCACCTGCGTCACGGCCGGCGCTGCCAGCAGCAGGCAGGCGAGCGCCAGCGGGCGAGATCTCATGCCCCGAACCTAGGCGGCCGACCGCCCGCTGTCAACGACGCTACAGGCGGGCATCCAGCACGCAGACCTCCGGTGCACAGAAGAAGCGGACCGGAGGCGCGAAGCCGCGCTCCATGCCGACTCCTCGCGAGACGTGGAGGGGTGTGCCGCGGTGATCGTTGAGGCCCGAGGCGAACCGCCGCGGCAGGCGGCTGGCGGTCACGAGCGGCCCGAAGAACGGCAACACGAACTGCCCGCCGTGCGTGTGTCCCGCGAGCGCAAGGTCGACGGGCTGCAGCAACGCGTCGACGAAATCGGGGGAATGCGAGAGCACGATCTGGCGGTCGGCCGGCGGCCCGGCCGCGAGCAGCGCACGCAGCAGCGCCGGGTTGCGCTCTCGACCGCGCCACCTCGAGAGGCCGGTCAGCTTCACGGACGGCCCGCCCGGAACTCGGACAACCACGCTCTCGTCCGTCAGGCAACGCACGACAGTGCCAGCAAACACCTCGCGGCAGGCGGGCCCCACGTCCCCCTCCGTCGCGAAGACGCCGAGCGGCGCATCGAGCTCGAGGCGCGACAGGAGCTGCCGCAGGTCGTGGGCCGCGCGTTCTTCGGTCGCGCGGCCCAGGGCGTCCTGCACGTAGTCGCCCGTCATCACGATCAGGTCCGGGCGGGCGGACAGCCCGAGGCGCAGCGCGCGCTCCTCGTGGGCCCCGATCGCCGGCGTCTGGATGTCGGTGACATGCAGGATGCGGAGGCGTCTCGTGTCGCTGGCACTCACGAGCGACAGCGAGTGCTGGCTCAACTCCAGGCGGAACGGCCCGAGGCGGTAGGACTCCACGTACAGCGCCGCGAGCCCGAGGGCCGCGGTGGCCAGGATCATTGCCCGCGGGTTGCGCCGCGCCCGCTGGCTGGCGCGTGCCAGGAGCAGGGCCAGGATCAGGCCTTCCACGAAGAGGGCCTGGCCCATCAGGCGACCCGAGATCTCGCCGACGTGCAGGCGCCGCGGGTGGTCGAGGTTGGCGGCGAAGGGTGCCATCAGCGATACCGCGTAGACGGCGACCGCAAGGCCGAGGGTTTCGAGCGCGAGCCGGAACGTCCACGATCGTGCCTCGAGAGCCGCGCGCGCGGGGCGCGACCAACGCCAGGCGAACAATGCACCGACGATCACAACGAAGACGTGGAACGCGGCGGCGGCAGCGAAGAAGGCCTGAGGCGTCATTCCCCAACGCGTAGCACGTCACGTGCCGGACCAGACCCCCGCTTCCCGGGCCGCCTTCGAGCGAAAAGCGTGGTCCGCGCGAGACGGGCCCGTGGCCCCGTGACCACTCGGGCCCCGCCCGCCATCGGAACCCGACGGGGGTTTGGGGGCGGAGGAGCGTCCGTTCGCGACGGAGCCCCCATGGGACCGGTGGCGGGCCCCGCCCGCCATCGGAACCCGACGGGGCTTGGGGGCGGAGGAGCGTCCGTTCGCGACGGAGCCCCCATGGGACCGGTGGCGGGCCCCGCCCGCCATCGGAACCCGACGGGGCTTGGGGGCGGAGGAGCGTCCGTTCGCGACGGAGC
>JAMPXO010000192.1 GCA_023701125.1 Vicinamibacteria bacterium | reverse complement strand
GTGCCCGTGATCATGACGGTCACCGTCAACTTCAAGCTGAACGCGCCTCCGGATCGAAAGGTGCTTCCGCGCCTGGCGCGGGACGAGGACCCCGAGATCCGGTGGTCGGCGGTTCGCTGGCTCGGCCGCTTTCGGCCCATCGACGGGGCACAGAAGAAGGCGTTGACGGCGGCCGCCGAGGACCCCGATGAGACGGTGCGCAGAGCCGCAGTCTCCGCGCTGCTCCGGATCCGCGACGAAGAGGCGGCGCACTGAGCTGAGCGCCCGACGCGGCAGGAGCCCTCCTGGAACGGGTCACCCGCAGGGCGCAAGGTATATTCGCCCAACCCGAAGAGCACCCCGTTCGAGATCAACTCGCAGCCTTCGCAAGGAGTCGATGGACCCGATGATCGGCGACGACACAAGGGCAGTCGACACCCGGTTCTTCGACGCCCCAAGCCCTCCTCGACAAGCGCCGCTCGGCGCAGTTCCTCACCCCCATCCCGAAGCCGCGCAAGGTCAAGGTCAGCGCGAAGCAGAAGGGCCTGCTCCTCGACGACGCCACCGGGATCTCGACCGAACTCCAGCGCTACGACCCGATCAGGGTCGAGGCCCCTCGCGTTGGCGTTCGGCACTGACATGAAGTACTGGGTAGGCGTCACCGACAAAACCTGGTTCAGCTTCCTTGCCCGCATCCAACCCGACGAGGTGAACTTCTGGCACCCCGGTGGCAGGCCCCCGTTCACTCAGCTTGACCCCGGGTCACCCTTCCTCTTCAAGCTCAAGCGACCGCACAACCACGTGGCCGGCGGTGGGCACTTCGTCAAGTTCACGACCCTCCCGCTTTCCATGGTGTGGGACACGTTTGAGGAAAAGAACGGCGCGGCCACCCGAGAGGACTTTGAGCGAGTGATCCGGCCTTTGATGCCGGACCCCAGCGCAAAGGACCCCGATGTTGGCTGCACAGTCTTGACGGCGCCGTTCTTCTGGCCAGAGTTCGAGTGGATCGCGGTTCCCGATTGGCCCCGCAGCAGCGTCAGGGGCGGGTACTACGATTCGGCATCCGAAAAAGGGGCTCAGCTATGGGCTCAGGTCTCAGCGCGGACAAATGCGGAGTTCGTTGCTGCCGACGCAAGCTTGTCGTCCACCGCGAGGTACGGCGAGCCGCGCCTGGTCAAGCCACGTCTCGGCCAAGGTGGCTTTCGCGTCGTCGTCACGGACGCTTACAAGAGACGCTGTGCCATTACGGGGGAGACGACGCTCCCGGTTCTGGAGGCAGCCCACATAGTCCCCTACGCTGCTGACGGGCTGCACCAAGTCTCGAACGGAATCTTGTTGCGCTCAGACTTCCACAAGCTCTTCGACATGGGTCTCGTGACGGTCACGCCTGGTCTCCGCGTCAGAGTCAGCAGCAAGATCAAGGAGTCGTGGTTCAACGGGAAGGCGTACTACAGACTCGACGGTCAATCATTGGCGAGCTTGCCGGACGCGGCCGCGGAGCGTCCGGACCCAGCGTTCCTGAGATGGCACAATGAAGAGCGCTTCGACGGCTGAGGCTGCGTCGCGCGCCGGGCGCGGCCCCCAGGACACGGACTACAGCGAGGAGTCCTTCTTCGGCCGCCACGCCTTCTTCCTCGGCGCCAACGACCCCTACACAGCCCTCTGAAGGTCTTCAGAGTCTCAGAGACATCAGGGATGCTCAGGCGCGACCTTCGTGCGCGACCACGTTGAGAAGCTTCGCGAGCGTGTGATTGCGGTGTCCGTGGGTAGCGAGTGGTCCGTTCGTTCGGGATACCTCGATTGGCGGGGCCTGCTGAAGGGCTGCGCTCTACGTGCTAGCGGTCGATTCCGGGTTCTCCTGGGCCTTCCAGATCGCCCAGGTAAGCGCCGAACTGAAGTGGAGGGATCGTCATGCAGCGTGACGACGTCATAGCCACCTTCGACCGACAGGCCGAAAGCTACGACAAGCAATGGGAGGCGATGTCGCCGATCCGTGGAGGCCTTTACCTCCTGGTCGAGGCGCTGTGCGGTGCGCTGCCGGACGAGGCCCGCGTCCTTTGCGTTGGCGTGGGAACTGGGGCGGAGCTCGCCTACCTGGCTCGACGGTTTCCCGGATGGCGCTTCACGGCGGTGGAGCCATCGGGCTCGATGCTCGAGGTGTGCCGCAGCCGGGCCGCACGGGAGGGGATCGCCTCGCGATGCACATTTCATGAGGCCTTCCTCGAGGCGGTGCCCATCGGGGAGCCTCACGATGCGACCACGTGTTTCCTGGTATCGCAGTTCATCCTGGACCCTGAGGCCAGGTCGCGCTTCTTCCGTGAGATCGCTGTGCGCCTCCGGCCCGGTGGCCTTCTGGTCAGCTCTGACCTGGCTTCCGGAGCGAACTCGGATGATTTCGAGCCTCTCCTTCGCGCCTGGCTGACCGTGATGGCTGGTCCGGGCATCTCTGCCGATCGGGTAAACCAGGCGCGCGCCGCGTACGCCAGGGACGTGGCGGTTCTGCCGCCGATGAGGGTGGCGTCCATCATTGAGGCCGGCGGCTTCGATCCCCCCGTGCAGTTCTTCCAGGCAGGCCTGCTCCATGCCTGGCTCTCGACACGGGTCCCTGGCAGCCTCCTGGGCCCCAAGGCCGGTTGACAACGAAGCCAGCCGAACCGATGAACTCTCGGGTCTGCCTCTACGTCCTGTCGGTCGATGCCGGGTTCTCTCCGAACCCCTTCCACGGGAGGTGCACGCTCGCGTGCTGCAAGCCCGTGATCCGCAGGAACGGCAGCCCGGGGGACTGGGTCGTGGGTGTGACGCCGGCGCGGCACGGGCATCGGCTCGCCTACGCGATGAAGGTCTCGGAGGTACTGGGCTTTGCCGACTACTGGCGCGATCCCCGCTTCAGGTCGAAGCGGCCGCGTCGCGGCGCCAAGACCACCATTCTCCAGCGTCGCGGCGACAACTGCTACCAGCCGCTGGCGGACGGGGGCTTTCGGCAGCTTCCTTCCTGCCACTGGGACGACGTTCGCGACCAGGAGAACCCGGTCACCAAGCGGACCGACCTGGGCGGGCAGAATGCTCTCGTCAGCGATCGCTTCGCCTACTACGGGGACGCCGCGCGCGAATGGCGGGAGTTTCCCGGGGTGGGGATGCCCGCTCGCGGCCACCGCGTGTTCGCGCAGGCGGCGGTTCCCGACCTGGTGGCCTTCCTCGACTCCTTGCCGCAGGGCGTTCACGGTCGGCCGCGACGGTGGCCGTCGGACGAGGACTCGTGGTCCGAGCCGCGAGGTCGATGCGGCTGATCCTCAGTCGCAAGGGGTTCGACTCGGCCAGCGGCGGATGCCCGAGCCCGATCTTCCCGGATGGCTCGATGATCTCGCTGCCGATCCCGGACCGGCGTTCGCCCGCGAGGTACTCCGGGCTCTCGTGGAACGGGCGGAATGTGGGCGAGTTCGTCGCCCGCCTGACCCGCGGCCGCGTGCGCGCGGATCATCGCGCGCACCTCGACCCGGACCTGCGACGCGAGGCGCGCCCGCGATCGGCCGGTTGGCGCCCGTCGCTGGGCCAGCGTGGCATCGCGCAGGGTCACTTGCGGAAGCAGGGGGTGGGCCCGGGCGACGTGTTCCTCTTCTGGGGGCTCTTCCGCGCGGTCGACGACGACCTGCGCTGGGCCGGCCCGCCGGAGCATCACGTCTGGGGCTGGCTCCAGGTCGGCGAAGTGGTCGCGGTTGACCGTGCGAAGGTGGAGCAGGCCGCGAGGCTCGCGTGGGCTTCGGACCATCCGCACTGGACCCGCGACGCCGACCCGACGAACACGCTCTACGTGGCGGGGGAGGACCTGTCGCTGCCCGGCACCCCGACCCAACCCGGCCGCGGCGCGGGAGTGTTCGATTCGACGGCGCCGCCGCGCCGGCTCACCAGGCCCGACGCTCGCGGTCCGTCTGAATGGGCGCTGCCGATCGCCTTCCTGCCTCGCGGCCGGCGCGCGTTGAGCTACCACGACGCCGCCGACCGCTGGACCCTGGCGCCCTCGCGTGGCGCGGTCCACCTGCAGGTCGTCGGTCGCGGGCAGGAGTTCGTCCTGGACCTCGACGAGTACCCGGAAGTCATTCCGTGGCTGGGGAAGCTGATAGGCCGGGCTTGAGGAGGGGGCGATGGTGAGCATTGCCAGGAACGCCGAGGCGTACCTGGAGGGCCACACGCCCGACGGGCGCTACTCGTCGTTCGACTACTGCTTCAACTACTTTCAGTCCTTTCGGGACGAGCCGTGGCGCTTGGTCGCGCGCGAGCAGATCCAGACCTCGTGTCTCCAACTCGGGTTCTACCTGGCGAGTTGGGGGATGTACCGCGGCTCGACGGACCTGCTCCAGCGCAGTGCCCGGCACCTCGAAGCGGTGATCCGCGAGATCGCGGGCGCTCCTGGCCCGATGTGGCGCATGGACGTCGACCAGTACGCGGAAGGGACGCCGATGATCATCGACACGGCCCGGCGCTTCCGAAAGGCTCTCGCCGGCGACGCCTCGGACACGCTGGTCACCAAGATCCTGCTCGGCACCTTCGGCGCGGTGCCGGCCATCGACACGTACTTCAAGCGCGGCTTCCAGGTGTGGACCTTCGGCCCCAGGACGCTGAGCACCATCGCCGAGTTCTACCGCGCCCACTCGTCAGAGGTCGACCGCTGGCGTGTGCCCACCCTGGCCTTCGAGTCGGGCCGACCCACGCGCCTCCGGTACACGAGAGCCAAGGTCATCGACATGGTGTTCTTCGTGGAGGGCAGCCGAGCCTGACAATATGGAGTCGTCGACTACGGGCCGCTTGATACACTTCCTCTCGTGCCCGCGAAGGCCAGCATCACTCTTCGACTCGACGCCGATCTGCTGCGGCACGTCCGGCACGTGGCGGCGAAGCAGGGAACCACGCTGAGCCGTCTCGTGGCCGAGCAGATCGAGAAGCTGGCGCGAGACGACGCGTTCTACGAGCCCGCGCGCCGAGCGGCTCTCGCCCGCATGAAGAGGGCCAAGCCGCTGGGCTGGCGCAAGCCCGCATCGCGCGACGAGCTTCATGACCGATAAGGCGTTCGAATGAGCATGCACCAGTCGTACACGGCCATCGTGCGGCAGTCGGACCACGGCTGGATCGGGGAAGTCCCGGGCGTGAACTGCCAGGAGCCCACCCGCGAGGAACTCCTGGAGACGCTCCGGATCACCCTGGCCGAGGCCCTCGACTTCAATCGCGCCGACGCCCGGAGTGCGGCCGGGACGGGCCACGAGGAGTTGCGGATCGGCGTGTGAGGCGGCGGGCTCTGCTGTGCGATTCAGGCGGGGCCGGGTCGTACCACGAATCGGTGAGCGAAGTCCTGGTCGAAGGCGAGGGCCTCGGTGATTCGAGTTCGAGCATCACGACGAAGCTGAGGCAGTCGACCGCACTGTACGCCTTGTCGTCGTGGCGACGTAGGTAGGCGATGGCATCGGCCTCGTGCTGCCCGGTGGTTCGGTGCATCTGCACGAGCGCACCCCCGTAGAGCAACTCGGCCGCGCGAACTGCGGCGCGGTGATTGGCCCGGTAGCGGGCGACCGTGATGGTCTCGAGGGCGACGTTGTTGGTCGTGACGAGCACCCGGGGCAGTTCGATGTGGCTGAGTTCCTCGATGGCGCGCACGGCCGCGGCATGATGCCGCTCGCCCGGCAGGAGCAGCGCGACGAAGAAGCTGGTGTCGACGAAAATCAACGCCCGCCGTAGAGGAGGGTGTCGTGATCCTCTGCGTCGTTGGTCTCACCCGGCGTGGTCGGCTTGCCGGCGAGCCCGATGAACTCCCGCATCGCCTTCCAGCCCGTCGGGTCACCCGCGGGAGCTGCCGGGGCCGCGGGCTCGATGACGATCTGGACCCGGCTCTTGTCAGCGAGATGGACGGGTTCTTCGGGCTTGAAGACGCCGTCTTCGTAAACGACCCGGATCACCGTCGACATGGCAAGAACCCTCGAAGACATTGTACGCTCCACACCTCCGCCGCAGGTCCCCGGAATCGTGCTGTGACCCGAGAGCGCCCGCATGAACTTCCGCATCGCTGACACCTTCACCGACAGCCTCGGGCGGCTCAACGGGGACGAGCAGAAGGCCGTCAAGACGACGGCGTTCGACCTCCAGATGAACCCGGC
>JAMPXO010000062.1 GCA_023701125.1 Vicinamibacteria bacterium | reverse complement strand
CCGAAGCGGTCCTGAACCCGTTCGCGACGTGGCCCTCATGGGACCGGCGCCGGGTTCACCCCCGGCGCCGGAACCCGATGCCCGGGCTTGACGCCCGCCCGGCCGGTGCTAGCCTCTCCCCTCGTTCGCCGCCCCCCGGGGCTGGCGACGCCCCGTGAAAGATCCCGAGCCCAAACCGCCGTCCGGACCCGTCGCGCCTCTCCCGCGCGTGGAGCCCGTCTCCGACCCGGAGCCGCTGCCGGAGGCCGACAAGAGCTTCTCCGGCTGGCTGATGGAGGGCTTCCGGGCGACCGCTCATCACAGCGGGCGCAGCGGTGCCCACCACGTGCACCAGTACCCGTGGTGGAAGGTGATGTGCCTGACCGGGGTCGACTACTTCTCGACCCTCGGCTACCAGCCCGGCATCGCGTTCCTGGCGGCGGGGGCGCTGGCGCCGGTCGCCACCGCGATCCTGGTCCTGGTCACGTTGTGCGTCGCGCTGCCGATCTACCGCCAGGTGGCCGAGAAGAGCCCGCACGGCCAGGGCTCGATCCTGATGCTCGAGGAGCTGCTGCCGCGCTGGCGGGGCAAGGCCGCGGTGCTGATCCTGCTCGGCTTCGCGTTCACCGACTTCATCATCACCATCACGCTGTCGGCCGCCGACGCCACCGCCCACATCGTGGAGAACCCGTTCGCGCCGCACGCCCTCGACCACCCGGTGCTGGTGACGCTGGTGCTGCTGTCGTTCCTGGGCGCCATCTTCCTGCGCGGCTTCCACGAGGCGATCGGGGTGGCCGTCGCCATCGTCGTCGTCTACCTCGGCCTCAACGCGGTCGTGCTCGCGGTCGGCCTGCGCGAGGTCTTCGCCCACCCGGAGTTGCTCGGCAACTGGCAGGCGACGCTGCGCACCCAACACGGCAGCCCGCTGACGATGCTGGCCGTCGGCCTGCTGCTGTTCCCCAAGCTGGCGCTCGGCCTGTCGGGCTTCGAGACCGGCGTGGCGGTGATGCCGCTGGTCAAGGGCGACCCCGCCGACACCGAGGCCGCACCGCTCGGCCGCATCCGCAACACCCGCAAGTTACTGGCGACCGCCGCCGTGATCATGAGCGTGGCGCTGCTGGCCAGCTCGATCGTCACCACGCTGCTGATCCCGGCCCACGAGTTCGAGAAGGGTGGGGAAGCCAACGGTCGCGCCCTGGCCTTCCTCGCCCACCGCCACCTGGGCGACGTGTTCGGCACGGCCTACGACCTGTCGACGATCGCCATCCTGTGGTTCGCGGGCGCCTCCGCGATGGCCGGGCTGCTCAACCTGGTGCCGCGCTACCTGCCGCCCTACGGGATGGCCCCCGACTGGGCGCGGGCCACGCGGCCGCTGGTGCTGGTGTTCACGGTCGTCGGCTTCGTGGTCACCCTCCTGTTCGAGGCGGACGTCGACGCCCAGGGCGGCGCCTACGCGACCGGCGTGCTGGCGCTGATGCTGTCGGCCTCGATCGCGGTGACGATCGCGCACTGGGAGTCGAAGCGTGCGCGCGCCGTCTACGGCGTGATGGCGGCGGTGTTCCTCTACACCTTCGTCGACAACGTGATCGAGCGGCCCGAGGGCCTGAAGATCGCCAGCTTCTTCACCGTGGCGATCGTGGTGGCGTCGATGCTGTCGCGCGCGATCCGCTCGACGGAGCTGCGGATCTCCAGCGTGCGGCTGACGGCGAAAGCCAGGGCCTTCGTCGCCGAGGCCACACCCCACCCCGTGCGGATCATCGCCCACCGCCCCGACAAGCGGACCGTCGAGGAGTACGACCGCAAGGAACGCCAGGCCCGCGAGGATCACAGCCTCGACGACGACGAGCCGCTGCTGTTCCTCGAGGTGACCCAGGGCGACGCCTCGGAGTTCGGCGGCGAGATCGAGGTGCGCGGCGTGCTGGTCGGCCGCCACCGCGTGCTGCGCTGCCAGAGCCCCGCCATCCCCAACGCGATCGCGGCCCTGCTGCTGCACGTGCGCGACCTGACGGGGCAGATCCCGCACGCCTACTTCGGCTGGACCGAGGGCAACCCGATCACCTACGTGATCCGCTACCTCGCGTTCGGCGAAGGCGACACGGCGCCGGTCACCCGCGAGGTGCTGCGCAAGACCTTGCCGAACCCGCTGGACCGCCCCCGCATCCACGTCGGCTGAAGGCCCCAGGGGGCTGCGCCGGCCTTGGTTGACAAGCGCCGGGCATCCACTATCCTCGCCCGGATTCCCGAGTCGAAAAAAACGTCGAGAGTGAGGTGCAGCGGATGTCGAAGGATACCCAGCAGTGGGCCACGCGCTTCGGCGTGATCCTGGCCGTATCGGGGTCCGCCGTGGGGCTGGGCAATTTCCTGCGCTTCCCCGGCCAGGCCGCCGCCAACGGCGGCGGGGCCTTCATCGTCCCCTACATCTGCGCGCTGCTGCTGCTCGGCATCCCGATCGGCTGGGCCGAGTGGACGATGGGTCGCTGGGGCGGCCGCAAGGGCTTCCACTCCGCGCCCGCGATCATGGGCGCCATGGGGCGCGGCAAGCTGTTCCGCTACCTGGGCGTGATCGGCGTGCTGATCCCGCTGGCGGTCTCCTTCTACTACACGTACATCGAGGCCTGGTGCCTCGGCTACACCTACCACTACGTCACCGGCGGCATCGACGGCGTCATCGCGGGCGCGCCGATCGCCGAGCAGACCAAGGCCTCGGCGGACTTCTACGCGACCTTCACGGGCCGGCTCGAGAACGGCGTGCTGACGGGCGGCTCGTACGAGACCTTCATCTTCTGGGCGCTGACCTTCGCGGTGAACATCTGGCTGGTGTTCCGCGGCCTCTCGGGCGGCATCGAGAAGTTCTGCCAGTTCGCGATGCCGACGATGGCCGTCTGCGCGCTGATCGTGCTGGTCCGCGTGCTGACGCTCGGCACCCCGGACCCGAACCTGCCCGACCAGAACGTGCTGACGGGCCTCGGCTACATGTGGAACCCGAACTTCGAGGCGCTGGCCAACCCGCAGACCTGGCTGGCCGCCGCCGGCCAGATCTTCTTCAGCCTCTCCGTCGGCTTCGGCGTGATCATCAACTACGCGTCCTACATGAAGAAGAAGGACGACGTGGTGCTCTCGGGCCTGACCGCCTCGGCGACCAACGAGCTGTTCGAGGTCGGCTTCGGCGGCATGATCACGGTCACCGCCGCGTTCGTCTTCCTCGGCCTGTCGGGCACGATCGCCGCCGTCCAGGGCGGCAGCTTCGGCCTCGGCTTCACGACCCTGCCGGTCGTGTTCGCCCACATGCCGTTCGGCAACCTGATCGGCGCGATCTGGTTCTTCATGCTGTTCCTGGCCGCGATCACCTCGTCGATCTCGATGTACCAGCCGACGCTGGCCTTCATCCAGGAGGCGCTCGGCTGCACCCGCAAGGCGGCGACGACGCTGCTGGTCGCGATCTGCGTGCCGGCCTCGTTCCTGGTGATGTACTACTCCAAGGGCGGCATCTTCTGGAGCACGATCGACGACTGGGTCGGCACCTTCCTGATCTTCGTGCTGGCGATGGTGCAGATCATCTGCTTCGCATGGCTGTTCGGGATCGAGCGCGGCTGGCAGGAGGCCCACGAGGGCGCCTCGATCCGGATCCCGGGCTTCTACAAGATCGTGATGAAGTACGTGGCTCCCGGCTACCTGCTGATCGTGTTCGCGGCCTTCTGCTATTCGAACCTGGGCGACTGGATCGGCTCGGTCACCTCGGAGCCCCTGCGCCAGGGCGCGATGCTGCTGATCCTGGCGACGATCGTGTTCTTGTGCGTGCTCACGTACCTCGGCGAGAAGCGCTGGCGCGCCGCCGGGCTCGACGTCGACGGCGAGCGCCAGGACGCCTGAAGGAGACCCGAAACATGCAGCCCGAACCTCTCAACGTCTACGGTTGGATCTTCATGATCGGGTCCCTGACCTTCGTCTGGGGGCTGACGATCTGGTGCTTCGCGAAGGTGCTCAGCCTGCCGGCGCCGCCTCCCGAGGAGGTCAAGGAGTTCCATTCCGCCTGAGCCCCGCGCCGGGCTCCGGCCGCTCCAAAGCCCGGACCTGAAGACACGAAAGGCGGCGTCCGCACTCGCGGACGCCGCCTTTTTCGCGTGCGCGACCGCCGGGCCGCGCGGCGCGGAGGCTAGCGGTAGACCACGCTGCCGTTGAGGCAGCCGGTCACGCCCTTGACGGTCGCGCACAGCGAGAACGAGCCGGGGCGGACGCCGTCGAGGTTCTTGTTGAAGGTCGACATCTTCGAGTCCGACATCGTGGCGCTGCCGCCGGCGTCGAGCGACCAGTGGATGTTCGGGCCGTGGACGTCGGCCGGGATGTCGTCGCCGCGCGAGTCCTTCGGCGTGGCCGTCACCAGCCCGCGGCAGGCGACCGGCAGGATCCCCTCGCCGTTGCGCGGCGGCGTGATCGAGGCGGGGCAGTTGAAGCCGAAGAAGCCGACCCGGATGTGGTGGATCGGCACGCTCGAGGACGGCGTGGGAGTGGGCGTCGGCCGCGGGGTCGGGGTCGGCGTGCTGGCGGGCGCGCTCGGCGTGGGCGTGGCCGCCGGGGTCGGGGTCGCGGCGGGCGTCGGGGTGGCGGACGGGGCCGAGGGGGTGGGCGTCGGCACCTGGGTGACCACGATCGGCACGTCGCGCGGGCCGCCAGCGACCGAGGCGCTGGTGCCGCCGGGGATCTCCTCGTAAATCGTCTGACAGCCGGTGGCCGCCAGTGCCAGGAGCCAGATGCCGGATCGGATGCGCACGGGCGACCTCCTATGAAGTGCTACTTGAAGGTTGACCGCTAAATAGTCGTCAAATCTGGATTCCTTGTCAAGTGAAAATCACCTTACGACGCCAGATCAGTTCGGCCCGCAACGCCGCCACGGCCTCGGCGCGCTCGTGACCGGACAACCGCGCCCGGAGGCCGGGGCTGATCGGGATCACCATCGTCGCCGGGCGCCAGGTCACGGGCCGATCTTCGGCGTCGACCACTTCGCCGGCCAGCAGGGCGCGAGCGGCCTCGTGCATCGGCAGGCCGGCGAGAGCGTGGCGGGTGGCCTGCAGCCGGGCCTCGCCCTCCGGCTCGAGGAAGCGCGCGGACGCGTGCGAGAGGGCCGCGGTGTGCCAGGCCGAGGGCGCGAAGGCCACCCCGTCGAGGTGGCTCAGCTCCGCGATCACGCCCAGCCAGCCCAGGAAGGAGCGCAGCAACCCGAGTCCCGGGTGGCGCTGGTTCGGCAGCGCGGACCGGCCCAGCGGGAATTCGAGGCGCGGGTTCTGCATCAGCAGCCACTCGATGAACAACACGTCAGCCTCGGCGACCGCGGAGCGGCTGCGGTGGGCGCGCAGTTCGACCAGCAACTCGGCCGACTCCGAGCGCACGGTCAGCGTGGTGCCCAGGCCGGAGTCGGCCAGCAGCTCGACGTGGGGCTCCACGAAGCCGCGCGCACGCAACTGGGCGAGCAGCCCCGCCCGCTCCAGCGACAGCTCGACCGCATGGCGGCCGAGCAGTTCCAGGAACAGCGGCGGCCCCGGCTGGTCGCGCGGGGGCAGGATGTCCGACTCGCTCAGTGTCAGCCACGGCTCTTCGGCCACCGGAAGCAGCTCGCGCGCCAGTCTCCGCAGGCGGCGCAGGTCGGCCTCCGCGTCGCCCGGCGGCTCCACCGGCTTGCCGGTCAGCAGCAATGCCGCGAGGCGGGCAGCGCAGCGCCAGGCCTCGTTGCCGTAGCCGCCGGCCAGGGTCACCACCAGCGGCACGCCGCGCAACTGCTCGACGACGAAGCGGTCGCGAGCCAGCACGTCCTCGGGCCGCAGCCGCCAGTCGCCGAGCGCGTCGCCGCCCAGCACGTCCGCGCCGGCGACGTAGAACACGAGTTGCGGCGGGAACCGCTCGAGCAGCGACGGCAGCTCGTCCTCCAGCGCCGCCATCAACTGCGGGCCGTCGACGCCGGGGCCGAGCGGCCGCGACACGTGGCCGGGCACCCGCGGCCCCCAGTCGTCGCGGTGGATCGACAGCGTGCGCGCCAGCGGGTCGGCGGCCAGCAGCTCACGAGTCCCGTTGCCGTCATGGAGGTCGAGGTCGACGACCAGCACCCGCCCCGAGAAGCCGTTGGCGCGCACGGCGGCGACGGCCGCGGCCACGTCGTTGATCAGGCAGAAGCCCGAGCCGGATGCGCGCCCGGCGTGGTGGAAGCCGCCGCCGAGGTTGATCGCCGGGCCGCCGTGGCGCAGCGCCTCGCGCGCCGCCAGCAACGTGCCGCCCGCCTGCAGCCGCTGCTCGGCGAGCGCCTGCTCGGCGGCCGTGGCCGTGACCGACACGCCCAGCACGCGGGCCACGGTCCGCGGATCGGCGAGCGAGGCCAGGTAGGCGGCGTCGTGGACCCGCAGCAACTGGTCGAAGCGGGCCTCGCGCGGCAGCCGCCAGTGCGAGCGCGGCAGCAGGTGCTCGTCGCGCACGAAACCGGCGATCTTGTCAGCCCGCAGCGGGTCGAGCGGGACGCCGGGCAGGCCGCGCGAGTAGTCGGGGGAGAACACGACGCGCGCCCCGCCGTGGGCCGCGCGTTGCCGCAGCCGCCGCCAGATGCGACGCAGGGTGCGCCCCCCGGACACGTCCCGATCATAGCGGGCGCGCGGCGGCGGCGGGGCGTGGGCCGCTTGCTAGACTCACGGCCCCCATGGCAGCCCTGACCCGAGCGCGACGCGTGGGCCTGTGGGGCATCCTGCTGGCGCTGGTGCTGCTCGCGTCCGAGGCGCTCAGTGCGGCCTTCTTCCACCTCTACCGGGACCGCCTGCCGTTCCGCGAGCCGGCCCGCTACACGCTCACGCCGGAGCGCATCGCATCGCTGCGCCGTCACTTCGACCCGGAGCTCGGCTGGCGCAGCAGCTACACGACGCCGCTCGGCGAGCGCCCGCGGCCCGTGATGCGGGGACCGGCCTGGCTGTCGGTCTTCGGCGACTCGTTCGTCCACGGCGACGAGGTGACGGACGCGGAGACCTGGGCGCAGGCCGCCGCGGCGGCGGCCGGCCGCGACGTGCTGAACTTCGGCGTCGGCGGCTACGGGCCTGACCAGGCCCTGCTGTTCCACCGCCGGCTGGCGCGACGGCTGCCGACGCCGGTGGTCGGGCTCGGGTTCACGGGCGAGAACGTGAACCGCGTGGTCAACCGCTACCGCCCCTTCTACTTTCGCGAAACCGGGCTGCCGTACCCGAAGCCCCGCTTCGTGCTGCGCGAGGGCCGGCTGGAGCTGGTGCCGCAGCCGCTGCGCTCGGTCGAAGAACTCGATCGGCTGGCCGACCCGGAGACGATCGAGGAACTCGGCCGCGGCGACGCCCACTACGAGACGCCGTTCCCGGAGTTCGCCTTCCCGTACCTGCGCCTCGCCTTCCACCCGCAGGTGTGGCGTCAGGTGGCCGCCCGCCGGCCGCGCGGCGAACTGGGGACGGGACGGACGAACCCGTGGCGTGGCGAGGGGCGCGCCGTGTTCCTCGCCGTCCTCGACGCCTTCGTGGCCGAGGCCCGTGGCGACGGACGCCGGGCGCTGCTGCTGCTGCTTCCCGGCGCCGAGGACGTGCGCGCGGCCCGCGAGGGACGGGGCGTGCCCGGGCGCCGGGCCGTGCTCGAGCACTGCGCGGCCCGCGGCTACCTGTGCTTCGACGGCGTCGGTGCACTGGCGGACGTCGCCGCGTCGCCCGAGGCGCTTTTCGCGCCGGGGGGGCATCCCTCGGCCGAGGGCAACCGCCGGCTCGGCGAGGCGCTGTTCGCGTTCGCCCGTGCGCAGCCGGCGATTTTGCACGATTTGACGCCCCGCTGAGGCTTCGCTACAGTCCGCCGGTTCTGGACCTCGGGCCACTGCGCCCCGCTCTGCCCATTCGATCGACTTAATTGATAGCTGAAGGAGGATTTCCCCCGTGATGGGCGTCGAAACCGTCCTCGCGCTGGTCCTCGGGATCAGCCTGGCCTCGTTGGCCGTCGCCTTCGTGATGGCGCGGCAGGTGCTCTCGGCCGACACGGGCACCCGGGAGATGCAGGAGATCGCCGACGCCATCCGCCAGGGCGCCGAGGCGTTCCTGGCCCGGCAATACAAGACGATCGCGTGGCTGTCGGTCGTCGCCGCCGCGGTCATCTTCGGCTTCTACTTCTGGAACCGCGAGGTCAAGAACATCGCCGAGATGGGGGAGGGCACGGCCTGGAAGGTGACGTTCTCGTTCGTCACCGGCGCGCTGTGCTCGGCGATCGCGGGCTACATCGGGATGTTCGTCTCGATCCGCGCCAACCTGCGCACGGCCGCGGCCGCGACGAAGAGCCTGAACGCGGCGCTCCAGCTCGCGATGCGCGGCGGCGCCGTCTCGGGCCTGACCGTGGTGGCGATGAGCCTGCTCGGCGTCGGCGGCCTGTTCGTGTTGTTCGGGGGCACGACGGACTACGAGCACGTGCCGCTGCAGATCGTCGGCTTCGGCTTCGGCGCCAGCTTCGTCGCGCTGTTCGCCCAGCTCGGCGGCGGCATCTACACGAAGGCGGCCGACGTCGGCGCCGACCTGGTGGGCAAGGTCGAGGCCGGCATCCCCGAGGACGACCCGCGCAACCCGGCCGTGATCGCCGACCTGGTCGGCGACAACGTCGGCGACTGCGCCGGCCGCGGCGCGGACCTGTTCGAGTCGACCGCGGCCGAGAACGTCGGCGCGATGATCCTGGGCATCGCCCTCTACCCGATCTTCGGCATGGGCGGCATCCTGTTCCCGCTGCTGGCCCGCGCCTTCGGCCTGATCGCGACCATCGCGGGCGTGTACTTCGTGAGCTGCCGCGAGGACGAGGACCCGATGAACGGCCTCAACCGCGGCTACCTGCTGACGACCGTGCTGGCGATGATCGGCTTCGGCGCAGCCGTCTACCTGCTGCTGACCCCGAGCGGCGGCCAGCTCGTCCGCCAGGGCTTCCTGCTGGCGGCGGGCGTGATCGGCATCCTGACGGCCTACGCGTTCGTGTGGATCACCCAGTACTACACCGAGTACAAGTACCGTCCCGTGCGCGAGATCGCCGAGGCCAGCAAGACCGGCCCGGCGACCAACATCATCTCGGGCTTCGCGGTCGGGCTCGAGTGCACGGGCATGCCGGTGCTGGTGATCTCGGCGGCGCTGCTCACCTCCTACTGGTGCGGCACGATGGCGCTGCCCGGCGTCGACCCGATCTCGGCCGGCCTGTACGGCACCGCGATCGCGACCATGGGCATGCTGGCGCCGTGCGCCTACATCCTGGCGATGGACACCTTCGGCCCGATCACCGACAACGCGGGCGGCATCATCGAGATGTCGAAGCAGCCCGAGGAGATCCGCCACAAGACCGACCGCCTCGACGCGGTCGGCAACACCACCAAGGCGCTGACCAAGGGTTACGCGATCGGCTCCGCCGCGCTGGCCGCGTTCCTGCTGTTCTCGGCCTACCTCGACGAGATCAAGAAGATCACCGGCGCCCACATGAGCGTCGACCTGACCAAGGTCCCGGTCTTCGTCGGCGGCCTGCTCGGCGCCTGTCTCGTCTTCGTGTTCAGCGCGCTGGCGATCAAGGCCGTCGGCAAGGCCGCCCAGGTCGTGATCGGCGAGGTGCGCCGCCAGTTCCGGGAGCACCCCGGGATCATGGCCGGCACCGAGAAGCCGGACTACGCCGCCTGCGTCGACATCGTCACCGCGGCGGCCCTGCGCGAGATGGTGGCGCCCGGCCTGCTCGCGGTAATGGCCCCGATCGCCGTCGGCTTCGGCTTCAAGTACCTCGGCCAGGCGATGGGCTTCGGCAACAACATGGGCGCCGAGGCGGTGGCCGCGCTGCTGATGGTCGGTACCATCGCCGGCATCCTGATGGCCACCGTGCTCAACAACGGCGGCGGCGCCTGGGACAACGCCAAGAAGTACATCGAGTCGGGCGAGTTCATGGTCGACGGCGTGGTGGTCGGCAAGAAGTCCGAGGCGCACAAGGCGGCCGTCGTCGGCGACACCGTCGGCGACCCGTTCAAGGACACCGCCGGCCCGTCGCTGCACGTGCTGATCAAGATGCTGGCGACGATCACGCTGGTGCTGGCGCCGCTGTTCATCCTGTAGGAGTCCCGGTAGTCTGCGACGAGCGGGCCCGGGTGCGACGGTTCGCCCCGGGCCCTTCGTGTTCTCGCGACAAGACCAGGGGGAGGCCCCGGACCCAATGCTCGACCGCCCCGCACTCGTCACCGGAGCCGCGCTGGGCGCGGTCGCTGGTCAGTTGACCTTCGATCTCGGGCTCGCCTCGCTGGTCTCGTTCTGGGGCGACCGCACGCTGCTGCCGCTGTTCGCGGCCGTGGCCGGGGCGCTGCTGGCCGCGACCCCGCCCGCGCTCGCCGCGCTGCGCAAGGCCGGCCTGGCCCTGGTCGCCGGCCTGGTCGTACTGTGGCTCGTGGTGCTGTTCACGCCGCTGTGCGCCGCGCTGGCCGCTCCGCTGCGGCGGATCGAGGCCCCGCGCCCCGCCGATGCCGTGTTCGTGCTGTCCTCGCACGTGCAGGCCGACCTGGACCCGACCAGCGCGGCGATGAGTCGTCTGCAGCAGGGCCTCGACCTGGTGGCCGCGGGGCACGCCCGGCGGCTGGTGATCTCGGAGTTGCCCGCGCCGTGGGCGCGCTACGAGCCGTGGACCCGAAAGCGGCTGGCCGCGCAGCAGCTCGACGCCGAGCTGATCGTGGTCGGGCCGGTGCGCAACACCCGCGACGAAGCCGTCGCGGTGGCCCGGATGTTCGGCGAGCGCGGCTGGCGGCGGGTGCTGTTGGCGACCTCGCCCAGCCACTCGCGCCGTGCCGCGGCCAGCTTCGAGGCGTGCGGCCTGGATGTGGTGTCGGTGCCCGCCGTGGAGACGCGCTGGGACGAGCCGGCCTTCCCGCTCCGGATCGACCGGCTGGGGGCCTTCGGCGCGCTGGCCCACGAGTGGTTGGGCCTCGGGTACTACAGCCTGCGCGGCTGGATCGGGGATCGCCCGCGGCCCTGTTGAGCGCCCGGCGCTCCGCTCACTCCCAGTCGAAGGGGTTGGGGGGCTTGGCGTCCGGGTCGAGGGCCGCGCGCTTGCGGGCCTCCTCGAACTTCTTGGCGAGCACCTCCTTCGACGATGCGTTGAGCCGCGCGGCGCGCTCGAACTTCTCGTCGAGCGAGCTGCGGTTCGCGCGCACCTTGTCGACCAGCTCGTCGAAGTCGCGCGCGGGCTCCGCCTTGCGCCCGCCGTCGACCCACACCACGGCGCCCGTCTCCGGGTCGACCTTGAGCACGGCCTCGCAGCAGGGGCAGGTGACGTCGATCGCTTCCGGCATCTCCGGATTGTAGGAGCGCCCGAGGCCCGGCCGCCTTCTTGAAAACCGTTTTCAACTTCACCGATAATTGCGGGTGAGGAAATTGATGAACGCCCTGACCGCCCCCGCCGCCCCGCTCGTCGCGCTGAAGCCGGCCACGCCGCGCGCGATGACCCGCTGCGAGTGTTCGGGCACCCCCTTCGAGCGGGTGGCGGCGTTGGTCGGCCAGGCCGGCCTCAGCGAAGCCGAGGCGCGCCAGCGCACCGGCTGCGGCAGCACCTGCGGCGCCTGCATCCCCGACCTGCGCGCGTTCCTGGCCGCCCGCGGCCTCCGCTAGAAACCGACCCTCAAGTTAAGATCGTGTTTTCGGCCGGGCGAAAGCGGGCCGCCGGAGGTGCCATGAAGGGTGACCAGGAAGTGATCGCCGTCCTCAACGACGTCCTCTGCGCGGAGCTGACCGGGATCAACCAGTACTTCATCCACGCGATGATGAACAAGAACTGGGGCTACAACCGGCTGGCGGAGCACTCCCGCCACGAGTCGATCGACGAGATGAAGCACGCCCAGGAAGTGATCGAGCGCGTGCTGTACCTCGACGGCGTGCCCAACATGCAGAAGTACATGAAGATCAACGTCGGCCAGAACGTGCAGGAACAGCACCAGTTCGACCTCGAGCTGGAGAAGGCCGCGGTCGAGCGCCTCAACAAGGGCATCGCGCTGTGCACGGCCAGGAGCGACAACGGCACCCGCGCCCTGTTCGAGAAGATCCTGGTCGAAGAAGAGAGCCACGTCGACTGGCTGGAGGCCCAGCTCCACCAGATCCAGGAGATCGGTCTCCAGAACTACCTGGCGCAGCAGCTCGAGAAGTAGTCGACGAGCATGCGCCTCCGCGCCGCCGTGCTGGCCAGCCTGCTGGCCCCCTCGCTGTTGTCGGCCCAGTCCACGCCGGAGGCCTTCGTCGTGGCCCCGGTCGCGGTTCCGCACCTGATCCACCCCCACGAGCGCCACATCACCAACCTGCGGCAGATCACGTTCGGCGGCGAGAACGCCGAGGCGTACTGGAGCGAGGACGGGAAGCAGCTGATGTTCCAGTCGTCCCGCGAGGGCGTGCCCTGCGACCAGCAGTTCGTGGTCGAGGTGGCGACCGGGAAGACGTGGCGGGCCTCGACCGGCAGGGGCCGGACGACCTGCGGCTACATCACCCACGGCGGCAAGCGCGTCGTCTACGGCTCGACCCACCTCGGCGGTGACGCCTGCCCGCCGAAGCCCGAGTCGACCCGCGGCTACGTGTGGCCGATGTACAAGGAGTACGACATCTTCTCCGCCGCGATCGACGGCAGCGACGTCAAGCGGCTGACCGACAGCCCCGGCTACGACGCCGAGGCCACGCTGTCGCCCGACGGCAAGACGCTGGTCTTCACCTCGGTCCGCGACGGCGACCTCGACGTCTACACGATGCCGGTCGACGGCGGCCCGGCCACGCGCCTGACTCACGAGCCCGGCTACGACGGCGGCCCGTTCTTCTCGCCCGACGGCAAGCGGATCGTGTGGCGCCGCGACGCGGCTCGCTCCGAGGCGTCGATGGAGCGCTACCAGGCGATGCTCGCCGACGGCCTGTATGCGCCAGGCGCGCTCGAGATCTGGGTGATGGACGCGGACGGCAAGAACAAGAAGCAGATCACGTCGCTGGGCTCGGCCTCGTTCGCGCCGTACTTCCACCCCGACGGCAAGCGCATCCTGTTCTCGAGCAACCACCCCGAGCCGCGCGGCCGCAACTTCGACGTCTGGATGGTCCGCGAGGACGGCACCGGCCTCGAGCGGGTGCTGGGGGACCCGGCGTTCGACGGCTTCCCGATGTTCTCGCCGGACGGCAAGCGCCTGGTGTTCGCCTCCAACCGCGGCGGCAAGGCGGCGGGGGAGACCAACATCTTCGTCGCGGACTGGGTCGAGAACCCCTGAGCGGGAGCGGGCGCCTGCTCGCGCTCAGCGACCTCCACGTCGGTTTCGCGCGCAACCGCGAGGCGCTGGCGGACCTGCCGCCGGCGCCCGCCGATGGCCTGATCCTCGCCGGCGACCTGGGCGAGACGCTCGATCACCTGCGGCTCGTCTTCGACGCCGTCGTGCCCCGCTTCGGCACCGTGTTCTGGACCCCGGGTAACCACGAGCTGTGGACGACCAGCGCCGACGGCCTGCGCGGCGAGGCGAAGTACGCCGCGCTGGTCCGCGTCTGCCGCGAGCACGGCGTGGTCACGCCCGAGGACGACTACCGCACCTGGAGCGTGGCCGGCGAGACCGTGGCGATCGCGCCCACGTTCGTGCTGTACGACTACAGCTTCCGGCCCGACGACGTGCCCGCCGCAGAAGCCGTCGCCTGGGCGCGGGAGGCGGGCCTCGTCTGCGCCGACGAGCAGGTGCTGCACCCCGACCCGCACCCCAGCCGCGCCGACTGGTGCGCGGCGCGGCTGGCGACGACCGAGCCGCGACTGGCGGCGGCCGCGTCGCGCCATCCGCTGGTGATCGTCAACCACTTCCCGCTGCGCCGCGACCAGCTCCGCCTGCGCCGCATCCCGCGCTTCTCGATCTGGTGCGGCACCACCCGGACCGAGGACTGGCACACCCGGTTCCGCGCCCGCGTCGTCGTCAGCGGCCACCAGCACGTGCGCTGGACCGAGTGGCGCGACGGCACCCGCTTCGAAGAAGTGGCACTCGGCTATCCGCGCGACTGGCGCGCCGAGAAGGGCATCGCCCACTACCTGCGCGAGATCCTGCCTGGCCCCAGCGAGCCTCACGCGGAGCCGCGATATCACGGGTAGCTGCTGGCCGCGTCCGCGGCCCTGCTAGCGCGGGTCGCGGGTGGCCAGCGTGCGCGGGACCGGGGCGGCGATCGGGTCGGCGGCGAAGACCGTCAGCGGGCCCGGCTGCGAGCCCGGCGGCGCCGTGCGGGCCACCGCCATCCGGTGGTGTGCCGCGGGCTGGTACAGGTGGAAGTGCCAGCGCGCCGGGTCGTCCTCGAGCCGGGCGTCGAACGCGATCGTGATCGGCCCCGTGGCAACCGAGAACGCGAAGTGCTCGAGCGGGATGAACAGCCCCATCCCGCGCGCCTTGATGTACGACTCCTTCAGCGTCCAGTAGTCGAAGAAGCGGTCGCGCCGCAGCTCGGGGGCGAGCGCGAACAGCGCCTCGACCTCCGCGGGCGCGAAGTAGCGGTCGGCGATCTCCTCCGGTCGGGTGATGCGCCCCGTGTCCTCGACGTCGACGCCTGCCTCCTCGTCACGGTGCACCAGCAGCGCCATGCAGCCGGCCGTGTGCGAGAGGCTGAAGCGCAGGCCCTGGCCGGGCCCTGGCCCGGAGATCTCCGGCCGGCCGTAGCGGTTCTCGCGAAACGTCCAGTCCGTCGGCGCAACTTCCGCGTAGCGCGAGAGCGTCGTGCGCACCAGCGCCCGCGCCACCAGTTGCTGCTGGCGACCCGAGGCGACCCGGTAGCGATCGCGGCGGACCCGCTCCTCCGCCGAGAGCAGCGCCTCGCAGGCCGCGCGCACCGCCTCGTCCACCACGGCGTCGTGGTCGAGCACGTGCAGGTGGGCCTCGCCGGGCCCGAGGGAGAGCCGCACGGCCCGATGATGCGGCAGCGGCGCTCCGGCGTCGAGCGCCGCGGGCGGTATCATCCGCGTTCCACCACGATGCCCTTCTCCCACGCCCTGCGCGCGTTCCTCGGCTACGTCGTCCTGACCGTGGTCATGACCTGGCCGTTCGCCACCCACCTGCGGATCATGGACCCGGGTGACTCGGCCTACTTCGCGTGGGCGATCGGCTGGGAGGTGCACGCGCTCAAGACCGACCCCCTGGCGCTGCCGCACGGCAACATCTTCCACCCCGCGCGCTACACGATCGGCATGGACGAGCCGATCCTCGGCACGACGCTCGTGGTGCTGCCCTTCGCGCTGTTCACCGACGACGCCGTGCTGCTGTTCAACCTGGCGCGGCTGCTCACGTTCGTGTTGTCCGGGCTCGGCGCGTACCTGCTGGCGCGCGAGCTGGGCGCGGGCGGCCTGGCGTCGTTCGTGGCCGGCGCGGCGTTCGCGTTTTCGCCGATCCGCACCGACCAGATCAGCCACCTGTCGACGCTGGGCTCGCACTGGCTGCCGTACGTGGCGCTGTTCACGATCCGCTTCGGGCGCAGCGGGCGCGGCCGCGACGCGCTCTGGGCCGGGCTCTCCTTCGTGCTGGCCGCCTATGCCTGCGGCTACCACGGCATCTTCGGCCTGCTGGTGCTGCCGGCCTTCGCGCTGCCGCTGGTGTGGGGGCGCTGGGCCTCGCTGCCGCGGGCCATCCCCGCGGTGCTGGTCGCCGCGGCGCTGCTGCTGCCGTTGCGGGCGCTGCACGCGGTGGCGTTCGAGGCCGAGGGCTTCTCGCGCCCGCTCGACCACGCCGTGTTCCACTCGGCGTCGCTGGAGAGCTTCCTGGCGACGTCGTCGTGGAACAACGTCTGGGGCGAGCTGACCGCCAGCTTCCGCACGATCGGCTCCAACAACCTGTTCCCGGGCCTGCTGGTGGTGCTGGCCGTCGCCGCCGCGGGCGCGCTGCTGCTGCGCCGCCGCGAACGGCCGTCGCGCGAGGCGCTCGCATTCTTCGTGATGCTGGGCGTGGGCATCGTCGTCTGCGTCGGCCCCGAGGTGCGGCTGTTCGGCGAGACGCTGTTCCACGGCCCCTACCACTACGTCCGACAGTCGATCTCGATGTTCCAGGGCGTGCGCGTCAACAGCCGGGCCGGCATCTTCCTGGCGCTGGCGCTGTCCGGGTTGCTGGCGCTCGCGTTGAAGCGGCTCGCGCTGTCGCCGCGCGCGCTCGGGCTGCTGCTCGTCGGGCTGCTGCTGGAGGCCTCGGTGGCGCCGATCCCGATCCCGCGCTGGATGCAGGTGATCGACAGCTCGCAGCCGGCGCCGGCGTGGGTCGCCTGGCTCGCGGAGCAGCCCGGCTCTTTCCCGATCGCCCACATGCCGCTGCTGCCGACCGACGGCCTGTTCCGCCGCCCGCACCACGAGGAGACCGTCTACATGGTGTGGTCGACCTGGCACTTCAAGCGCCTCGTCAACGGCAACGCCGGCGTCGAGCCCGTGACCTATCGCCACGTCCGGGAAGTGTGCAAGCGCTTCCCCGCGCGGCCCTGCCTCGACGCCTTGAAGGAACTCGGGACCCGCTACGTGCTGGTCCACGAGAAGGGCTGGGGCCCCAACCAGCTCGCCCGCGTGCAGCGCGAGTGGCCGGGCGCGGCCGAGCGCCTGCCGCTGGTCAAGGACTTCGGCGGCGGCGACCGGGTGCACGAGTTGCGATAGGGAGCGCGTTCCGCGCGCCGAGCGTCAGGGCGCCCTTCGCAGCACCCGGGCCGTGGCGCTGCCCGGTCCGCAGCGGTTCGCGGCGATCTCCAGCGGCGTGTCGCCCCAGGCGTTCTGCGGCTGACGCGCGCCGTGCGCCAGCAGCAGCCGGACGATGGCCACCTGGCAGCGCTCCGCGGCGACGTGAAGCAGCGTGCCGCCGTGGGTCTCCAGGACGGCCCGGGGATCCAGCCCGGCGGCGAGTTGCGCGCGGAGGCCGGCGAAGTCCCCGCGATCGACCCGCTCGGAGGCGGACAGGAGCGGGGGGCTCGGCAGCGCGACCGCGAGCGCGCGATCGACGGGGGGCAGCGCAGGCGCCCGGTCCGGTCCCGGACCGAGACCGCAGCCGGCGGCTCGAGCTGGGCCGGGCTCCGCGAACAGTCGGACGAGCAGGCTGGCCGCGCCCTCACCGCTCCGAGCGCCGAGCCGGGACCAGCGCGCCCCCGGCGCCGCATCGACTTCTCCCCGCCCCGCCAGCACCTCCAGCATGTCGGCCATTGGCAGCGCCGCGCTCACCGGCGGCAACGGCACTGCCGCCACGCGGGCCAACGCCCGTTCGGCGGCGGTCGTCGTCAGCAGGCGCCCTCCCGAGGCGTCGAACGCCGCAATCGTCAGCGGCGCCGAGTCCACGACGGGCACGCCGAGGAGGGCTCCGGTCGTCGCGTTCCAGAGCCGCGCCTGCCCATCGGCCGAGGCGGTGACGAGCCGCGCCCCCTCGGGGTCGAGGCTCGCGGCGAGGATCTCCCGTGGATGTTGGGCGGTCCGCGTCGCCACCTGGCCGCTCTCGGTGTCCCAGATCGTGACGACGCCCCCGGAGGTGGACACCGCGCGCCGCCCGTCCGGGCGGAAGCTCAGCAGCCGCCCCTGCGTGCCCGACTCGGCCTGGACCTGGCCGCTGACGAGATCGATCCGGCGCAGCACGCGATCGAGGCCGAAGACGAGCACGCTGCGGCCGTCCGCGCCGAAGGCGGGAGGCACCGCCGCGACGTGGGGCAGCGGGCCCAGGCGCAAGCGACCGGTCGCCAGGTCCCAGACCCGTGCCAGCCCGCCGGCGACGGTGACGAGCGCCTCCTCGTCGGGCCCGAAACGAAGCTGCTCGACGGGGTCGGGATGTTCGAGCGGCCGCCCCTGAGGCGCGCCGCGCCGGACGTCCCACACCTGCGCCTGCCCGTCTGCGGAGCCGGTGGCGAGCCGCCGCCCGCCGATCGAGAAGCGGGCCTCGAGCACGGCCGCCGAGTGACGCAGCTCCGGGCCGTGGGGGCGGCCGTCGAGGTTCCAGAGCCGCGCCACGCCGCGGGTCGAGGCCGTCGCGACACAGGAGCCCGCGACGTCGATCGCGCGCAGTTCGCCCTCGGTGCGCAGCGTCGCCAGCTCCCGGGCCCGGGACACGTCCCAGACTCGGACCTGGTCATCGTCGCCGCTCGTCGTCACCCGGTCCCCGCCGGCGGCGAAGCCGGCCGCGTCGAGGCCGCCTGGGTGGGCGAGCGAGGCCGGGAGCGGGGCCGCCGCGACATGCCACGTGCGCACCGTACCCGGCACCGCCACGGTGCGCAGGCGGGTGCCGTCGGTGGACAGCCAGGCCGCGACGATCGCCGCGTCGGAGCCCACGGTTTCCGCCGCCCGGCGCATGTCGCGCCAGTTCCACACGTGGACCTGGCCCTGGTCGTCGGCCAGCGCGAGGCGTTCTCCGCGCAAGCCCGCAGCGCTGGTGATGCCGGGACCGGAGAACGTGCGCGCCTCACCGGTCTCGAGGTTCCACAGTCGCGCCGGGCCGCGGACCGAGAAGGTCAGCACCTGACGCTGCGTCGAGCCGACGAAGCGGGCCTCGCGCGAGGCCGCGCCCGAGTCGACGGGCAGGCGCAGGGGTTTTCCCGAGCCGAGGTCGACCAGGGTGACGGCCCCGTCGCGCGAGACCACGAGCAGCCGGTGGCCGGCGTCGAACTCGAAGGAGAGGACGTTGGCCGCCAGCCGGCTGCGCTCGCGCAGGGTCGCGAGGTCGAGCACGCGGGCGGAGCGCTGGTCACCGGTCGCCAGGAGCGCGTTGTCGGGGCTGAACGTGATCGCGGTGGGCGACGTGCCGGGCAGCGAGGCCAGCACGGTCCCGCTCTCCACGTCGAGGAGGCGGGTGCCGCCCGGTGAGCCGACGGCCAGCCGTCTTCCGTCGGGGCTGATCGCGGCCATGGCGGCGTCGGTCGCGCCGGGCCCGATCTTCATCCCGTCCTGCGTCCGCCACACGACCGCGGTGCCTCCGTCGCGGGTGACGAGCCGCCGGCCGTCGAGGCTGAAGTCGAAAGAATCCGCGGGCCCGAGCCGGGCGCGCCGCGTGCCGTCCGCGGTGTACAGCGTCAGTCCCTCCGCGTCCGCCACCGCCACGTCGTCGCCCGCCGCCGCGAAGCGGGCGGCCGTCACGGGGAGGGGATGGACGAACTCGCGCCCGGGTACCGGCCAGTCGCGCCGCAGCAGCATCTCCGCCGCGACGGCCCGGGTCGTCACGCTGGCCGGGTCGAGGCGGAGGGCGCGCGCAAGCCGGGGCAGCGCTCGCGGGGCGTCGCCGGCATCGAGCAGTCGGCTCGCCTCCGCGAACTCCGCCTCGGCGCGCGCGCGATCGGCTTCGCTCACCACCGGCTCGCTCGAGCCCGCGGGTCGCCGGCCCAGCCAGAGGGCCAGGCCGACGACGGCGAGGGCTGCGGCCAGGCCCAGCCTCCGCCACGGAAGCCCGCCGGCTGCCGGCTCGGCGGGCGTCGACCGCGACTCGAGCGAGATCGCCGGGAGTGGTCCCGTGGGGTCGTCCCCATCGGCCGCGACGAGGCTCGCGTCATCGGGGTGCGCGGCCTCGGCCGCGCGTCCCGCGCGCAGCGCGGCGGCCACGTCCGCGGCCGACAGGTCCCGCTGCTCACGCTCCTTGGCGAGCAGCCGCTCGAGGACCGGCCGCAGGGAGGCAGGCAGCCTTCGGGCCCGCTCGTCGTTCAGCGGGGGAGGTTGCTGGAGATGTTGCAGGATGGTCGCCACGGGCGACTGTCCGCGGAACGGCAGGGCGCCCGAGAACAGCTCGAACAGCAGCACGCCCAGCGAGTAGAGATCGGAGCGGGCGTCGACGTGCTCACCGCGGGCCTGCTCGGGACTCATGTACTCGGGCGTGCCGAAGACCTGGCCGGTGGCGGTGACGCCGGCCAGGTTCTCGAGGTCGCGGGCGATCCCGAAGTCCAGCAGCCGCGCGGTCCCGTCGTCGCCGACCAGCACGTTCGAGGCCTTGAGATCGCGGTGCACGACGCCGGCCGCGTGGATGGCCGCCAGCCCGTCGGCCAACTGGATCGCGATCGACCACGCCTCGCGCCGCGGCAGCCGGCCGCGCTTGCGCAGCACGGAGCGCAGGTCGAGGCCGGGCACGAACTCCATGACCAGGAACCGTGCGGACCCCTCCGCCCCGTACTCGTGCATCGCGCAGACGTTCGGATGGCGGACGCGGCGGGCGAGTCGGATCTCCGTGCGGAGGCGGCTGGCTGCCGCGGCCGAGCCGGCCCGGTCGGGGCGCAGGACCTTGACCGCGACCTCCACGCCCAACTCCCGGTCGTGGGCCCGGTAGACGAGGCCCATGCCGCCCTGGCCCAGCAGCGATCGCACCTCGTAGCGGCCGGCCAGCAGCGAGCCGGTCGTGAGCGCGAACAAGCTCCGCCCGCACGCGTGGCAGGCCTCCGCGTCGTCGGTGTTGGCCGCGCGGCACGCGGGGCAGAGCATCTCAGTAGTCCAGGTACCGCCACTCGCGGTCCGGTTGCGTCGAGGGCGTGCTGAAGAAGCCCTCCGTGCCCGCCGGGACCTGGCCGCAGGCGGCGCGCACCTCGGCCGCCATCACCCGGCTCGCCAGCACCTTGCGGCAGCGCCCGTCGGCCCCCCTGTAGATGTAAGGCCCCTGCGTGGAGCCCTCGGTGTGCAGCGTGCGCTTGATGAAGATCTCGTAGTCGGGAGCGTAGAGCGCGGGCCAGCGCTCGAGCACGAAGCGGGCGACGGGAGAGTGGTGCAGCGAGTCGTACGGGGCCGCGAAGGTGCCGCGCGAGAAGAAGACCCCGGCCTGCACGATGGACGCCAGCGCCAGCGCCGCGATCCGCGCCCGCGACGGTGTGTCCGACACGGCGGCGAAGAGCAGCAGCGGCAGCATCCACACGACGTAGCGGCTGGGACCCGACGAGCCGTGGTTGTAGTTCCACTGCAGCGTGTTGATCAGCAGGATCGCGAAGAACGCGGCGCCCGTCAGGAGTTCGCGGGCGGGGCCGCGGCGCCACAGCGCCCGCGCCCAGAGCCCGAGGCCGAGCAGCAGCAGGCCGGGCACGTAGGGCAGCAGGCCCAGGCTCAGGTCGAACAGCAGGCCCAGCGCCCGCGCGCCCGAGATCTTGGCCAGCGAGGTCGCTTCGTGGGCGACGATGCTGGGCGTGCCGTACTTCCACAAATAGAAGATCGGGTGGGCCGCGAACACAGCGCCGGGCAGTGCCAGCCGCATCGCGGCGCGCAGCCGGTCGGCGGCGGGGGCTGCCGCCACGCCGAGCGCCCACAGCGCGCCCGCGGCCAGCATCAGTTGCGGGTTCTGCAGCGCCGCTGCCGCAGCCAGCCCGACGGCGAGCCCGTGGCGGTCGCGGGCCGAGGCCACAAGCGCGAGCACGAGCAGCGCCGTCGACATCACCTCCGGGTGGGCCCAGGAGACGAACCAGCCGGCGGGCGAGAAGAACAGCAGGGCCACGGCCAGCGCGCGTACCGCCGGCGCCGCGGGCAGGGCCAGGCCGAGCGCCAGCAGCGCGGCGCCGAGCAGCAGCGCATTGGTCACCTGCGGGGCCTTCAGGGGATTGACCCTGAACGGGGCGAGCGCCGCCCGGGCGGGCAGCGTCAGCGCCGAGTAGGCCCAGAAGTGGTACGAGTAGCGGCGCCCGTCGCGGGCCTCGTAGTAGCCGATCAGCTTGCCGCCCGGGGGGAACGGGACGCCGAAGTCGAGGAACTGGCGGGTGACCGCCCGGACGTCCTCGTCGCGCAGGTCGGGGGAGGCGTGGGCGGCCAGCGACTCGGCCATCAGCAGGTACTCCGGGGCGTCGCCCCAGGCCTTCGCCGGCTCGCGCAGGGCCGCCCCCAGCGCCCACAGCGAGAGCACAATCGCCAGCCCGCCGGCGGCGCTGAATCTGCGTTCAGTCACGAACCGCAATGGTAGACTCTCCGGACCTGGCCGGCGTCGGAGGCGGCAGCGCGATGGGCAAAGACACTCTCAGCATCACGGACAACCGGACCGGGAAGACGTACGAGGTCCCGATCGAACACGGCACGATCAAGGCCCTCGACCTCCGGCAGATCAAGACGGGCGCCGACGACTTCGGCCTGATGACCTACGACCCCGCCTACACGAATACCGCTTCGTGCAAGAGCCGGATCACGTTCATCGACGGCGACAAGGGCATCCTCAACTACCGCGGCTATCCGATCGAGCAGCTCGCGGAGCAGAGCACCCACCTCGAGACCGCGTACCTCATCCTGAACGGCGAGCTGCCGACCAAGGCGGCCCACGACGAGTGGATCTTCAACATCACGCACCACACGATGATCCACGAGAACATCAAGGACGTCCTCGACGGCTTCCGCTACGACGCCCATCCGATGGGCATGATGCTGGCGGCCGTGGGGGCCTTGTCGACCTTCTATCCCGAGGCCAAGGACGTCCGCAACAAGGCCGTCCGCCGCGACCAGATCTTCCGCCTGATCGCCAAGATGCCGACCATCGCGGCGTTCGCCTACCGCCACGCGATGGGGCTGCCGTACGCGTACCCGGACAACGACCTCAGCTACTGCGGCAACTTCCTGCAGATGATGTTCAAGACCGCGGGCCGCTACAAGGTCGACCCGGTCCTGGAGCGCGCGCTCGACGTGTTGTTCATCCTGCACGCGGACCACGAGCAGAACTGCTCGACCTCGGCGATGCGCGGCGTCGGCTCCTCGGAGACCGACCCCTACTCGGCGACGGCCGCGGCGATCGCGGCGCTCTACGGCCCGCTGCACGGCGGCGCCAACGAGGCCGTGCTGCGGATGCTGAAGGAGATCGGCAGCAAGGACAACGTGCCGGCCTTCATCAAGGAGTGCAAGGAGTCGGGCGGCGACGTGCGGCTGATGGGCTTCGGCCACCGCGTCTACAAGAACTACGACCCGCGCGCCAAGATCATCAAGAAGATGGCCGACCAGGTGTTCGAGGTCACGGGCCGCAACCCGCTGCTCGACATCGCGCTGGAGCTGGAGCGGATCGCGCTCTCCGACGACTACTTCGTCAAGCGCAAGCTGTACCCGAACGTCGACTTCTACTCGGGCCTGATCTACCAGGCGATGAAGTTCCCGGTCGACCTGTTCCCGGTGCTGTTCGCCATCCCGCGCGTCGCGGGCTGGCTCGCGCAGTGGGAAGAGATGCTCGAGGACAAGGACCAGAAGATCGCCCGGCCGCGCCAGGTCTACCTGGGCCCCGAGCGCCGCGACTACCTGCCGCTCGAAAAGCGCTAGCGAGAGGTCGACTCCCGGCTTCCGGCCGGAAAGGGCGCGCGGACCCCGAACGGGGACGCGCGCCCTCAGTTTTTCGGGATGGAATGCCGACCTCGGGGGCGGCGTTCAAAAAACCTTGACGTCCCCGCGGCCTGCCCCTACTCTTCCGCAGCTTCACAACTTCTGACAGTCGTCGGCGCGACGTGGACGAACCGCGTGGCGCGAACCGGAGCATGGGTTGCCAGGACTCTCCGGCCTCGACCCCGAGCATCGGGGCTTAGGCTTGGAGGGAGGCGGGCTTTGGGGGAGGCTCGCCGCGCACCTGGAGAACCGCAGGGGCACCTCCAGAACGTCGTCAGAGGTCTGCAATCGCATGTCGAATCGGGGCTGGATGAAGGGCGTCGTCCGTGTCGGGTTGTCCGTGTCGATGGGGCTTGCGCTGGCGCCCGCCAGCGAGGCCGCGGGGCGGTCGGAGGAGGCGCTGGCGGCGATCGACAGCGCATCGCACATGCCCGACGAGGTGCTCGTGCAGTGGTCGCGCGGCGCTTCCGGGAAGCAGAAGGCGTCGGCTCGCGCGCGGGTCGGCGGCGAGCGGCTCGAGGTCGTGGTCTCGGAGCGCTGGCGCGAGGACGGCGGCGGCGAGATCGAGTTGATGCGGGTCCCGCCGGGGCTCGGCATCGCCGGAGCGGTGCGTGGCCTCGACGACGACGCGGCCGTCGACTTCGCCGAGCCGAACTGGATCTACCACCACACGGCGGCGTCGAACGACCCCTATTACACGAACGGCTCGCTGTGGGGCATGTACGGCGACGCCTCGTCGCCCGCCAACGCGTTCGGCAGCCAGGCCGCCGAGGCCTGGGCCGGGAACAAGACGGACTGCAGCTCCGTGTACGTCGGCATCATCGACGAGGGCTACATGCACGGCCACGAGGACCTCGCGGCCAACGCCGGCGTCAACCCGGGCGAGGTCGCGGGCAACGGCGTGGACGATGACGGCAACGGCTACGCGGACGACGTCTACGGCTGGGACTTCGACGGCAACAACGCCTCGCTGTTCGACGGCGCCGGCGACGACCACGGCACCCACGTCGCGGGCACCATCGGCGGCGTCGGCGGCAATGGCAAGGGCGTGGCGGGCGTGTGCTGGAGCGTCAAGCTGATGGGCGCGAAGTTCCTCGGCAGGCGCGGCGGCACCACGGCCAACGCGATCAAGGCCGTCGACTACTTCACCGACCTCAAGGCGCGCCACGGTCTCAACATCGTGGCGACCAACAACTCGTGGGGCGGCGGCGGCTTCTCGCAGGCCCTCTACGACGCGATCGAGCGCGCCAACGCGGCCGACATCCTGTTCGTCGCGGCGGCCGGCAACGGCGGCAGCGACGGCGTCGGCGACAACAACGACGCCACCCCGCACTACCCGTCGAGCTACACGAACACGAACATCATCGCGGTGGCCTCGATCACCTCCAGCGGCGGGCGCTCCAGCTTCTCGAACTTCGGCGCCAGCTCGGTCGACATCGGTGCGCCCGGCTCGAGCATCACCTCGACGCTGCCCAAGAGCTCGAAGGGCCAGGTTCTCTCGGCGTACGGCGCCTACAGCGGCACGTCGATGGCGACCCCGCACGTGAGCGGGGCCGTGGCCCTCTACGCCGCGTATCACCCCGGCTCGTCGGCTGCGGCGATCCGCAGCGCGATCCTGTCGAGCGCCGTGCCGACCGCTTCGCTCAACGGCCTGTGCACCACGGGCGGTCGCCTGAACGTCAGCGGCTTCTAGCAGACCAGGGCGTCGAGAAACGAAACGGGGTCCGGCTTCGCGCCGGGCCCCGTTGCTTTTCGCCCGTGCCCTCTCTCAGCGGCTGGCCGGCGCTGCCTCCCAGTCGGTGTGGGGGGCCTTGTTGAGCACGAACCACTGCCAGGCGATCTCGCCGTAGCCGTGCGGCCTGAGGCCCAGCTCGGCATACAGCGGGCGCAGCTTCACGTGCAGCGCGTGCAGGTTGTAGAAGGGCACCCGCGGGAAGTAGTGGTGCTCGATGTGGAAGTTCGAGAACAGGAACAGGAACTCCCAGAAGGGCGAGGCCTTCATCACCGTCGACCACTTCAACGGGTGGCTCGGGTCGATGTTGTAGTGCTGGCCCAGCCGGTTCAGCGTGAAGGCGACCGGGAAGACCAGGAAGTACGGCACGAACCACACCCGCGCCAGCACGCCGGCGCCGCCGAAGTGCCACAGCAGGCCCGCGATGGAGAGCTGGATCACGACCGTCGCCAGCCGCTCGCGAGCGATCCGCGCCCGCAGCTCGGGCTCGTAGGTCTTCGACTCCTGGGCCGCGGCGCGGAAGTACAGCGGCATCAGCACCGGCGTGCAGTACAGCAGCTTGTACCAGCGGGCGTTGCGCTTCGGGGACAGCCAGTGGCGCTTGGGGTCGTCCTCCCAGGAGCCGAGGTTGTCGTGGTGGTCGAGGTGCCAGCGCGTGAACTGCGAGGCCGAGATGCCCGACGAGATCGCGTAAAGCAGGCCGAGCGCGCGTTCGATCCTCGGCTTCGGAGTGTGGAACACGGCGTTGTGCACGACCTCGTGCAGCAGCACCGTCATGTTGAAGAACGTGAAGCCCTGCAGGATGGCCAGCGGCACCCAGTACAGCGGGTTGGTCAGGTTCCAGAGCCCGTAACTGCAGGCGGCGATGATGGCGAACTGGCGAGCGGCATACGCCAGGTGCAGGCCCGGCCGGCGCACGTGGAGCGCCTTCAAGTCGTCATGGGGTACGGCGTCGCGGAGCCGCGTCTTGAACTGCGCGATCTCCTTCCAGTAGATCCTCGATTTCACCCTTCGATTGTAAGGGCGAGCCCCCGTTCGCGGCCAAGGCGGCGGCCCGGACGCGAACGGGGGCGGCAGGAGAGCTACCAGCGGCGCGGGGGCGCCTCGTAGATCACCTCGTCGTCGCGGTCGCCGTAGCGGCCACGGTCCCAGCCGCCGTCGCGCCGGTTACGGTCGCCGTAGCGTGCGTAGCCGCGCCGGTAGCCCGCCTCGTAGCCCTCGCGGAAGCCGGCCTCGTAGTGGGGCTTCGGCCCGTACTGGCGCCGGTATCCGTCGTCGGCGTTCCGGTAGTCACTCGAGTGCCAGTAGTTGAAGCTCCGGCGCTTGCGGCTGTCGCTGCTGCCGTGCTCCAGGCCCTCGCGGAACCCGCGGTCGTACCCGTAGCGCCGGGCCTGTCGCACGCCCTCACGGCCGTAGCCGTAGCCCGATCCGCGGTCGTAGCGGTCGTGACCGTCGCTGAGCGCCACGCCGATCCCGACGCTCACGCCGGCCTCGGCCGACGCTGCGAGCGCCAGCGCACCCACGAACACTCCCAGCACCAGTGTCGCCTTCATTCCTGCACCCTCCTCCCCGATCGCCCGTAGCCCTTGCAGCGTCCATGCCGGCCCCGAAAGGCCCGAAAACGCGGCTGTTACGCTGGAAGCCGCCCACTCGGCGTCCTGCGCAGAGGACAGGCGCGGGCCCCGCGTCCTCGGGCGCGTCCGCGAGTCCCCGCTTGGCGGTATCTTTCGTGACATGTCTACCGGCCTCTTCCTCGGCAAGTCCGTCGACCCCGCCACCGGCGCTCTCGGCGCCCCGCTCCACCTCGATCCGCGCGACCTGCTGACCCACGGCCTGATCGTGGGCATGACCGGTTCGGGCAAGACCGGCCTCGCGATCGCGCTGCTGGAGGAGGTGCTGCGGCGCGGCACCAGCGTGGTCGCGATCGACCCCAAGGGCGACCTCGTCAACCTGCTGCTGCAGTTCGATCGGCTCGACGCTGCGAGCTTCGAGCCCTGGATCGACCCGGCCGAGGCGCGCCGCCAGGGGCTGACCGTCGCCCAGGCCGCGGCGGCCGAGGCGGAGAAGTGGAAGCAGGGCCTGGCCGAGTGGGGACTGGCCCCCACCGACGTCGCCGCGCTGCGCGCCGCCGTCGACGCCCGCGTCTACACGCCCGGCTCCGACTCGGGCCTCGCGCTGTCGGTGCTGCAGTCGCTCGAGGCGCCCTCAGTCCCGTTCGACACCGCCGCCGAGGACCTGCGCGACGAGATCGCCGCGATCGTGTCGGGCCTGCTCGGCCTGGTCCAGGTCGATGCCGACCCGCTGAAGTCGCGCGAGCACATCCTGCTGTGCAACCTGATCGAGCACGCCTGGCGGGCGGGGCGCAGCCTGACCCTCGAGGACCTGCTCGGTGAGGTGGTCACGCCGCCGATCGACAAGCTGGGCGCGCTGCCCGTCGAGACGGTGTTCCCGTCGAAGGACCGCCAGGGCCTGGTGATGGCGCTCAACGGCCTGCTGGCCTCGCCGGGTTTCGCGGCCTGGCGCCGTGGCGAGCCGATCGACGTCGACTCCTGGCTGAGCGCAGAAGGCGGACGGGCACGGCTCAACATCATCTACACCGCCCACCTCTCGGACGAGGAGCGGCTGTTCGTCACGGCGCTGGTGCTGGAGAAGGTGAAGACCTGGGTCCGCCGCCAGCGCGGCACGGGCGAGTTGCGGGCGCTCGTGTACATGGACGAGGTGTTCGGCTACTTCCCGCCGCACCCGGCCAACCCGCCGACCAAGAAGCCGCTATTGACCCTGCTCAAGCAGGCCCGCGCCCAGGGCGTCGGCGTGCTGCTCGCCACCCAGAACCCGGTCGATCTCGACTACAAGGGCCTGGCCAACATGGGCACCTGGATGGTCGGCAAGCTGCAGACCGAGCGCGACCGCGAGCGGCTGCGCGACGGCCTGCTCGGCGCGGGCGCGGACGCGGCGCGGATCGACGCGCTGCTCGACGCGACGAAGAAGCGGGTGTTCCTGCTCCACGACGTGCACCGCAAGGGCCCCGAGCTGCTGCACTCGCGCTGGGCGATGTCGTACCTGCGCGGGCCGCTGACCCGCGAGGAGATCGAGCCGCTGATGGCCGTGCGCAAGGCGGAGGCGGCAGCGGCCCCGGTGGGCGGTTCGGCCGCCGCGGCGCGCCCTGCAGCCACCGCGCCTGCCGCGCCTGCCGCGCCCGCGGGGCCGCCGCTCGCACCCTCGCCCTTCCGTCACCACGCGCTGCGTCAGCACGGCGGCGAAGTGGCGGAGGCCCACGTCTTCGTCAAGGCCGCCGTGCGCTACAAGGGCGTCGACGGCGAGCGCATCGTGCTGCGAGCCTGGCCCGTGGGCGACGGATCGTTCGCCGAAATGCTCGACGCCGACGCGCTGGTGATCGACGAGGACGCGTTGGACACGGCGATGCCCGCCGGCCTGCGCTTCCCGGAGCTGCCGGGCGCGTTCGCGGCCGGCAGCAAGGCGCTCGACAAGGCGCTGCGCGAGCGGCTGCCCGACAAGCTCAGCGAACGCGTGCTCGAGGACCCCGTGACGGGCGAGCGCAGCCGGCCCGACGAGACGCGCGAGGCGTTCGCAACGCGCCTGGCCGCTGCGCCGGGCGCTGAGGCGAAGAAGCTGGAGGCGAAGCTGGAGAAGCGCCGCCGCGACCTGGCGGCGGCAGAGTCCGACCTGTCGACGCGCAAGAAGGAGACGTGGGTCGCGGTCGGCTCGGCGATCCTGTCGAACATCGGCCTGTTCACGGGTCGGAAGAAGTCCGTCAGCCTGCCCGGCGGCGTGCTCACGAAGAACCGCATGGAGAACACGGCCGAGGCCCGGGTCGAGTCGGCCCAGGCGGACATCGCGCAACTCGAGGCGCAGCTCGCGGAGCTCAGGCAGGTCGAGCCGTCCCGCTTCGTCGAGGCCGTGCTGGTGCCTCCCCGCAACGGCGTCAAGCTGCTCCGCTACGACCTGGTCTGGGTCTACTGACTACGGGGTTCCGGTGGCGGGCGGAGCCCGCCACCGGTCCCATGGGGGCT
>JAMPXO010000061.1 GCA_023701125.1 Vicinamibacteria bacterium | reverse complement strand
GGCGTCCCGGCGTCGTGCCGCGCGCGGCGAGCAGCAGCGCGAGGCCGAGCCCGGGCGTGAGCAGGGCGACCTCCATGCCCTGCAGGCTCCAGTTGTTGAGCGGCAGATAGAACGCGGTCAGGAAGGCCGCCGCCAGCGCCGGCGCGGGCCGATCCGCCGCGACGGCTCCCGAGAGGCGTACCACGATCACGAGGTTGGCCAGCAACAGCAGCGCCGCAACACCCTGGATCCCGAGGCTGGTCAGCGCGCGGTCCGGCACCGCCACGTGGGCCAGCGCCATCAGGCCGACCCACAGCGGGTTGGAGAAGCCCTCGACCCGCTCGCCGCCCGCGTTCCACACCAGGCCGTCGCCCTGGACGAGGTTCCGGGCGTAGCGCATCGAGACCATGGCGTCGTCGAACAGGTTGAAGACGCGCCGGTCTTCGACCACGAAGCTGGTCCGTGCGACGAAGGCCGCGGCGTAGACGGCGTGGGCGCACAGCAGCAGGCCGAGTGCCCGCCGGGCCCATCGCGGCTGCATCAGGTCCCGCACGCGGCATTCTAGGGGCGCGATGGCATACTCGCCGCGATCGACCGAGGTGTGATGAGCGAGCCGCTGCAACGACTGGAGATCGTGCGCGACGGGCCCGTGGCCCGGGTCTGGCTGAACCGGCCCGAGCTGCGCAACGCGTTCGACGGCCGGATGGTCTCGGAGCTGCGCAAGACGCTGTTCGACCTCGGTGAGGACGACGGTGTGCGGGTGATCGTGCTCGGCGGCCGCGGCAAGGCGTTCTGCGCCGGCGCCGACCTCGGCTGGATGAAGGCGATGGCGGGCTTCACCCGCGAGGACAACCTGCGCGATGCGCAGGCGCTGGCCGACCTGTTCTTCACGGTCTACAACTCGCCCAAGCCGGTCGTCGCCCGCGTCCACGGCGCGGCGCTGGGCGGCGGCTCGGGCCTGGTCGCGGCCTGCGACATCGCGGTCGCCGCGCTCGGCACCTGGTTCGGATTCACCGAGGTGCGGCTCGGCATCCTGCCGGCGGTGATCAGCCCCTACGTGCTGGGCAAGATCGGCGAGTCGGCGGCCCGCGAGTACTTCCTCACCGGCGAGCGCTTCGAGGCGGTCAAGGCCCACGAGATCCGGCTGATCCGGGCCGCGGTGCCGGAGGCCGACCTCGACGCCGCGGTCGAGGGCCGCGTCGCGGAGCTGCTGCAGGCCGGGCCGCGGGCGATCGCCGAGGCCAAGGCGCTGATCCGCGAGGTCGCGTGGCGGCGCCCGGAGAGCGTGCAGGGCTACACGGTCGAGCGCATCGCCGACGTGCGGGCCTCGGCCGAGGGCCAGGAGGGTCTGCGCGCGTTCCTCGACAAGCGCAAGCCGAACTGGATCCCGTGATGCCGCTGTTCCGCAAGCTGCTGATCGCCAACCGCGGCGAGATCGCGGTCCGCGTCGCGCGCACCGCGCGCGCACTCGGCATCCCGACCGTCGCCGTGTATTCCGAGGCCGACCGCGGCGCCGTGCACGCCCGCGCCTGCGACGAGGCGGTGGGTATCGGGCCGGCCGAGGCCCGCCTGTCGTACCTCAGCTTCGAGCGCCTGCTCTCTGCCGCGAAGCAGACCGGCGCCGACGCGATCCACCCCGGCTACGGGTTCCTCAGCCAGAACGGCGACTTCGCCGACGCCTGCCGCGACGCCGGCCTCGTCTTCGTCGGCCCGCCCGGCGACGTGCACCGGACGATGGGCGACAAGAAGGGAGCGCGGCGGCTGATGGCGGCCGCCGGCGTGCCGGTCGTGCCCGGCTACGACGGCGACGACCAGCAGGACGCGACACTCGCCGCCGCGGCGGCCAGCGTCGGCTTCCCGCTGATCATCAAGCCCTCGCGCGGCGGCGGCGGCAAGGGCATGCGGGTCGTGCACCGCATCGACGACTTCGCCGCAGCGCTCGCGTCCTGCCGCCGCGAGGCGAAGGGCGCCTTCGGCGACGACACGATGGTGCTCGAGCGCTTCGTGCAGCGCCCGCGCCACATCGAGGTCCAGGTGCTCGCCGATGGCACCGGCGCCACGCTGCACCTGTTCGAGCGCGAGTGCTCGGTGCAGCGCCGCCACCAGAAGGTGCTGGAGGAGACGCCGTCGCCCGCGCTGACCAGCGTGCTGCGCGCGGAGCTGTGCGCGGCCGGCGTCGCCGCGGCCCGCGCCGCGGGCTACGTCAATGCCGGCACGGTCGAGTTCCTGCTCGACCCGTCGGGCCACTTCTACTTCCTCGAGATGAACACCCGGCTGCAGGTCGAGCACCCCGTGACGGAACTGGTCACCGGCCTCGACCTGGTGCGGCTGCAGCTCGAGATCGCCGCGGGCCGGCCACTGTCGATGGGGCAGGCGGAGATCCGCAGCCAGGGCCACGCGCTGGAGGCGCGGCTGTACGCCGAGGACCCGTCCAACGACGACCTGCCGTCGGCCGGCCCGGTGCTGGTCTGCGCGATGCCGGAGGGCCCGGGGCTGCGCGTCGACACGGGCATCGCCCGCGGCAGCGAGGTGTCGGTCCACTACGACCCGATGCTGGCCAAGATCGTCGCCTTCGGGCGCGAGCGTGCGGAGTCGATCGAGCGCCTGTCGGACGCGCTGGCCCGCACGGCGGTGCTCGGCCTCGCCACCAACCTCGGCCGCCTGCGCACGCTCGTCGATCACCCCGAGTTCCGCGCGGGCCACCTGCACACCGGCTTCATCGAGGAGCACCTGGGCGAGGTCTCGCCGCACCCGTGCGCGCCGCCCGAGGCGGTCGCGGCCGCGCTCGCCGCGCTGCACGTCTCGCGCGGTCGTGGCCCTGCTGCGGCGGGTCCCGCGGCCAGCGTCCCCGACCCGTTCGCGGCGCTCGGCGCCTGGAGGCTGTCGTGATCCGGCTGCGCTGCCGCGAGCAGCAGCACGAGGCGGTCGTGCGCGAGTCGTCGCAGGGCCTCGAGGTCGTCGTCGACGGCCTCGTCTCGCGGCCGGACGTCGAGGAGATCGCCCCCGGCAGCTTCGTCCTGCGCGAGGGGACCCGCGTGGAGGGCTTCCACGTCGCCCGCGACGGCGACGCGATCCACCTGTTCTGGCGCGGTGCCGTGTACCGCCTCGACGAGGAGCGCGAGGGCCAGCGCGGCCCCGCCGCGCGCCACGCGGAGGGCGGGCTGGAGGCGCCGATGCCGGGCAAGGTGATCAAGGTCGCGGTGGCGCCCGGTGACAGGGTGGAGAAGGGCGCCGAGGTGCTGGTCGTCGAGGCGATGAAGATGGAGAACGCGCTGCGCGCGCCGAAGGCCGGCGTGGTGCGCTCCGTCGCGGTCAAGGTCGGCGACATGGTCGCCCCCGGCCGCGTGCTGGTGGAGATCGAGTGACCGAGGCGCCGGAACCGGCCCCGGGGCGGCCGCGCAAGCCCGCGCTGCTGACCCGCGTCCAGGTCGTGGAAGTCGGCCCCCGCGACGGCCTGCAGAACGAGCGCACGGCGCTCACGGTCGAGATCCGGGCGGCCTTCATCGAGGCGCTGCTCGACGCCGGGCTCACGGTGGTCGAGGCCGGCGCGTTCGTGTCGGCGAAGTGGGTGCCGCAGATGGCGGACTCGGCGGCCGTGCTGCGGCGCGTGAAGCGCGACGGCGTGCGGCTGCCGGTGCTGGTGCCCAACCGCCGTGGCTACGAGGACGCCCTCGCGGCCGGCGCGACCGAGATCTCGGTCTTCACCGCCGCCAGCGAGAGCTTCAACCAGAAGAACATCAACGCCTCGATCGAGGATTCGTTCGCCCGCTTCGCGCTGTTCGTGCCGGAGGCGAAGGCGGCCGGGCTGCGGGTCCGCGGCTACGTCTCGACCTGCTTCGGCTGCCCCTACGAGGGCGTGGTCGACGCGAAGAAGGCGGTCGAGGTGTGCGAGCGGCTGTTCGCCCAGGTCGGCTGCGACGAGATCTCGGTCGGCGACACGATCGGCGTCGGCGTCCCCACCCAGGTCCACGAGGTGATCGGCCGCCTCAAGCGGGTGGTGCCGATCGAGAAGATCGCGGTCCACTTCCACGACACCCGCGGCACCGCACTCGCCAACGTGCTGGCGGCGCTGGGCGAAGGCGTGCGGATCGTCGACAGCGCTGCCGGCGGCACTGGCGGCTGCCCGTACGCGCCGGGCGCGGCGGGCAACCTCGCCACCGAGGACCTCGTCTACATGCTGCACGGCATGGGCATCGCGACCGGGGTCGACCTGCACAAGCTGGTCGTCGCCTCGCGCGGGCTGCAGGCCCACCTCGGCCGCGAGTTGCCCAGCCGCTACCTGCAAGCCGCGCCCTAGGCCGGCTCCAGGCCGCTGAACGGCGGCCTTGCGTCGGTGTTCCGGTTTCTGGTATATCGGATTCCGATATGGCCAAGAGCGCTCCCGCCTCCCGCCCCTCGGGCCTGCCGACCGCCGCCCTGCACGTGCTGCTGGGCCTGGCCGACGGGCCCCGCCACGGTTACGCGATCAAGCAGGACGTCGAGCGCGTGACCCGCGGCAGCATCCGGCTCGGCCCCGGCACGCTCTACGAGGCGATCGCCCGGCTCGAGGCGCAGGGCCTGATCGAAGAGGCGCCGGACGCCGGCGCCGACGAGGCCGCGGGGGCGCCGCGGCGCACCTACAAGCTGACCCGCACCGGCCTGGCGCTGGCCCGTGCCGAGGTCGATCGCCTCGACGCCCTGGTCGACTGGGCGCGCTCGTCGCGCCTGCTCGCCGAACGGGGCCGGCCGTGAGCGCCCCGCTCTGGGCCCGGCTGCTGGTGCGCGGCTGCGGCAGCGAGTTCCGCCGCCGCCACGGCGCCGAGCTGCTCGACACGGTGACGCAGCAGCGCAAGGAGCCCCGCTACCACGGCGCGGCCGGCGCGCTGAGTTTCGTCGCCGAGGCGGGTGGCGACCTGCTGGCGCTGGCCGCGCGGCAGCGCCTCGCCGGCGCGACGGCAGCCGCGCGCGCGGGGCTCGATGCGTTCGCCGCCGGCCTGCGCGACCCGCGCGCCGCGGTCGAAGGGCTGGTCCACGACACCTGGCTGGCGACCCGCGCGCTGCGCCGCCGCAAGGTGTACGCCCTGGCGGTGACGGTCACGCTGGCGCTCGGCCTCGGCGCCCACCTGACCATCTTCAGCGTCGCCCACGCCCTGCTCGGCACGCCGCTGCCCGGCGCCGACGGCGACCGGCTGGTCGCCGTCAGCCTGATCTCGGCCGCGTCGCAGGGCCCGTCCGCGCTGTCGCTGCCCGATGTGCGCGACCTCGCGACCGCGGCGCCGTTCGAGTCGGTCGTCGCGGCCACCCCCGACGGCCTGCCGCTCAAGGTGGCCGGCCGCGAGTCGCGGGTGGCCTTCGTGCTCGCCGTCACCGCCAACTACTTCGACGCGCTGCGCGTGCGCCTGCAGGCCGGCCGCGCGTTCGGCGCCGCCGACGACGGACACGACGCGATCGTGCTGTCCGACGCTGCGTGGGGGCGCCACTTCCACCGCGATCCCGCCGCCGTCGGCGCCGTGGTGCGGCTCGCCGGCCGCGACTTCACCGTGGTCGGCGTCGCCGATCCGCGCTTCGAAGGCACCGCGGGGCCGGTCGACCTCGACGGCTTCGTGTCGGTCGCCGCCTACGCCCGCGCGGTGCCGGCTGCGCGCGAGTGGATGGCCGACCGCGACGCGCGCGCGCTGCGCACGATCGCACGGCTGCGCCCGGGGGTCGGCCTGGAGCAGGCCGAGCTGGCGCTGGCCCCGCTCTCGGCGCAGATGGACGCGCAGCGCGGCGAAGCCGCGCGCGGCCAGCGCCTCGTGCTGCACCCGGAGCCGATGGCGCGACTGGAGCCGTCGGCACCCGTCTTCCTGCCGCCGATCGCGGCCGTGTTCCTGGCCCTGGTCGGCCTGCTGGTGCTGGTCGCCGTGGCAAACGTCGCGGGGCTGGCGCTGGCCCGCGTGCTGGACCGCCGCCGCGAGCTGGCCGTCCGCCTCGCGCTCGGCGCGGGCCGGCTGCGGCTGCTGCGGCCGCTGGTCCTGGAGTGCCTGCTGCTCGGGCTGGCAGGCGGCCTCGCCGGGCTCGCCCTGGCCTGGGGCGCGACCTCGTGGCTCGGCGAGCTGCGGATCGCGAGCGATCTGCCGATCGTGTTCCGGCTGCGCCCGGACGCCCGCGTGTTCGCCGTCGGCCTGGCGCTGTCCGCGGCCGCGGGGCTCGCCGCCGGCGTGCTGCCGGGGCTGGCCGTGCTGCGCACCGGCGCCGCGGGAGCCCTGCGCGAACGCGGCGGCAGTGGCGCCCGCGGTCGCGCCCGCTCGGCGCTGGTGGTGGCGCAGGTCGCGGTCTCGGCGGCGTTGCTGGTGGCCGGCGCGCTGCTGCTGCAGAGCCTCGAACACTTCCGCGGCATGGACCTCGGCTTCGCTCGCGCGCACCGCGCGCTGGCCGGCGTCGACGTGCGGCTGCGCGAACTCGACCCCGTCCGCGGCGAGGCGTTCTTCACGGCCTGGCTCGAGCGCACGCGGCGGCTGCCCGGCGTGACCGACGCCAGCTTCGCCGCGTTCCTGCCGATCGGGCTCAACAACGACAACCGCGTGGCCCGCGCCGAGGGGGAACAGACGGGGCCGGGCAAGGTCGCCTGGAGCAACGCGGTCGGCGAACGCTACTTCGCCGCGATGGGCATCCCGCTGCGCCACGGCCGCGACTTCGCGCCGACCGACGACGGAGAGGCGCCGCGGGTGACGGTCGTCAACGAGTCGCTGGCCCGCGAGCTGTGGCCTGGCCAGGAGGCGCTCGGCCGCAAGCTGCTGCTCGAGGGCGAGGCGCAGGCGTACGAGGTGATCGGCGTCGCCGCCGACTCGACCTACAACCTGCCCGGCGAGGCGCAGAAGTGGTGCGCGTACCTGTCGCTGCGCCAGAGCTACCGCTCGGATCGCCGGCTGATCGCCGTCACCAGCGGCCCGCCCGAGGCGCTGCTGCCCGAGCTGCGGCGGCTGGCCGCCGAGCTCGACCCGGAGATGCCGGTCTCCGACCTGCGCACGATGGAGGCCCACCTCGCGGGCGGCAAGGCCGCGTTCCTGTTCCGCCTGGCCGGCGCGCTCACCGGCAGCTTCGGCGCGATCGGCTTCGCGCTGGCGGCGATCGGCCTGTACGGCGCGCTCGCCTACGCGGTCGGCCAACGCGTGCCCGAGCTCGCCGTGCGGCTGGCGCTGGGCGCCACCGGCGGTCAGCTCAGCGCCGGCGTCGTGCGCGAGGGACTGGTCCTGTCCGGGCTCGGGCTGCTGATCGGCCTGCCGCTGGCCTTCGGCCTCGCTCGTGCGCTCGAGAACCTGCTGGTCGGCGTCTCCGCCACCGACGGCGCGACTTACGGCCTGGTCGCGCTGACGCTGGCCGCTGGCGGCGCGCTGGCGGCATGGCTGCCCGCGCTCAAGGCCAGCCGCGTGGACCCCGCGATCTCGCTGCGCGCCGACTGAAGAAGCGAGCGCCGCGCCGCCGGTCGCTCCCCATATACTCGGCCTTCGCGCCGGACCGGGGGGCTCCGCGCGCTTTCGCCTGAGAGCCACCAATGAGCATGGTCCGTTTCGCGGGGGCGGCTTGCGCCCTGCTTCTGCTGCCCGTCGCGGCGTCCGCCGCCGAGCCCTTCGCGCTCACCGTCGACTCGATCATGCGCGGACCGAAACTGGTCGGGCATCCTCCCTCCGACCTGCGCTGGTCGGGGGACTCGAAGCGCCTGTATTTCGAGTGGAAGCAGCCGGGCGAGGATGAGGCCGCGACCTGGCTGGTCGAGCGCAAGGGCGGCGAGCCGCGCCGGCTCTCGGACGCCGAGCGCCTGCTGGCGCCGCCGACACGGGGCGAGTGGGACGCCGCCCGCCGCCGCGTGCTGTGGATCGACCGCGGCGACGTCGTGCTGCTCGACACCGTCACCGGCCAGCGCCGCGAGCTGACGCGGACCGCAGCGGCCGAGTCCGACCCGCACTTCGCGCAAGGCGAGCGCGCCGTCACCTTCGTGCGCGACGGCGGCCTCTACCTGCTGCCACTCGAAGGCGCTGGCGGTCTGGTCCAGCTCGCGGAGGCGGGGCCGAAGAAGGAGGAACCGAAGCTCACGAACAGCCAGAACCTGCTGCGCGACGAGGAGGCGAGGCTGCTTGTCTGGGTCGCCGAGGCGAAGCGCAAGCGCGAGAAGCGGGAGGCCGAAGAGAAGGCCCGCGCGCTGCCGCGGATCGACCTCACACCGAAGCAGTCGATCCGCGACGTGGTGCTGGTGCCGGGCGACCGCTACGCCGTGTTCCTGGTCGACGAGCGCGGTGACGGCAAGGTCGCCGACGTGCCGCGTTACGTCTCGGAGTCGGGTTACACCGAGCCGGTGCCGACCCGCAACAAGGTCGGCGACAGCCAGAACCGGCAACAGGTCGTGATCCTCGACCTGCACGAGAAGGTGGCGCGCTGGGTCAAGGCGCCGTTCGCCGCCGCCGAGCCCGCGCCGGGCGCCGCGCCGGCGCCGAGTCCGACGGGCGGCTCGCGCCAGGCAGAGCCTGACGCTCGGGCCCTCGGGGGCTCCGTCGCAAACGGACGCTCCTCCGCCCCCGAACCCCCGTCGGGCGGCGAGGCCGTGAAGGCCGCGCCGCCCAAGCCGGAGCCCACGGTCCAGTGGCGGATGCCGCTGGTCAGTCGCGACGGCGCGCACGTGATCGCCGACGTGCGCTCGACCGACTACGAGCAGCGCTGGATCGTCCGCCTCGACCTCGCCACGGGCCTGCCACGCGTGCTGTTCCACGAGCGCGACGAGGCCTGGCTGCGCTTTTTCTTCGGCGGCGCCGAGCTGGGCCTGTTGCCCGACTCCAGGCAGGCGTTCCTGCTGTCCGAGCGCAGCGGTTTCATGCACCTCTACGCGCTCGACCTCGGGCAGGAGCGACCGGAGCCGCGGCCGCTGACGAGCGGCGCATGGGAGATCACCGACCTGGCGCTCGGCGCGGACGGCCGCACGTTCCTGATCGAGAGCACCGAAGCGGGCGCGGCCGAGCGCCACGTCTACACGATGCCCGTGGACGGTGGCCCGCGCACGCGGCTGACCACGAAGCGCGGCGCGTGGTCGGTCGCCGCGGCCCCGGACGGGCAGTGGGCGGGCTGGCTGCACTCGACCGGCAACCGGCCGCCCGAGGTCCATGTCGGCGCGCTGAAGTCGGGCGCCGCGGCCGTCGCCGTGACCCGCTCGCCCTCCGCGGCGTGGCTGGCCGGGCCCTGGCTCGACCCCGAAGTCGTGCACTTCACGGCCCGCGACGGCGTGAAAGTCCCCGCCCGGCTGTACACGCCGGAGATGCTGGGCGCCACGCGCGACCCCGCGCGGCCCGCCGTGGTCTTCGTCCACGGCGCCGGCTACCTGCAGAACGCCCATCACTACTGGTCGGACTACTACCGCGAGTACATGTTCCACCACCTGCTGGCGAGCCGCGGCTACGTCGTGCTCGACGTCGACTACCGCGCGAGCGCGGGCTACGGCCGCGCCTGGCGCACCGCGATCTATCGCCACATGGGCGGAAAGGACCTCGACGACATCGTCGACGGTGCCACATACCTGGTCGACGCGCACGGGGTCGCGAAGGACCGGATCGGCGTCTACGGTGGCAGCTACGGCGGCTTCATCACGCTGATGGCGCTGTTCACCTCGCCCGACACCTTCGCCGCCGGGGCCGCGCTGCGGCCGGTGACCGACTGGGCGCACTACAACCACCCTTACACCGCGAACATCCTGAACGAGCCGCAGCAGGACCTGGAAGCCTACCGGCGCTCCTCGCCGATCCACTTCGCGGAGGGCCTGAAGGGCGCGCTGCTGATCTGCCACGGGATGATGGACATCAACGTCCACTTCCAGGACTCGGTCCGCCTCGCCCAGCGCCTGATCGAGCTGCGCAAGGAGAATTGGGAGCTGGCCGCCTACCCGGTCGAGGACCACGGCTTCGTCGAGGAGACGGCCTGGGCCGACGAGTACAAGCGGATCCTGAAGCTGTTCGAGACCCACCTGCGGTCGCGCTAGCGCGTACAATCCGCCGCAGCTTCCATGCAGACGTCCGACTACACACTGCTCGTCGTCGACGACAACGAGGAGAACCGGGACCTGCTCTCGCGCCGCTTGCAGCGCAAGGGCTTCAAGACGCTGGTCGCCGAGGACGGCAGCCGGGCGCTCGAGGTGATCGACAGCCAGGCGGTCGACCTGGTGCTGCTCGACATCATGATGCCGGGGCTCAACGGTTTCGACGTGCTGCGCATCCTCCGCGGCCAGCCGCAGACCACCGAGCTGCCGGTGATCATGGTCACGGCCAAGACCCAGAGCGAGGACGTGGTCGAGGCGCTGGAACTGGGTGCCAACGACTACGTCACCAAGCCGATCGACTTCCCGATCGTGCTGGCGCGGATCATGACCCAGTTGCGCAGCCGCCGGCCCGGGACGACGGCGCCCGCGCCGTCCATCGAGGCAGCGGCCGCCGCGATCGGCCCCGGCACCGTGCTGGCCGATCGCTACCGGCTCGACCGCAAGCTGGGCGCCGGCAACTACGGCGCCGTCTACCTGGCGCAGCACCTCGACCTGGAGAAGGCGATCGCGGTCAAGGTGCTGCAGACGACCTTCGGCGCCGAGCAGGAGGCGGTGGCCCGCTTCCGCCGCGAGGGTGTCGCTGCCTGCCGCATCAAGCACCCGCACGCGGTGGCGATCCTCGACTTCGGGATCACGCCCGGCGGGGTGGCGTTCCTGGTGATGGAGCTGCTCGAGGGCCGCTCGCTCGAGGACGAGCTGGCGAACGAGGGCATCCTCGGCGCGCGCCGCACCGCGGCGCTGATGGCGCCCGTGTGCGAGGCGCTGGCGGAGGCCCACCGCGCCGGCATCGTCCACCGCGACATCAAGCCCGCCAACATCTTCCTGCACCGCGGCGCGCGCGGCGAGGAGGTGCCGAAGGTGCTCGACTTCGGCATCGCCAAGCTGGTCGGCGAAGCCGCCCTCGCCCAGAAGCTGACGCTGGACGGCTACATCCTCGGCACGCCCGCCTACATGGCGCCCGAGCGCTTCCGCGCCAAGGGCGCCTACGACGGCCGCGCCGACGTCTACAGCGTGGGCATCGTGCTGTACCAGATGCTGACCGGGCGGCTGCCGTTCCCGCCGACGCCCGACGACCCGATGGCGGTGATGGCGCAGCACCTGCGGATGGCGCCGCCGCCGCTGCGCAAGCTGGTGGGCAGCGTGCCGGCGGAGCTCGACGCGCTGACCCTGCGCTGCCTGGAGAAGGCCGCCGACCGCCGGCCCACCGCGGGCGAGTTGGCCCGCGAGCTGGCGCAGCTGGCCGACGTGCTGCCCGACGAGCCGCCGGTGCTGGAGCCGGCGGACCCGGCGAGCCCGGGCGCACCGACGCTGGCGCGGCCCGTCACGGCGCTGCGCACCGAGCCCGTCACGCTCGAGGACGCCGCACCCCCGCCCGAGGGCGGGGGCACGGAACGCTTCGACCCGGAGGACTGAGCGGCCTTAGAAATACAACCGCAGGCCGGCGCCGACGGCGAAGCCGCCGGCATCGAGCTCGACGGTGCCCTCGTCCGTCGCCTCCAGTTCCACGGTCGCACCGCTGAACCGGCCCTGCACGCCGAGGCCGAAGCTCTTGCTCAAGCGGTAGTCGACCGCCAGGCCGGCGTTGAAGCCGACCTTCGACCCCGAGCGCGACAGCGTCACGGGAGCCAGCACGCTGACCGTGTCGTACGGATAGGCGTGGGTGTACTGCGGGCGGTCGAGGATGTCGGCCTCGACGTTGAAGAACGAGGCGCCCGCGAAGCCGACGATCTCCCACTTCGGTCCGCGCTTGCCGTACACCAGGTCGAAGTGGATCGCGGTCTCGGTCAGCGACAGGCCGCTGGTCTCGCCGCTGGCCGCGCGGTCGCGGTTCAGGTACAGCGGGTGGGGGAAGGCGGCGGTGTACGACGCCGCGCCGTCGCGGGTGCCGAACGACGCCGCGAGCTGCAGGCCGAGCCCGCTCCTCAGGCGGTACTCGACGCCGATCTCGCCGCCCGGGCCGCCGTCGAACGCGTACTCGACCTCGAGCGTGCCCTGTTCGGCAAACTCGGTGAACGTGCGGTTCTCGGCGGTCTCGGTCTTCGCCGGGTTGAAGGTGCCGCTGGCCCAGGCCCGGCCCTCGCCGGCCAGCGCCGGCGTGGCCGCCAGCAGCGCGACAGCAGTCAGCAGCGACGTCCCGATGCGCGACATCACTGCACCCCCACCGCGTTCCACGCCTCGCGGACGGCACGCTCCGCGTTCGAGTTCGCGCCGTACAGGTCCCGCGCCGACTGCAACGTCGCGGCCCGCGCGGCGGAGAAGTCGGACGACGGCGCCAGCAGCGCGGTGTAGGCGCGGAAGAACACCCTCTCGATCAGGTCGCGGTTGGCAGAGCCCACCCCGGTCACCGACAGCCCGGAGACGCGGTTGCGGCCGCCCTCGATCGCCAGGTAGAAGGCGTGGTTGGAGATGCTCGAGTTGATGTGGACGCCGTTGTTGTCCTCGGCGCCCGTGAAGCGGATCGAGTAGTGATCGGGGTCTCCGAAGGCCGCCGGGTTCTGCATCGAGCGGATGCCGCCGGGCGTCACCGTGTCCTCCGCCAGCAGCCAGTCGGCCTTCAACGGGCCGCTGCCCGCCTCCTGGTGGAAGAACTCCGTGCCCGCCGCCAGGATGTCCGAGAAGCTCTCGTTGAGCGCACCCGACTCGCCGTAATAGATGAGCGCCGAGGTGAAGTCGGTGACGCCGTGGCCGAGTTCGTGGGAGACGACGTCGAGCGCGCCCGACCAGTAGTTGAAGCGCTGGCCGCCCGCGGTCAGGTTGCTGGGCAGGCCCTCGCCGTAGACCATGATCCCGTCGCCGTAGTAGAAGGCGTTCAGGTAGAAGGTGCTGACCACCGAGTCGGAGTAGCCGAAGATGTCCGCGCGGTTCACCGGGTGAACCAGCGACAGGATGCGGCCGTTCTGGTCGTCGAGCCCGCGGCGGCCGAAGCGCTTGTAGAGATAGTCGTAGGTGTAGCCCGCATAGGCGTGGGCGTCGACCACGGCGCCGTCGCTCCAGACGTTGTCGGGGTCGACGGCGAGGTCCGACTGGCCGAGTGCTACCTGGCCGTTCAGGAACTGCAGGGTCCGCGTCAGGTTGCCCTTCATGTCGAAGGTGCGTAGCCGCGGCGGGCGCAACTGGTCGTCGGTCAGGAAGCCACCGCCGCCCGACAGCACGCTCATCTTTTTGCTGTCGGCCAGCACGCCGGTGCCCGTGCCGACGGCGGACTGGTGCTTGAGGTCGGAGTACTCGAGCAGCACGGCGCCGTCGCGGGCGTCGAGGAAGATCATCCGCGCGTCGAAGCCTGCATCCGGATCGGTGTTGGCGCGCAGCCGCCAGGCCAGTGCGTAGCCAGCCTCACGTGGCAGCACCACCAGCTCCGGCTGCTTGTCGAGCGGCAGCGTCAGGCCCCGCGCCGCCACGGATCGCGCCGCATCGGCGGCGGTCAGCGTCGGCGTCACGTCGAGCTCGATGCCCTCGTAGAAGGTGCCGAAGACGGAGAGCGTCGCGGTCGCGCTGCGCTGGCGGACCAGCTCGCCCCCCCACACGGGGATCCCGCGGTAGAACTGGGCGAGCCGCTCGTGGACGCGGCCCGGCAGCAACTCGTCTTCGCGCACGAGGCGCAGCCGCAGATCACCGGCGGCCTCCAGCCGGCCCGCCCGGAAGTCCCAGTCCGAAAGGGCCGCACCGTCGCCCGCGGCCACCCGCCGCGTGCCCGTCGGGTCCGCGGCCTGCGCTCCCCCCGCCGCCAGGGCGAGGGCCAACACCGTCCCGTACCACTTCATGCTGTCCGGACTCCTGTTCTGCACGCCATTTCGTCAGAGACGGCCATTCTCACGATCCTACCCTCCCCCGGTCGTGGGCGGCTTTCCCCCCACCCCGCCCGCGACCTAAAATGACGTTTTGCGCCCGAGCCCGAGGGCCGGGGCGCTTCCCGTTCCCGACTTCCGTCGCGAAGCGGGACCCCTGACTCTCGAGGAACGAAAAGAACATGACGCCTGCCGAACGCTGGGTGGAAGAGGTCGCCGCGAAGACCCGGCCCGACCGGGTGGTCTGGTGCGACGGCTCCCAGGCCGAGAACGACAAGCTGGTCGACGAGATGGTGCAGGACGGCACGCTGCAGCGGCTCCACGCCGAAGAAGCCGCAGGCTGCACGCTGCACCGCTCCCACCCCTCCGACGTGGCCCGCACCGAGCACCTGACCTTCATCGCCTCGCGCGAGAAGCAGGACGCCGGCCCGACCAACAACTGGATGGCGCCAGCCGAGGCCAAGGAGAACGTCGGCAAGCTGTTCGACGGCGCGATGAAGGGCCGCACGATGTACGTCGTGCCCTACGTGATGGGCCCGCTCGGCTCGCCGTTCAGCAAGGTCGGGATCGAGGTCACCGACAGCAAGTACGTGGTCGCCAACATGCGGATCATGACCCGCATGGGCCAGCCGGCGCTCGACCAGCTCGGCGGCGGCGAGGAGTTCGTGCCCGGCCTGCACTCGGTCGGCGACCTCTCGCCCGACCGCCGCTTCATCGTCCACTACCCGGAGGAGCGGCTGATCTGGAGCATCGGCTCCGGCTACGGCGGCAACGCCCTGCTTGGCAAGAAGTGCTTCGCGCTGCGGATCGCCTCGACCATGGCCCGCGACCAGGGCTGGATGGCCGAGCACATGCTGATCCTGGAGCTGACCCTGGCCGACGGCGAGACCCACTTCATCGCGGCGGCGTTTCCGTCGGCCTGCGGCAAGACCAACCTGGCGATGCTGGTCTCGCGGTTCGAGGCCCAGGGGATCAAGGTCCGCACGATCGGTGACGACATCGCCTGGCTGCGGCCCGGCCCCGACGGCCGGCTGTGGGCGGTCAACCCCGAGGCCGGCTTCTTCGGCGTCGTGCCCGGCACCGGGATCGACACCAACCCCAACGCGCTGGAGACGATCCGCACCAACACGATCTTCACCAACGTGGCGGTCAGCCCGGACGGCATCCCGTGGTGGGAGGGCAAGGACAAGCACCCGCCGGCCGGCCTGATCGACTGGCAGGGCAAGCCGTGGGACCACAAGGGCAAGGCGGCGCACCCGAACTCGCGCTTCACGGTCTCGGCCCGCCAGTGTCCCAGCCTGTCCTCGAAGTGGGAGGACCCGCAGGGCGTGCCGCTGTCGGCGATCGTGTTCGGCGGCCGCCGCGCCCGCGTGGCGCCGCTCGTGTTCCAGGCCCGCGACTGGAACCACGGCGTGTTCGTGGCCGCGACGATGGGCTCGGAGACGACGGCCGCCGCGACCGGCGCGGTCGGCGTCGTGCGCCGCGACCCGATGGCGATGCTGCCGTTCTGCGGCTACAACATGGGCGACTACTTCGGCCACTGGCTGAAGATGGGCACCATGCTCAGCAAGCCGCCGGCGATCTTCCACGTCAACTGGTTCCGCACCGACCACGAGGACGCGTTCCTGTGGCCCGGCTTCGGCCACAACCTGCGCGTGCTGCTGTGGATGGTCGATCGCATCCAGGGCCGGGTCGGGGCCAAGGAGAGCCCGATCGGCCTGCTGCCCGAGACCGACGAGATGCACCTCGACGGCCTCGCCCTGACCGACCATCAGATCCAGATGCTGATGGCCGTCGACCGCGACGAGTGGGCTGCCGAGGTGCCCGAGATCCGGGCCTTCTTCGAGCGCTTTGGCCAGCACCTGCCGGGTGAGATGAACGCCCAGCTCGACGCCCTCTCGCAGCGGCTGGGGGCCGTGACGGCCGCCGTCAGCCGATGACGTAGACCCAGGCGGCGAAGCGCCCGCGCCGGAACTCGGCGACGGGCGCTCGCCCCTGGTGCAGCGGAGACGTCGGCGGTGGTGCGTTGCCGGCGAGATGGCCGGGCCACTGGTGGCTGACCATCACCTCGAACCGGGTGCCGGCCGGGAGTTCCCCCGTCCACGGCGTGACCAGCCCGGCCTTGTCGACCAGCCGCAATTGCGAGTAATACCCGACCGTTCCCACCTCCAGGATGGCGACGCGGTCGCCGGGCGGCGTGCGCGCCTTCAGCCAGTCCGCGAGCGCCACGTAGACGTCGTGGCGCTGGCCGCCCCAGTAGCCGTTGCGCCAGCTCCCCGGGGCAGCGGCCGTGCGCACCCCGACGACCAGGGCGAGGGTGGCCGCCGCCAGCGGACCGGCCACTCGCAACGCCCGGTGGTGCGACCGCGCCAGCAAGGCGAGTGCGACGAAAGCCAGGGTCACGAAGACCAGCCCGTACGGGTACAGGTGCCAACGGAACAGCGTCAGCGGTCGCAGGGCGAGGAAGGCCAGGGCGTGGAGCGCCGCCCACACGGGCAGCAGCGACACGGCGCCCCCGGCCCGCCAGGCGGCGACGGCACCGCCCGCGGCCAGCGCCACGCTCACGGTCACGGCGACCGGGTCGGCCTGGCCGAACAGGCGCTCCGGGCCGTCGCGGAGGATGTGTAACGCGTACTCCGCTGGCGGCGTGACGTTCACCTTGGCTGCGGCGGTCGCGGGCAGCGGTGACCCGAACTGGACGGTGGCAAAGACCAGCCACGGCAGCAGCGGAGCCAGGAACGCGAGCAGCGGCCCGAGTGCGCGTCGCGGCCACGTCGCGCGTCCCGGCCCGCGCAGTTCGCGACCCCCGTAGAAGGCGGCGAGGACGATCGCGAGCAGCGCCGCGTCCAGCCGGAGCAGGGCGGCGACGCCGGCCGCCGCCGCGGCCGGGATCGCCCGGCCGCGCTCGGCCGCCACCAGCGCCGCGAGGGCCGCCGCCGCCACCAGGTTGGTCTCCATCGGCACCACGCTCGCGCTGCCCGCGGCTCCGACCAGCACGGCGACGCCACCCGCGCCCGCCGCCAGGGTCCCGAGGCGGGGCGCCAGCAACAGGAACATCAGCAACGCCTGGGTCGCCCAGGCGATCGCGCCCAGGGCCGACATCAGCCCCGGGAGGCCTTCGGGGCCGGCCACCGACAGGAGTCCCGCGGCGATCAGCGCGTGCCCGGGCGCCGTGGTGCCGAGTCGCCGCTCGCCCGCGTTGAAGGCGAAACCCCGCCCCTCGGCCAGGTTGCGCCCGTACTGGTACGAGATGTAGGCGTCGTCCATCCGGATCGAGTGGAACGACACGGCGAGCGTCGTCGCCGCGACCACGAACGCGAGGCCGAGCCCGAGCGTGCGCGCCGTGGAGGACATGGGGGAGGCTGGGCGCGGCAGCCGTGCTCTAGGGCAGCGGTTGCGGCAGGACCCTCGCCAGGGGCGTCGCCTCGGGCGTCGGGACCGGTGCCGGGGTCGGCTCCGGCGCTGGCGCGCCTTCGGCAGACGGCGTGGGCTCGACGCGCTCGAACACCAGGTTCAGGTTGCCGCCCTCGGGATAGACCCGCTGCCGCATCGGCGCCATCAGGCAGAACTCGAGCTTCACGACCTCGCGCTCGCCCTTGCGCAGTTTCTCCACCAGCACGTGCTCGACCTCGGCCGAGCCGACGTCGACGTGGCCGTCGATCCCGCTGGCGTCGACGCCGTCCAGTTCCAGCACCGCGCCGCGGGCGTCGATCGAGCGCCACGCGTAGTTGATCGCGCCGCCGTCGCCCTCGATCACGATCCGGGTCGCCCCGGTCCGCCGCTCGGGCCGCAGCCGCACCCGGGTCTTCTCGTTGGCCCGTTCCAGCGCGCTCTTGACCATCGGCGCGAACCAGTCGCTCGGCAGCGCGAAGTTGAGGTTCTGGCCGCCGAGGGCCGAGTGCGACGTGATGCCCACCAGCGCGCCCCGCTCGTCGAACAGCCCGCCGCCGGAGGAGCCCCTGGAGATCGGCGCCGTGGTCTGGATGCGGAACGCCCCGGCTTCCGGCCGCAGTTGCGAGACGATGCCCTCGGAGATCGACAGCTCGAGGCCCTGCGGCGCGCCGATCGCGAACACCCGCTCGCCGACCGCGAGCCTGGCCGCGGATCGTGACGTCACGGCGGGCACCTTCATCGACGTGCGCAGGGTGGCGAGGTCGTGGCTGCCGTGCAGCTCGATCACCCGCGCCGAGCGCGACTTGCCGCCCTGGAGCAGCCGCACCGAGGCGGCGCCGTCGACGACGTGGCGGTTGGTCACCACCAGCCCCGGCCCGACCACGACGCCACTGCCCTGGCTGGTGACGGTTCCGACCCGATCGAGCGCCAGCACCACGACGACCGACGGCGAGGCGGAGGCGAACACCGTGGCGGCGTCGCCCGCCGCCTCGGCTGCGGGCGGAACCTGTCCCGCCGCCGCCAGCAGCAGCAGCGGGATCGCCAGCGGGCTCATGCCGCGGACTCCAGTTGGGAGGAGACGTCGGTCAGGTCGGCGAGCAGCTCTTCGACCTTCTGGTAGCGCCGGGTCGGGCTCTTGTCGAGGCAGCGCAGGATGATCGCCTCCAGCGCGGCCGGCAGCCGCGGGTTGAGCTCGCGCGGCCGCGGCGGCGGCGCCTGGATGTGGTTGAGCACGACCGCCATCGGGGTGTCGCCGCGGAACGGCAGGCCGCCCGTGAAGATCTCGAACAGCACGACCCCCAGCGAGTAGACGTCGGAGCGGAAGTCGGCGGGCTGGCCCTGGGCCTGCTCCGGCGGCATGTAGTCGGGCGTGCCCATCACGGTGCCGGCCGTGGTCAGCCCGGAATCGGAGCCCTGCTGCTTGACGCTGGAGACGCGGGCGATGCCGAAGTCCATGATCTTCAGCTCGCCGCTCTCGGGCAGGATCAGCATGTTCTGCGGCTTGATGTCGCGGTGGACGACGCCCTGCTCGTGGGCGGCCTCGAGGCCGAGGCACATCTGTTTCGCGATCCGCATGCCGACGCCCAGCGGCAACGCGCCCTTGCTGCGCACCAGGTCCTTGAGGGTGACGCCCTCGAGGAACTCCATCGAGATGTAGGGCGTGCCGTCGGCGTCGCCGAAGTCGTGGGTGCGCAGCACGTTCTTGTGGGTGATCCGGCGCGCCAGCTTGATCTCCTGCTTGAAGCGCTCGAGGTGGGTCGGGTCGTCCTGGATCACGTCGGGGCGCAGCAGCTTGAGCGCCACTTCTTCGTCGAGCTGGCGGTCGCGGGCGCGGTAGACGACGCCCATCCCGCCCTTGCCGATCGTCTCGTGGATCTCGTAGCGGCCCGAGAACACGGCGCCGGGGGCCAGCGACAGCGCCTGGATCTGGGGGCCGACCGCGCTCAGCGCCGCGGTGGTCGCGGTGCCGAGTTCGAGGTTCGTGGTGGCGCCCGCCGCCGCGGGGGCGCGCTTCATCGCGGTCATGCCGTCGCGCAGGAAGCCGATCAGCTGCTCCTTCTCGCGCAGGTCGGCGAGCAGGCTGTTGAAGGCGCGGGCCAGCACCCCGATCTCGTCGGAGGTGGCGACCGAGACGGCGCCCGAGTACGAGCCGTCGCGGGCACGCTGGACCAGCGAGACCAGCAGCTTGACCGGGTTGGTGATGCGCGAGGCCATCACGAACGCGGCGCCCAGCCCCAGCGCCATCACGATCAAGGCGACCACGACCAGGCTGTTGCGGTACTGGCGGAAGGCCGCCATCTCGACCGACAGGCTGCGCAGCGCCACGAGCGAGCCGACCACCTTGTCGCCGGCGGGGGAGGCGGCCGAGCGGGTGGTCTTGAGCGGGACCCGCACGCCCACGAACGGCTCACCGCCCAGCTCCAGCGAAAACGGCGCGGGCGCCGCCGCGGCGGCCAGCTCGGGACGACCGAGCGACTCCTTGAACGCGGCCTCGCGCGTGCCCAGCGACGACACCGCCAGCTCCGGGGTCGTCTGCAGGTGGGTCAGGAACGCGATCTCCGAGTGGGTCAGCTTGCGGATGTCGCCGGCCAGCGCCTCGTTGATCGCATAGCCGGCGATCAGCACGCCCTTCAGCTCGCCCGCGGTCACCATCGGGATCGACACCGTGTGGAACGGCTTGCCACCCTGCAGCCAGACGGTGGCGAACTCCCGGCCCTCCAGTGGCTCCATCACCACCGGGTCCTGCGACAGGTCGTCGCCGCTGGCGCCGGGCCGGTCGGAGCGGGCGATCAGCAGGCCGTCGCGGTTGGTCGCCACGAAGAAATCGGCCTTGATGTCCTGGCCGCGCTCCGTCAGCGTGTCGGCCACCGAGGCGATGTCCTCGCTCTCCACCAGCGGCTTGAAGTAGGGGTCGTTGGCCAGCGCGCGGACGCCGAGCTTGAGCTTCTCGTAGCGGTCGGCCTGGAACGCCTCCCACACGCCATGGGTGTCGGTCAGCGCCTGCTCGATCTCGGTCCGCGCCAGGCGGTCGGCCTGCAACGTCGTGAAGCCGAGCGTGGTGCCGACCAGCACGACCACCAGCAGGCTGGTGAAGATCAGGATTTTCTGGGTCAGGCCCATGTCAGTACTTCTCGCCCACGGCGTAGTCCTTGCCGAACTTGTTCTTGTGTTGCTGGCGCTTGAAGCCGCGGCCGTCGAGCGCCAGCAGCGCATCGGCCAGGCCCTTGTCGGTCACCGTCAGCTCGATCGTGGTCGGCTTCTGCGCCCGCTCGTGCCACGCGGTCAGCGTGTACTTGCCGGGCGGCACGCCGTCGATCGAGAAGCTGCCGTCCTTGCCGGCCTTCGTGTACCAGGGGTTGTCGCGGATCACCACGATCGCGCTCATCTGCGGGTGGATGTTGCAGTAGACGCGCACGATCCCCGGCTGCTCGAAGACTCGCTCGCCGACCTTCGGCCGCTTGTAGAGATCGAGGTCGAAGCGGTTGTCGCCCGACACCGAGAACACGTTGTGGAAGATCGGGTCCTCGTTCGGGAAGGCGACCGTGGAGCCCACCGGCACGACCACGACGTGGGGCCGGAACTCCTTGCCCTTCATGGTGATCGCGACCTTCTGCGGGGTGGCCCGGGCTCTCGTACCTTCGACGTAGACCACGGCCTCGGAGAGGTCGGTCACGAGCTTGCCGTTCTTGTCCGTCATCTCGACGCGGCCGGCCACGGCCGCCGCGGAAGCGGGAACGGCAAGGCCCGCGGCGAGCAGGGCGGAGAGCACGAAGCGCAAGGGCACCTCCGAGGGCTTTGCTTGAAGTGAAGGAGTCTACCACCTCATATAATCCGCCCCCTGCATGGCGCTCTCCTTCCTGGCCGTCGCCGCACTGGCCGCCGTCGTCGACGGCGAGGCCGCGCTGCGTCACTCGCGCGCGCTGGCCGCCCTCGGGCCGCACCCGTTCGGCGCGCCGCGCACGGCCTTCGCCGCGCAGTACGTCGCCGCCGAGCTACGCAATGCGGGCCTGGGCGAGGTGCGGGTCGAGGAGTTCGAGCACGGTGGCCGCGCGGGCCGCAACGTGATCGGCGTGTTGCGCGCGCCAGGCCCGGCCTTCGTCCTGCTGGCCACCCACCACGACTCGGCGCCGGGCGGCACGGGCGAGGGTGGCGGGCCGGTCGGCGTGCTGATCGAGCTGGCGCGCGCGTTGGCCGCGGACCCCAGTCGCCCTGCGCGCACGCTGGTGTTCGCCTCCTTCGACGCGGGAGCGGCCGGCGGCGAGGCGGCCGGCGCCGGGGCGCGTGACTGGCTGCGCCGCCAGGGCACCGATGCCCGGGCGCTGGCGGGCGCCCTGGTGCTGGGCGGGGCCGGCATGCCGGGCGGGGTCCCGAGCCTGCACCCGCTGACCCGCGCGGACCCGCTGCGCCCGGGCCGCGGCATCGTCGCCCCCGGCTGGCTCGTGCAGGCAGCGCTCTCGGGCGCGGCCGCGGCCGGCGCCCCGTTCGAGGTCCACGGCCCGCTGCTCGGCCCGCTGCAGCAACCGCTGGCGCGCGTGTTCCGCGTCGACCGCGCGGGCGGCGACGAAGCGCTGGCCGCGGCCGGGCTGCCGGCGGTGCTGGTCTCCGACGGCCCGCCTTCGATCTCGTGGCGAGCGCCGGGCGCGCCCGCGGTCGCCGCCGACCCGGCGGCCCTCGCCCGCAGCGGCCAGGCGATGCTGGGCGCGGCCCGCGCCGTCGCCGCCGGTCTGGCTCCGCCCGTCCGCGAGGACGACTGGTTCGCCGTTTCCGGCCACGTCGTCGGCCGCGCAGGACTGGGGCTGGTGATCGCCGTCGGCCTGGGCCCGTTCCTGTGGCTCGGCCGGCGCGCCGGCGGCCCGCTGTTCGCACTGCGGTTGCTGGTCGCGCTGCTGGCCGCCGCCGTGTCGTGGCGGCACCCGGTGCCGGCGGCCTTCGCGCTGGCGCCGTGGCTGCTGGCGCTGGCGGCCGGCCCGCGCCCGCTGTTTGCGGCGCTGGGCGCGCTGCCCGCGCTGGCGGCCGGTGTGCTGGCCGCGGGCGCCTGGTCCCAGGGCGCGATCGTCGGCACCTGGCTGTCGCCGCTCGACTGGGCCGCGGCGCTCGGTGTGGTGCTGCTGGCGCTGGTGCCGATCCGCGGCGGAGCGAGCGGCGGCCGACGGAGCGGCGGCGGCCGCGCCAGCGGCGGCAAGCGGGCCGGATTGCCGGGGGCGGGCCGGAAAGGGCGCTAGAATTGCCGCGGTTTCCGCGGCCATGGAGAAGATCCTCGACGGTTCGCTCACGCGCTTCGAGGTCCCCGACCTGCTCACGTTCCTGAACATGGGTCGCCGCACCGGCGTGCTCGTGATGGAGAACGCGCAGCAGGAGACGAAGCTGTTCCTGCGCGACGGCAACCCGGTGTTCGCGACCTCCACCAAGGACGATCTGCGGATGGGCGCGATCCTGGTCAAGCAGGGCCGGCTCGAGCCCGGCGACCTCGACCGCCTGCTCTCCCGCCACGCCGCCGGCAGCCACCGCCTCGGCCAGTTGCTGATCACCGAAAAGGTCCTGCGCGAGGAGGAACTGGCGCAGTTCCTCAAGATCCAGGTGTCCGAGGTGATCTTCGACACCTTCGAGTGGAAGGACGGCTCGTTCTCCCTCTACGACGCCGTGCCGCCGCCGGCGTCTGCGATCACGCTGGAGATGGACCTCCAGAACCTGATCATGGAAGGCGTGCGCCGGATCGACGAGCGCGGCCGGCTGAAGGACGTGTTCCGCGATCTCGACATGGTGGTGGAGGCGGTCGCCAACCCCGAGCGCGTGAAGCAGAGCGTCACCTTCACCCGCGAGGAGTGGCAGGTCTTCTTCCTGGTCGACGGCCGCCGCTCGATCGCCGAGATCTGCCGCCTGGTCGGAACCGCGGACGACACCGCGACCTTGCAGATCATCCACCGCCTGATGGCCGGCAACTTCGTCACCCTGCTGGCGCCCAGCGCGGCGATCGGCGAGCCGCCGGTGCAGCCCACCCACATCCCGCACCTGCCGCCGCGCGGCGAGGGCCAGGGTACCCAGCGCCTGGTCGAGGAGCCGGCCGCAGCGTCGGGCTCCGGCCGCAGCGGGCCGGTCTCGGTGGAGTTCTCCAACCCGGCCGGCACCAACCGCAAGGGCCCCGTGGACGACACCAAGGACGTGGTCTCGCGCGAGGCCTTCCGCTACCTCGGCGAGTCCGCGCGGGTGACCGTGAGCCGGCTGGTGCTGGTCAAGGACGGCGCCGAGCAGAGCTATCCGCTGACCCGCGACGCCTACACGCTCGGGCGTCATCGCAACAACGACATCGTCATCAACGACCCCAAGGTCTCCGGCTTCCACGCCCGCATCGATCGTGCGCCCGAGGGCTTCGTGCTGGTGGATCTCAAGAGCCGCAACGGCAGCTTCGTCAACGGGCGCCGCGTCGAGAACGGGGCGCTCAAGACGGGCGACGAGATCCGGCTCGGCACCGCCCGCCTCATCTACCGGGTGGACTACACCGCTTCCGCCTGAGCCGCCGCGCACGCGCGGCCGGGCGTCTTTCGATCCCAGAGGAGACACGCACGTGGCCGAGATCCGACCCTTCGCTGCCCTGACCTACCGCAACGCCAAGCTCGAGAAGGTGCTGGCCCCGCCCTACGACGTGATCCCGCCCGCGTACCAGGACGAGCTGTACGCGCGCGACCCGCACAACATCGTGCGCGTGATCCTCAACCGCACCGTGGGCGAGGCGGGCTACGTCGAAGCCGGCGAGACCTGGGCGCGTTTCCAGGCCGAGGGTGTCGTCGGCGCCGACGCGACCCCGGCGCTGTACCTGCTCGAGCAGCGCTTCGAGGCGCTCGGCGCGCCGCGCGTGCGCTTCGGCCTGTTCGCCCGCTTCCGCGCCGTCGACGCCTCCGCGCGGGTGGTGTTGCCGCACGAGCACACCCGCGCCGCGGCGAAGGAGGATCGCTGGAAGGTGCTGAACGCGACCAAGGCCAACTTCAGCCCGATCTTCCTGATGTTCCCGGATACCGCACAGCGCTTCGCGGCGGTCGCGGCCGCGGTCGCGGCCGGCGCGCCCGGGTGGGTCTACACCGACGACGCCGGTGTCGGCCACCGCGTGTGGCGGGTCGTCGACGCGGCCCAGGTCGCGGAGCTGCAGTCGCTGCTGGGCGGCGTCAAGAGCTACATCGCCGACGGCCACCACCGCTACGCGACCGCGCTGCGCTACCGCGACGCCAACGGCCCCGACGCCGCCTTCACCCTCGGCTACTTCACGCCGATGAACGAGGGCCTGCTGGTGCTGCCGTACCACCGCATCCTGACCGCGGGCCCGACCCCGACCGAGGCCCGGCAGCGGCTGACCGAGCACTTCACGCTGACCGACGCGAAGGACGCGGCGGAAGGCGCGCGGCTGGCGGCGGCCTCGACGGCGAAGTGGGCGTTCGCGCTGGCGTGGCCACAGGGCGGCGCGCTGGTGGCCGAGGCGAAGCCGGAAGCGGCGTCGCTGCTCGACGCCTCGGCGCCTGCCTGCCTGGCCGCGCTCGACACCTACTTCTTCCACAAGGGCGTGATGCCGAAGCGGCTGGGCCTGCAGGACGACGTGGTCAGCTACGTGCACTCGTTCGAGGAGGCCGCCGAGGCGCTGGCCCACGGCAAGTGCGCGATGGCGGCGCTGATGCGGCCGACGCCGGTGCAGCAGATCGTCGACGTGGCCGACGTCTCGGAGAACATGCCGGCGAAGAGCACCTTCTTCCACCCCAAGCTGCCGTCGGGGCTGGTGATCCACCCGCTGCTGGTCTGAGCGGCGCTTCGTCGCGTCGCCCGGCGAAGGAGGACGTGATGGCGCACGCGCGCCGCGAATTCGTCAAGGCCGGTTCGCTGGCGGCGGCCGGCCTCGCCTTCGCCCGCGGCGTCTCCGCCGCGGCGCCCGAGTTCGACCTGGTGCTGAAGGGCGGGCTCGTACTCGACGGCACCGGGGCCGAGGCCTTCGCGGCCGACGTCGGCGTCAGCGGCGGCCGGGTTGCAGCGCTCGGGGCGATCGACCCCGGCCGCGCGCGCCGCGTGGTCGACGTCGCCGGGTTGCACGTGGCGCCCGGCTTCGTCGACATCCACTCCCACTCCGACGGCGACGTGCGCGTCCACCCCGGCGGCGAGAGCCGGGTGATGCAGGGCGTGACCACCGAGCTGACCGGCAACTGCGGCAGTTCGGCAGCCCCGCTGGGCGGCGTCGACGAGGCGGTGCAGCGCGCCGAGTGGGCGAAGGACGGCCTGCCGCAGGTCGACTGGAGCGACGTCGCCTCGTACGGCGCGAGTCTCGAGCGCGCCGGCATCGCGCTCAACCACGCGCTGCTGCTGGGCCAGGGCACGCTGCGTCGCCACGTGGTCGGAATGGTCGACCGGTCGCTGTCGGCGGACGAGCTCGCGGCCGTGCTGCGGCTGGTCGAAGCAGGGCTCGAGCAGGGCGCGTTCGGGCTGTCGACGGGGCTCGAGTACACGCCGGGCCGCTACACGCCGACCGACGAGGTGGTGGCGATGGCGCGGGTGGTCGCCCGCCACGGCGGGCTCTATGCCTCGCACGTGCGCAACGAGGAGGCGCGGCTGCTGGAGGCCGTCGACGAGGCGCTGGCGATCGGCCGCCGCGCCGGCTGCCGGGTCGAGGTCTCGCACCTCAAGGCCGCGGGCCGCGTGAACTGGGACAAGCAGGCCTCGGCGCTGCACATGATCGAGGGCGCTCGCCGCGAGGGCCTCGAGGTGCTGGTCGACGCGTATCCCTACACGGCGTACTCGACCGGCCTGAAGATCCAGTTGCCCGCGGACGCGCAGGAGGGTGGCGACGCGAAGATGCTGGCGCGGCTCGCCGACGCGGCCGAGCGCCAGCGCATTCGCACGGCCGTCGCGAACCAGATCGCGCAGGAGCCGGGCGACCCGTCGCTGATCGTGATCGCGCGGATGACCGCTCCCGCGGACCAGGCCCTCGTGGGCCGCAGTCTCGGCCAGATCGCCGAGACGTGGAGCGTCGAGCCGGCCGAGGCGCTGCTGCGGCTGCTCGAGCGCGAGCAGGGCGACGTCTCGTTCATCGGCCACGCGATGAGCGAGGAAAACGTCGCCCGCGTGCTGCGCCACCCGCTGGTGATGCTGGGCTCGGACGGCCGCGTGCTGGCGCCGGTGGGCGAGTGGGCGAAGACGAAGCCGCACCCGCGTTCCTACGGGGCGTTCCCGCGCCTGCTCGGTCACTACGCGCGCGACGGCAAGCTGATGTCGCTGCCGGAGGCGGTGCGCAAGATGACGTCGATGCCCGCCGACCAGGTCGGCCTGCGCGACCGCGGCCGCATCGCGCCGGGCAAGGCGGCGGACCTCGTCGCTTTCGACGCGGCCCGCGTCCGCGACACCGCGACCTTCGACGACCCGCACCGCTACCCGGAGGGCATCGCCCACGTCTGGGTCAACGGCGTGGCGGTCGTGGCGAACGGCCGCGCGACCGACGCGCGCCCCGGTCGCGCACTGCGGCGGGGCTGAAGCCGCAGAAGCGCCACGCAGAGCGGCCCGGACCCGGCGCGGCGTCGATGCGTCCGACACTCCGCGCGCGGAGCGCCTGATGGACTCGCCGACGACGCTGGTGGACGTGCCGGTTCTTGCGCTCGACGTGCAGGCCACCGCGGCCGCCTCGCGGGCCGGTGCGCTGCTCGAGGTCGGCTGGGCCTGGGCTCATCCCGACGAAGTCTCGGCCGCGGTCAGCGCGTGCGTCGTGGCGCCGCCGACGGACTTCGTGCTGCCCAGGCCGGTGGAGCGGCTGACGGGCCTCTCGAACGCGGAGTGGCGCCGCGGGCAGGAGCCGTCGAAGGTGTGGACGCGCCTGGCTGCCGAGGCGGGCGGCGGCGGTCTCGTCCCCACCGTCGTCCACTACTCGCGCTTCGAGGAGCCGTTCCTGCGCGCGCTCCACGTGCGCCACGGCTCCGGCGACTTCCCCTTCGACCTGCTCTGCACCCACGCGATCGCCCGTCGGCTGCTGCCCGAGTTGCCACGGCGAACGCTGCGCGCGCTCGCCGGCTACTTCGGCGCCGCGGTCCCGCCGTTGCGTCGGAGTGCCGGGCACGTCCAGGCGACGATCCTCGTCTGGCGGCACCTGACCCGGCTGCTCGCCGACCGCGAGGGCCTCACCCGCCTCGCCGAGTTGCGGGACTGGCTGCGGCAGCCGGCGCGCCGCGTGCCCCGCTGCTTCGCCCTCGACCCCGGCGCTCGCCGCGCCCTGCCGGACGCGCCCGGCGTCTACCGCTTCCACCGCGCCGGCGGCGCCGTCCTCTACGTGGGCAAGGCCACGTCGCTGCGCAAGCGCGTGGCCAGCCACTTCCACGCGCGCGCGCCACACGAGCGATCGCTCGAGATGCTCACCCAGGTGCGCGACGTCACCTGCTCGCCCACGGCGACGGTGCTGGAAGCGGCCCTGCTGGAGGCCGACGAGATCAAGCGCCTGGCGCCGCCCTACAACGTCGCGTTGCTCGAGGCGGGCCGCGGCCTCTGCTACGCGACGACTCGCCTCGACCACGTGCAGCCGGAACCGGACCGCGAGCACCGCGTGGGGCCGCTGGCCTCGCCGCTGCCGATCGAGGCGCTCCAGGCGCTGCGCCTCGCGATCCGCGAACCCGACCGCGCGACCTGCGTGCTGCGCGCGCGAGCCGTGGGCGTCGAACCGGCGTGGGCTCCGGGCCCGGAGTGTTTCGGCGCCGGGCTCGCGTCGTTCGTGACGCGGCGCGGACCGATCGACGATGCGCGGGGCGTGGAGCGACTGGGCCGCGCGTTGTGGGCGGCGCGACCTGCGGCTCGCCGGTCCGACGACGAAGGAGAGCCCGGGGAGCCGGCCGAGCGCCGACCGACGTGGGACGCGGCGCGGGTGGCGCAGGCGCTCGACGTCACGGCGATGCGCGCGACCCACGCCGCGCGGCGGGCTACCTGGCTGCTGCGGCTCAGCGAGTGCACGCTCGCCTGGGCGGGGCCGGACGCGACGGAGGGGCGCCGGCTCACGATCGAGGGAGGTCACGTCGTGGACGCGGGGACCCTCGATCCGGACGCCCCGCTGCCGACGCCGGCCGGGTACGCACGCACCCGCGACGAGCGCCAGCGCCGATTCGACCTCGCGACCTTCGATCGCTTGCGCGTGCTGGCGACCGAACTTCGCACGCTGTCGCCGCGCGCCTCCCGCCTCGAGCTGCGGCTGGGGCCGCACGTGTCGTTGTCCCGCCGCCGCCTGTCGGAAGTGCTCCGGTGGATCTGACGCCGCGTACCGATCTCGTCACGACGCCGGAAGCCGAGGCCCTGCGGGTGCTGTTCGTCGCGGACACTCACCTCGGCTTCGACCTGCCCCAGCGCCCGAGAACGGAGCGGGTGCGACGCGGGCCCGACTTCTTCGCCTGCTTCTCGCAGGCGTTGGCGCCCGCCCTCCGCGGAGAGGCGGACGTCGTCGTCCACGGCGGCGACCTGCTGTACCGCAGCCGGGTGCCGGCCTCGCTCGTCTCCCGCGCCCTGGCGCCACTGCTCGCGGTCGCCGAGGCCGGCGTGCCCGTGCTGCTCGTCGCCGGCAACCACGAACGCTCGGCGATTCCCTATCCGTTGCTGGCGAGCCACCCGAACCTGCACCTCGTCGGACGGCCGACCACCGTGCGCCTCGAGCGCCGGGGACTGCGCGTGGCCTTCGCCGGCTTCGCCTACGCGCGGGGCGTGCGCCGCGCTTTTCCCGCCCTGCTGGAGGCGACCGGCTACCGGGACGTGGAGGCCGACGCCCGCGTCCTGTGCTTCCACCAGTGCGTCGAAGGCGCGACGTGCGGGCCACCGCCCGGCTACACGTTCCGCGACGCCGACGACGTCGTGCGCGCCGCCGACCTGCCCGCGGATGTCGCGGTCGTGCTCAGCGGACACATCCACCGCCACCAGGTGCTGCGCCGCGACCTGCGCGAACGACCCTTGCCGGCACCCGTGGTCTACGCGGGCTCGGTCGAGCGCACGTCGTTCGCCGAGCGCGACGAACCGAAGGGCTACGTCCTGGCGACGATCGGCGGCGGAGGCCGCG
>JAMPXO010000060.1 GCA_023701125.1 Vicinamibacteria bacterium | reverse complement strand
GCTCGCCAGCTGCGGCACCTGCAGACGATCGAGCAGAGCGCCAGGCGCGGCGCCGACCTGGTGCGGCAGGTGCTCTCCTTCGCCCGCGGCACGGAGGTGCGGCAACTCGTCGTCGACCCGCTCCGGGTCGCGCGCGAGGTCGAGAAGCTCGTGCGCGACACCTTCCCCAAGAACATCGACTTTGAACTGGTCTCGGCGCCCGGCCTGTGGCACGTGCGGGGCGACTCGACCCAGATCCACCAGGTGCTGGTCAACCTGTGCGTCAATGCCCGGGATGCGATGCCCGCAGGCGGGCGCATGCAGCTTCACCTCGCCAACGTGGTCCTCGACGAAGCGGCCGTCGCCGGCCGGCGTGAAGCCCGGCCCGGCCCACACGTCGCGGTCGTCGTGGAGGACTCCGGGACGGGCATCGCCCCCGAGGTCCTCGAGCGCATCTTCGAGCCGTTCTTCACCACCAAGGAGGTCGGCAGCGGCACCGGGCTCGGCCTGTCGACCACTCACTCCATCGTCAAGGCCCACGGCGGGCTGATCACGGTGGCGAGTCGGCCCGGCCACGGCTCGATCTTCACCGTTCACTTCCCGGCCGTCCTCGACGGCGAGGAGGGCGCCGAGGCCGGGCGCCGTGCGCCACCCGCAGGTCAGGGCCAGCTCGTGCTCGTGATCGACGACGAGCCGGCGCTGCGCCTGATGGCCCAGGCGACGCTCGAGGCGTTCGGCTATCGCGTGCTGCTCGCGGAGAACGGGTCGGTCGGGCTCGGCCTCTTCGACGAACACGCGGCCCGCATCGGGGTGATCGTGACGGACATGGCGATGCCCGTGCTGGACGGCAGCTCGACGGTCGCCGCCCTTCGCGCGCGCGACGCCGACGTGCCGATCATCGCGTCGAGCGGGCTGCAGACGGGCGACTCCCTGCTGCGAGCCGGCCTGATCCAGGGCTTCCTGCCCAAGCCTTACACCGCCGAGGCGCTGCTCGTCGCCCTGGCCGAGGTGCTCCGCCCGAGGTAGCCCCCGCGCAGTGGGGTCAGCTGGCCGCCGACTCGCGCGGGGGCGGGGCGAGCGGCAGGCGCAGCTCGAACGTCGCGCCGAGCCCCGGCCCCGGGCTTCGCGCGTCGACCGTGCCGCCGTGCAGTTCCGCGAGTTGTTTGACGATCGACAGGCCCAGGCCGGAGCTGGACTCGCCACCCGTGGGCCGCGCCGACAGCCGGGAGAAGCGGCGGAAGAGCTTGTCGCGATCGTCGGCCGCGAAGCCCGGGCCCTGGTCCTCGACCTGCAGCACCGCGTGACCGTCGCGCCCGTGCAGCCGCACGTGGACCGGCCTCGCCGCCGGCGAGTACTTGATCGCGTTGCCGACCAGGTTGTCGACGACCTGCGCCAGGCGCGCCGCGTCGCCCGTCACGGCCAGGCCTGGCCCCAGCTCGGCGGCGAGCGACTGCTGCTTGCGCTCGGCCTGCGGGCGGTTGGCGTCGATCACCTCGGCGACGACCCGGGCGAGGTCGACCCGCTCGCTCGCGATCTCCAGTTGCCCGCTCTCCAGCGCCGCGCTGTCGAGCAGGCGGGTGACGATGCCGAGCATCGCGTCCGCGCTGCGCAGGATGCGCGCCGCCATGTCGCGTCCGGCCGCGTCCGGCGTCTTCATCTCCAGCAACTCGGCGAAACCGCGGACCACGGTCAGCGGGTTCTTCAGGTCGTGGGCCGCGATGCCCAGCATCTCGCTCTTCAGCGCGTCCGCGGCGCGCAGCGCGTCGTTGATCCGCGACAGCTCGGCGTGAGCGACCTCCAGCTCGGCGTGAGCCGTCTCCAGCGCGGAGAGCGCCATCACCGCGTGGCGGTGCTCCTCGGCCAGGCTCTCGGTGCGCTCGGCGACCAGGGCCTGGAGCTCGCGCTCCCGCGCCTGCAGCGCCCGCAGGCGCAGCCGATGGCCGCCCCAGGCCAGGCCGGCGGCAGCCAGCAGTGCCAGCACCAGGAACGTCCGCGTCTGGTGGAAGCGGGGCCGCAGCGTGATGGCGAGCGTGGCCGGTGCCGGACTCGCCACCCCGTCCTCGTTGAGCGCCACCACCTCGAACGAGTACTCGCCGGGCGGCACTCGCGTGTAGTACGCGGTGCGGCGGGCCCCGGCCTCGACCCAGTTCTCGTCGTAGCCCACGAGCCGGAAGCGGAAGCGGACGCGGTCCGGCGCGCCGAGGGCGAGGCCCGTGTAGCGGACCTCCAGCCGCTCGCGGCCCGGCTCGATCACCACCGGGGCATCGACCGGGTGCGGCTCGTGCTCGGTCTCCAGCTCTTCGATGACGGCGGGCGGCGGCAGCGGGTTGCGCGGCAGCGCCCCGGGGTCGACGGCGGCGAGGCCTTCGATGGTGGGGAAGTAGAGGCGGCCGCTCGCCGTGCGCAGCCCCGCGCCGCCGAAGCCGCCGCTGCACTGCGGGCTCGGCAGGCCATCGACCTTCTCGAGCGGGACCGAGGCCACGGCCCGCGCGCGGCCGGCGAAGAAGTCCTCGAGCGACGCGCGGCCGACGCGGAAGAGGCCGTGTTCCGTGGAGCACCAGAGGAAGCCCGCGCCGTCGTCGAGGATCGAGTAGATCGTGTCGTGGTGCAGGCCGTCGCGCTGGCGCACCGCGGCCAGCTTCCCGTCGCGCAGCCGGGCCAGGCCGCCGCCGCGGGTGCCGATCCACAACGTGCCGTCCGGGTCGCGGTGCAGCGCCGTCACCACGTTGGAGCCGAGGCCATCCGCGGTGGTCCAGAAGCGGCGCAGGTCGCCGTGCAGCCAGCCGAGGCCGTCGTTGGTGCCGACCCACAGCTCGTCGCCGTGGGCGAGCAGTGTGCGCACCACCTCGTTGTCGGCGTCGCGCAACCGCACCGGCGTGAGCGGCGCGCCGTCGCGGAGCAGGGCGAGGCCGCCACCGTAGGTGCCGATCCACAGCGCGCCGTCCGCCCGCTCGGCGAAGGCGGTGACCGTGTCGTTGGGCAGGCCGTCGCCCGTGGACCAGTGCTGGACCACCCTGCCGCCCTCGATGCGGTCGAGGCCCTTCAGGTAGCTGCCCGCGAACACCCGCCCGCGCGAGTCCTCGTGCACAGTCATCAGGATGTCGCTGGCCAGACCGTGGCGTTCGTCGATCACGCCACGAACGACGCCGTCGGCGCCCACCTGGGCGAGGCCGCCGCCGTTGGTGGCGACCCACAGGCCGGCCCGGCCCACGGCCAGCCCCTTCACGAACGGATCGGGCAGGCCGTGCTCGGTGGTCCACGACAGCACCGGCGCCGGTCGCAGCCGGTGCAGGCCGCGCACCAGCGTGCCCACCCACAGCAGGCCCTCGCGGTCCTGCAGCAGCGACTGCACGATCACCTGGCGCAAGCCGGCGCCGAGGTCGGGCACGTCGATGCGGCCAGCGACCAGGCGGGCGAGGCCACCGCCGTTCATGCCGATCCAGAGTGCGCCGCTGCGATCCAGCATCAGGCTCTTGACGACCGGGTCGGGCAGGCCGTCCGCGGGGCCGAAGCGGCGCGGCTCGCCCGTCCGCGGCAGGTGGAGGACGCCGCCGCCCGCGATGCCGGCGAAGAGCCCGCCGCGGCCGTCGCGGCTGAGCGCCGTCACGTCGCCCACGAGGCGCATGTCGCGCCGCAACTCGCGCCCGTCGTAGCGGAGCAGGCCCGTGCCGGCGCTGCCGACCCAGGCGCCTGGCTCCTCCGCCCCCACACCCGCATCGGTCAGCAGGGCCCGGATCGAGCCCGCGCTGCCGCCGCCCTGGATCGGCACCCGCTCGATTGCGTCGCCGCGAATCTTGACCAGGCCGCTGTCGGTGCCCGCCAGCAACCCGCCGTCGCTGGAGCGCGCCACGACGCGTACCGAGTCGGAGGGGAGCCGACCGCCGGTGCCGGCCTGGGTCAGGTGCCGGATCGCACCGCTGGCGCCGCGGTGGATCAGGCCGCCTCCGGCGGTGCCGATCCACAGGCCGCCCGCACCGTCCTCGGCGAGGGTGTAGACGCCCAGCGTCGGCGAGGCGCCGGGGCCGAGGTCGACGGGCACGAAGCGGACCCCGTCGAAACGCACCAGGCCGCCGTAGGTCCCGACCCACAGGTAGCCGCGGGCGTCCTGCAGCAGGGCGTGGACCGTGTTCTCGGGCAGGCCGTTGTCGCTGCTCCACGCCGTCGCGGTCCACGAGCGCGGCCCGGGGAGGGGAGCCGCGCCTGCGGCCGCGGCGACCGGCGGCCACGCGGCCAGGCACAGGCCGCCAAGGCACCACGCGGGGAGGGAGGGGAAGCGCACGCTCTCGTAGGTTAGCCCGCCACCGGCGCTCCGCCACGTGTCGAATCGCACGGAGCAGCGGCAGGCGGCCGGGGCCCGCCAAAAAAGAAGAGGGCGGCCGGCGCGAGCGACGCGCCGACCGCCCCCGGGGGAGAACTAGAAGCGGTAGTTCAGCTTCGCGTAGACGACGTTGGCCTCGTAGGGGCCATCGTTCGACTTCATGAAGATCAGGACGGACTGCGGCAGCATCAGGTCGCCGGCCGTGTACGCGTCGGAGAAGTCGTACTTCTCGTACAGGTAACCGGCGGACATCGTCCAGTTCGTGGCCAGCACGTAGTCGAGCTGGGCGTTGAACGTGGTCAGCGTCGTGTCGTCCCAGTCGAGGATGTCGGCGGCTCCGCCCTGGCCGGTCGGGATCAGTCCCGTGCGGCCCGGGGTGTAGAACGAGCCGGCCTCGCGGGCCGTGATGTCCAGCAGGCCGTCGACTTCCTGGCGCTGGAGGTTGACGACCAGCGTGCAGACGTCGGGGCGGAGCTGGAAGCTGCCGTTGAAGCCGAAGGTGTCGGTCTCGTCGGTGCCCTTGTAGTTGAGGAAGTTGTTCAGGTTGAGGCCGGTCGTCGTCGACCACTGGTTGGTCGTGACGTCCTTCTCGTACGTGTAGTAGGCGCCGACCGCGACCCGCTCGTTCGGGTTGAATGCGACCTCACCCGTGAACGAGTCGTACTTCGCGTCCAGCAGGCCGCTGGGCGTGCCGGGGAACGGCTGCCCGCCGGCGGTGGGCACGCCGCTGGTGACCGGAACCCGGTCCGGGCGGTTCGGGTACTGCACGTCCTTGCGGAAGTACGCCAGGGTGAAGCTCAGGGCGTCGGTCGGCGACAACTCGAGGTCGAGGCCGATCCGCTCGGTCTCGCGCTCGGCTTCGTCCGACTGGAAGCCGTACACCGTGTGGCCCTCGGCCGTGCGGTCGTTCTTGTCGTACGTGCCGCGGAAGCCGATCTTGTCGCTGGCGTGGTACAGCGCCGTGAACGCGAAGGCGTTCTCGTCGCCGGTCTCGGCCTCGCGGCTGGTGCGCTCCAGGCTGGCGTGGCGGTACTGGCCTTCCAGCGTCAGGTCGCCCATGTCGTAGCTGGCCGACGCGCTGAAGCGCGTCGTCCTGGTGTCGTACACGTTGGCCGTGGCGTGGCCGTACGGGGAGTCCGCCGAGGGCGTGACGACGGACCAGGAACGGTCCGGCGAAGCGCCCACGTCACCGGTGATGACGAAGCGGTCGGTCTTGTTGGCCAACTCGTAGCTGCGGAAGTGGACGCGGACGCCCAGGTTCTTCGCCGGCCGCGACGAGAAGGTCGCGTTGAGCGTCGTGGTGTCGATCTTGCCGTCGAGCGACGCCTGCTGCAGCGTCGCCAGGCTGCTGGCGCTGGCACCCGTGGGAGTCAGGATCGCGGTGTTGATCGTGTAGGGATAGAACGGCGCGTCCTGCGTCCACTGGCCCATCGACCAGTCGCCGCTGATGCGGGTCTGCTTCGCGAACTTCAGCAGGAAGCCGAGGTTCGTCGAGGTGGCCTCGTTGTCCGGGGCCATCACCCAGCGGGCGCGGGTGCCGCCGCCGACGGACGACACGTACGGCGTGTCGAACCACTGGAACGGGTTGTCGACGGTCAGCGTCTCGGCCTTGTTGTTGTACAGGTTGCGGTGGATCGAGCCGTGGATGTTGCCCTTGTCGAAGTTGTACGCCGCGCGCAAGCCGAGGTCCTCGGTGATCTCGTTCAGCGGCTCGGGCATCTCGACGACGCTGGAGACGGTGCTGTAGACGCCGCCGCCGCCTTCGCTGCGATAGCCGGACTTCTTCTCGCGCATGTAGCTGAAGGCGAGGTCGAAGGGCAGCTTCTTGCTGAGGTCGAACTCGACCGTGCCGCGCTTGCGGGCGCTCGAGATGTCGACCCGGCCCGCCGACGCGAAGGTCGAGGCCAGCAGCGCGTCGTAGAAGGCCAGGTTGCGGCCGGCGCTGGGCGTCGCGACGACGGTCGTGCCGAGCGACTGTTGCAACTGGTCAGGCATGGCCCACACGCCCTCGGACACCTCGGCCAGGATGGTCCTGGCGTCGTTGCCCATGTTGTGCGGGATCTCGTTGTAGTCGAACTTGATGTCGAACGCCGAGGTGTTCAACCAGCCGTCGTAGCGCTGGTCGCTCTGGCGGACGTCGTAGCCGTACAGGTTGAAGTCGACCTTGCCGCCCGTGGAGAACAGGTGGAAGAACGGGACCGAGAGGCCCTTGGGGATCTCGCGGTACTCCTGGAACTTCGAGGAGTCGACGTCTTCGTAGCCGGTGACGCCGACGGTGATCTCGCCGCCGTTCTCGACGGTGGAGGTCGCTTCCGGCTTGTCCTGCGCCGTGGCGACGGTCGCCACGAACAGGCCGAGGGTGATGAGTGTCGTGAATGTCGATGCTCTCTTCATGGCTACCTCACGAAGTACGCGCCCGAAGGCGAGTTCGAGCCGTGGATGTTCGTGTGGCAGTTCTTGCAGCTCTTCTCGACCCAACGCGAGTTGGCCGTCGGGTAGCCGCTCGGCGCACCGGGGGGCGCGACGCGGGCGCCCAGTTCGGTCGACAGGTTGTCGCCCGAGCCGAAGTGGCCGGAGCCGGTCAGGTGGCAGTTCCAGCACAGGTTGGGCAGCTTCTGGACCAGCATCCGCTTGTGGTTGGAGCCGTGCGCGTCGTGGCACGAGATGCAGTCCTCGCGGACCGGCGCGTGCTCGAACAGGAACGGGCCGCGCTTCTCGGCGTGGCAGGTGTAGCAGAGCTCGTTGACCGACTCGGCCTTCAGCATCTGCGGGCGGCTGCCGTCGTGCGGGTTGTGGCAGCTCGAGCACTCCATCTTGCCCTCGCGCACCGGGTGGTGCGACGTGCGCTGCGACTTCGCGCGCATCGTCTGGTGGCAGGAGAAGCAGCTCTCGGACTCCTTCTCGGTCTTGAGCTGAGCCTTCTTCGACTCGAAGGCGTGCACGCTGTGGCAGGTGGTGCAGGCGACCTGGCGACGGTCGTGCACGCCACCACGCCACGCGGCCTGCTTCGACTTCTCGTGGCAGGTGAGGCAGGTGTTGTTCAGCTCTTCGGCCTTCAGGCCCTTGACGGACGGCTTGGGAGCCTTCTCGTCACCGGCCATCTGGCCCTGGATGTGCTCGGCGACGTTCTGGTGGCAGCTCGCGCAGCTCTGGTCGAGCTTCGCGTGGGCGGTCTTGTTGAAGGCCGGGCTGGCGGCCTTCTCGTGGCAGGTCTGGCAGTCCGTGGCGGACCACGACTGCGGCGACGCCTGGGCGGCGGCCTGGAGGCCTCCGAACAGCATCAGCAGCCCCGCCAGCATCACGGATGGGCGGATCAAGCGCATTTGGGACTCTCCTCCACAGGCAGCCGCGGGCATCGCCCGATCTGGCTCGTGGAAAACGACAGGAATCCGGGTATGGGAGGCAGCGGGCAAGGGAGCTGCTTCCCCGTCAACTGCGGCAATGAATGGCGAAGACGAGGAATGAATGTGTAGCGGCATACAACGGTTTGGGATGGATGGGCCGCGCAAAGCTTTCTTTCCAGGCCGTAAGGCGACCCGGTCGAGCCGTCACAGAGCAAGGAACGGGCCAACCCCGGGGGGAACTGCGGGAAAAGCCGGCACCGCGTCTGGTAGGTTTGCCCGATGCATGTTCTGCACCTCGTGGATCGCTGGACTGCCCGGGGCGGGGCGCCACGGTACCTCGCGGCCGTCCTGGACGGGCTGAGCGACCGGGGCCTGAGCCTGAGGCAGGATCTGCTGGCGGGCGGGGCTGACCTCGGGGCACCCGCCCCCCCCGTACCGCTGCATCGTCTGGCCGGGCTCGAGGCCCCGCGAGGCGTGGTCCCCGGCCTGGTGGATGCGGTCGCTGCCTTCCGCGCGGAGGTCGTCCACGTCCACAACGTCGTCAACCCGGAACTGCTCGAGGCCCTGCGCGCCTTCGCCCCCGTGGTCACAGTCCAGGACCACCGCTTCTTCTGCCCCTCGCGGGGGAAGTGGACGCGCGAGGGCGCTCCGTGCCGGGTCGCCCTGTCGCCCGCGGCCTGTGCGCCGTGCTTCGAGGACCCCGCCTACTTCGCTGAAGTCCGCGAGGTGACCGAGCGGCGCCTGCACGCGCTGCGCGGGCTTCGGGTCGGCGTGCTCTCGGCGTGGATGAAGGCCGAGCTCGAAACCGCCGGCCTGGCTGCGGGCCGGGTCTTCGTCACCCCGCCGTGGGCCCACGGCCTCGACCTCGAGGCGAAGGCCGCCGGCCCGCCTTGCATCCTGTTCGCCGGGCGGCTGGTCGACGCCAAGGGCGTGGCCGACGCCGTGGCCGCCTGGCGTTGCTCGGGCCTGCGCGAGCCGCTGGTGTTCGCCGGCACCGGTCCGCTGCGGACCGCCCTCGAGCAGGGGGGCTTCGAGGTGACGGGCTGGTTGCCGCACGCGGCGATGTCGGGTCTGTATCGAAGGGCGCGGGCGCTGGTCATGCCCTCGCGCTGGCAGGAGCCGTTCGGGATCGTCGGGCTGGAGGCGCTCAGCCTCGGTGTACCGGTCGCCGCCTGGGACTCGGGAGGGGTTCGCGAGTGGCACCCGGGCGTCGGTCGGGGCCTGGTGCCGTGGGGCGACGTGGACGGCCTCGGCCGGGCGCTCGCGGACGTGGCCGGCCGGTCCGCAACGGCAGCCCTCGGCTTCTCGAGCGAGTCCGCAATGGATGCACTCTTTGACATCTACCGCGCCCCGGCCCTCGGGTAGCATCCGCGGATGTCCCCAGAGAGCGCCTCCAAGCCGTTGACCCGCGTCGAGTGGCTGATCTGCATCGTCGCCTCGCTCGGCTTCGCGTTCGACATCTACGAGCTGCTGATGCTGCCGCTCGTGCTGCCCGGCGCGCTGCGCGAGCTGGCCGGCGTGCAGCTCGGCAGCCCCGAGTTCGCCCAGTGGCGCGACCTGATGTTCTACGTGCCGGCGGTGGCGGGTGGCGTCTTCGGCTTGATCGGCGGCTACCTGACGGACCTGTGGGGGCGGCGCCGGGTGCTGGTCGGCAGCATCCTCCTCTATGCGTTCTCGGCGCTGGCCGCGGGCTACGCGACGTCGATGGAGATGCTGCTGTTCCTGCGCTGCACGACCTTCATCGGCGTGTGCGTCGAGTTCGTGGCGGCGGTGGCCTGGCTGGCCGAGCTGTTCCCCGACCCGAAACGGCGCGAGAAGGTGCTCGGCTACACCCAGGCGTTCTCGTCGCTCGGCGGCCTGATGGTGTCGGCCGTCTACACCGTGCTGTCGCGGGTGTCGGTCGACCTGCCGGCGATCCAGGGCAGCCACGAGCCGTGGCGCTACCTGCTGATCTCCGGCGTGATCCCGGCGATCCCGCTGATCATCATCCGGCCGTTCCTGCCCGAGTCGCCGGAGTGGGCGCGCAAGAAGGCGGCCGGCACCCTCAAGCGGCCGAGCATCCTGGAGGTGTTCCGGCCGCAGTACCGGCGGGTGACGCTGGTGACGACGCTGATGTTCGCCTGCGCCTACGGCGCGGCGTTCGGCGCCATCCAGCAGTTGCCGCAGCTCGTGCCCGCGCTGCCCGAGGTGCGGACCATGGCCCGCGAAGCGGGCGAGGCGGCCGGCGCCCGAGCGCGGGCCGCGGCCCCGGCCCCCGCCGAGGGCACCGCGGTGGGCGGCCAGCCCGACGCCGCGGTCCAGAAGGCCGCGGAAGCCGCCCGCCGGGTCGCCGTTCAGCAGACGGTCGGCACCGTTCAACTGATCCAGGAACTCGGCGGCCTCGCCGGTCGTTTCGCGCTGGCCTACCTCGCGGTGATCGTGATCTCCCGCCGCAACCTGCTGCGGGCGTTCCAGCTGCCGGGGATGATCGTCCTGCCGCTGGTGTTCGTCTTCCCGGCCACGGACAACCTGACGATGCTGAAAGCGGGCATCTTCTTCGCCGGCTTCTTCACCGTCGCCCAGTTCAGCTTCTGGGGCAACTACCTGCCGCGGGTGTACCCGGTCCACCTGCGCGGCACGGGCGAGAGCGTGGCGGCCAACATCGGCGGCCGCATGCTCGGCACCTCGGCGGCGCTGCTGACCACCCAGTTCACCCACCTGGTGCCGGGCGACACGCCCGCGATCAAGCTCGCTTACGCCTCGGCTGCGGTCGGCTTCCTCTGCTACGTGATCGGCTTCGGCCTGACCTTCCTGCTGCCCGAGCCCAAGGGCGAGGACCTGCCCGAGTAGCTCAGGCCCCGGGCTCGACCATCGGGTGCCGGCCCCGGGCACAGCCTGGGGCCGGTCCCATGGGGGCTACGTCGTGAACGGAACTCCTCCGCCCCCAAACCCCCTCCCCACGGTCGCGGGCGTGCTCTGGCGCCAGAGGCGGCTCCACCACAGCGAGACGTCCTCGAGCACGCAGTAGACGAAGGGCAGGATCAGCAGCGTCAGCACCGTCGAGCTGATCAGGCCGCCCATCACCGTGCGCGCCAGCGGGTAGTAGTAGGCCCAGCCGCCGAGGCCCGCGTTGCCGAGCGCCAGCGGCAGCAGGCCCAGCACCGTCGTCGCCGCGGTCATCAGGATCGGGCGCAGGCGGTCGGCGCCCGCGCGGCGGATCGCCTCCTCGCGGGCGTCGCCGAGGGCGCGATAGTGGTTGACGCGGTCGAGCAGCACGATGCCGTTGTTGACCACGACACCGACCAGGATCAGCAGCCCGATGTTGGCCATCAGGTTGAAGGGCGTGCCGGTCGCCGCCAGCAGCCAGGTCACGCCGAACAGCGAGAACGGGATCGAGAACATGATCGCGAACGGCTGCAACAGCGACTCGAACAGCGAGGCCATGATGATGTAGACGAGGGCCAGGGCGAGCAGGAAGTTGAGGACCATCTGCTTGCCGTCCTCGTCCTGCTGCTCGATGCGGCGGCCGAACGACCACGACACGCCGGGCGGCAGGCCGAGCGCGTTCATGGCGGTCTCGATCTTCGGACGGCCCTCGTTGCCGAAGCTCTTGCCGTCGTACGAGCCGCTCACCATCACTCGCACCGTCCGGTTCTCGCGGGTGATCGCCCGTGGCTTGCGCACCAGGTCGAAGCTGGCGACCTCGCCGAGGGTGACGACGCGGCCCTCCGGCGTCGTGGCGGCGGGCAGCAGGCGCAGGTCCGCGAGCTCCTCGCGGTCGGCCTGGCGCAGCGCCAGGTTGACGTCGATCTCGCGCTCGGCGCCGGCGATGCGCGCGAGGCGAGTGCCGCCCAGGGTGAAGCCGAGCAGGTCGGCCATCGCCCGCGGGTCGAGGCCGAGGCGGCGCGCCTTGTCGGGGTCGAGCCGGGCCTGGACCTCCATCGCGGCGTCGCGCGAGGAACTGGTCACGTCCGCCACGTGCTCGATCTTCGCCAGGCCGGCGACGGCCTTCTCCGCCCACGCCTCCAGCGCCTGCGGGTCGTTGCCGTACAGGCGCACGGAGAACGTCGTGCCCGAGCCGCCGTCCGACTCCTCGTCGTCCTCGAAGCGCAGCTTGACGCCGGGGTGCTGCGGCAGTTCTTCGCGGATCTTCTTGCGCAGCGCCTTCATCTCCTCGTCGGGCAGGTCTTCCTGCGCCAGCACCAGGGCGGTGGTGGCGTCGTTGTCGCCGAAGAACGAGTAGATGTCGCGGGTCCGGAACAGGTCCTTGCGCCCGAGCAGGAACTTCTCGTTGGCGGCGACCACCTTCTCGACGTCCTTCTGGTACGTGAAGTCCGCGAACTCGTAGCGCATCACCAGCCGGCGGTTGACCGAGCCGGCGAAGGTGCTCGACTCGACCAGGCCGGCGGCCAGCGGCAGCACGCCCAGCACCAGCGAGACGACGACGATCACCGTCGACCAGCGGCGGTGGTTCAGGCTCCAGTGCAGCGCCTTCTCGTAGCGGGCCTCGAGCCAGGCGAGGCCGGGGGCGTCCTTGACCTCGCGCGGCCGCAGCGACTTGCCGAGCAGCGGGATCATCAGCAGCGAGACGGCGAGGCTGGCCGCCATCGCCACCGAGATCGTCCAGCCGATCTCGCCGAGCATGATCGTGATGTTGTTCTTGGCGCCGACGACCAGCGGCAGGAACACGATCACGCTGGTCATCGTGGAGCAGACGACGGCCATCGACACCTCGCGGGCGCCGCGCAGCGCGGCCTCGGCGGGGGCGTCGCCCTCGCGCAGGCGGCGGTCGATCGACTCCAGCACGACGATCGCGTTGTCGACCAGCATGCCGACGCCCAGCATCAGGCCCATCATCGACAGCACGTTCAGGTTGCGGCCGGTGAAGTACATCACCGCGGTGGTCAGCAACAGCGAGACGGGGATCGCGGCGGACACGACCAGCGTCGAGTCCCAGCGGCGCAGGAAGAAGAACAGCACGCCGATCGCCAGCAGCGCGCCTTCGACCCCCGAGCCGGTCAGGCCCTCGAGGCCGGAGCGGATCTCGCGGGCCTGGTCCTCCCACACGAACACGTTGACGCCCTTCAGCAGCGGGTCGGCGCCGATGTCCTCGTGGATCGTGCGCATCACCGCCTCGGCCACGGCCACCGTGTTGGCCGTCGACTCCTTGAAGACCTCGAGCGCGATCGCCGGCTCCAGGTTGAGGCGGCGGCCGAAGGTGACCGGCGGCTCCTCGTAGCGGATGTCGGCGACATCGGAGAGCTTGAGGCCGTTCGGGTTCACCGCCAGCGCCCGCACGTCGTCGAGCGAGGTCAGCGCCCCGGTGGCGCGCGCCGACAGCCGGCGCCCGCCTTCGTCGACGGGCCCGAGCGTGAGGCTCAGGTTCGCGCTCTGCAACCGGCGCACGAGGGTGGCCAGGTCGAGGCGGTGGGCGCGCAGCGCGTCCTGCCGCAGGTCGATCCAGATCTCGCGCGGCTCGACGCCGCCGAGGTCGACGCGGGCGACGCCGGGCAGGCGGCGGATGCGGTTGGCGATGCGGTTCTCGAGCAGCTCGTAGTTCTGCGAGAAGTCGACGCCCGGCGCCGAGATGCGGGCCTGCACCACCGGGATGTCGGCGGTGTTGAAGGAGAACACCTGGACGTCGAGCACGTCCTTCGGCAGCCGCGGCCGGGCCTGGTCGAGCTTCTCGCGGACCAGCATCCGGATCACGTCGAGCTCGAGGCCCCACTGGAACTCGAGCACGATCTGGCACGAGTCGGCGTCCGAGGTCGAGCGCATGCGCTTGACGTCGGGCAGGGTCGCGAACACCTCCTCGAGCGGCCGCGCGACCTGGCGTTCGATTTCCGCCGGGCTGGAGTTCGGGTAGGGCACGACCACCGCGACGAACGGCGCGTCGAGCGTCGGCAGGTAGGCGAGTGGCAGCCGCAGCGCGCCGAGCGCGCCGATCACGACCACCGACACCAGCAGCATGAAGCTGGTGACGGGGCGGCGGACGGCGAGAGCGGGGAGGTTCACGCCAGCACCTCGCGCGCGGCACCGGGGTCCGGGCCCGCGGCCGCGGCCGGGAGCCCGCCCCCGTCACCCGCCGGCGCGGCCAGCGGAAGGGCCGCCTCCCTGCGATCGAGCAGCAGGTAGGCCGCGGGAATCACGACCAGCGTCAGCAACGTGGAGCAGGAGAGGCCGGCGATGACCGTGATCGCCAGCGGGGCCTGCAGCTCGGCGCCTTCGCCCAGGCCGAGCGCCATCGGCACCAGGCCCAGCACCGTCGTCGCGGTGGTCATCAGGATCGGCCGCAGCCGGCGCTGACCGGCGAGCATCAGCGCCTCGCGCACCGGGTGGCCCTCCTCGCGCAACTGCTTGACCGCGTCGATCAGCACGATCGCGTTGTTGACGACGATGCCGCCCAGCACGACCACGCCGATCATCACCACCACGGTGACGGTCTGCTGCAGGACCAGCAGCGTGGCCACCACGCCGACCGCGGCCAGCGGCACGCTGCCGAAGACCACGAACGGGTGCAGCAGCGACTCGAACTGGGCGGCCATCACCAGGTAGACGAGGAACAGCGCCAGGCCCAGCGCCAGCATCAGCGACGAGAACGAGCGCGCCCGCTCCTCCTCCTGGCCCGACAGCGAGGCCAGCACCGCGGGCGGCAGTGGCGCCTCGCGCAGCACCTGCCGCACGTCTTCGGCCGCGGCGCCGAGGCTGCGGCCGGCCAGGTTGGCGGAGACGACGGCGGCGCGGCGCTGCGAGATGCGGCGGATCTCGGCAGGGCCGAGCGCGCGCTCGACGCTGGCCACCGAGGAGAGGTAGACCGGCGTGCCCTCGCGCTGGGCGACGATCACCCGCGCGACCTCGTCCGCCGTCACCTCCTGGCGCTCGGAAGCGCGGACCAGCACGTCGACCTCGCGATCGCCCTGGGTCATCCGGGTGGCGACCTCGCCGCGCACCTTCTGGCGCACCACGGAAGCCACCTGGGCCAGGTCGAGGCCGAGCCGGGCCAGGGCGTCGCGGTCGAAGCGGACCTGCAGCTCGGGGCTGCCCAACTCTGCCGAAGAGCGCACGTCGACCAGGCCCGGCAGCCCGGACAGCCGCTGCCGCAGCCCGGCCGAGGCCTGGCGCACGACCTCGAGGTCCTCGCCGTAGACCTCGACCTCGATCGGGGTGCGGAACGAGAACGCCGACGGCCGCTCGAACGTGACGCGAGCGCCGGGGATGCGGGCCAGCTCCTCGCGCAACCGGGCGAGCACGCGCTCCTCGGCGTCGGTGCCCGCGCCGGGCTTCATCCGCACCTCGAGCCGGGCCGCGTTCTCACCCTCCGTGCCGGTGGAGCTGAGCGAGGCCGCGCCGCCGGCCAGCAGCGCGAACGACTCGATCGTGCTCTCGCCGGCCAACGCCTGCTGGGCGGGCAACAGCATGCGATCGGTCTGGTGCAGGGGCGTGCCCTCGGGCAGCTCGACGAGGTAGCGGAACTCGCCCTGGGCGAAGCTCGGGATCAGGTCGACGTCGAGCCGGGTGGCCCCGACCAGGGCCAGCAGGAACAGCGCGCTCGAGATCGCCACCACCCGCCGCGGCCGGTCGAGCGCCGCCGCCAGCAGCCGCGGGTAGCCGACCAGCACGCGCCCCAGCGCGGCGTCGAAGGCGCGCGAGAGCGGCGACGCGAGCCGCGTGGCCAGGTGCAGGAGGGCAGAGGCGGCGCGGCGGGCGTGGCGGAGCAGGAAGCCGGGCGCCGTCACCAGCACCGCGCGGCGGGCCCGGGCGAAGCGGCCGGCGGGGGCGCTGGCGCCGGCTGCGTCCACGTCCGCGGCGACCGCTCGCACGCCGCGGGCCGAGACCATCGGGATCAGCGTCAGCGCGACGGCCAGCGAGGCGATCTGCGAGAACGACACGGTCAGCGCCTGGTCGCGGAAGAGCTGAGCGGCGAAGCCCTCGACGAAGACGACGGGCAGGAACACGGCGACCGTGGTCAGCGTCGAGGCCACGACCGGGCCCGCGACCTCGGACGCGCCTTCCAGCACGGAGCGCAGCAGCGAGTCGCCGCGCTCGCGCCGCGAGACGACCGCTTCCAGCACGACGATCGCGTTGTCGACCAGGTTGCCGACCCCGAGCGCCAGACCGCCCAGCGAGATCACGTTCAGGCTGACGCCCATGCGGTACATCATGAAGAACGTCGCCACGATCGAGACCGGGATGCACAGGCCGACGATCAGCGTGCTGCGCAGGTCCTTCAGGAACAGCAGCAGGATCACCATCGCCAGCGCGCCGCCGGCGACCGCGTTGCCCATCACCTCGTCGATCGCGCTCTCGATGAAGCGCGACTGGTCGGTGCCGTGGCCCAGGTCCACGCCCGCCGGCAGCTCCTTGCGCAGCGCCTCCAGCCGGGCCCGCGTCGCGCGCGCCACGGCGACCGTGTTGGCGTCGCCTTCCTTGTAGAGGTCGAGCTCGACGGCCTCGCGACCGGCGAAGCGCGTCACCACCTCGCGCCGCTTGTGGGTGCGCTCGACGATCGCGACGTCGCGCAGGCGCACGGGGCGGCCGTCGCGCTCGGCGACGATCGTGGCCTCGATGTCGCCCAGCTTCTGGAACTCGTTGTTGGCGCGCACCAGGTAGCGCGCCTCCTGCTCGTACAGGCTGCCGCCCGCGAGGTTGACGTTCTCGCGCGCCAGCACGTCCTTGATCGACTGCGCCGTGAGCCCGAGCAGCGTCAACTGGCCCTCGTCGAGCCGGACCTGGATCTCCTCCTCGAGTCCGCCGTTGACCTTGACCGCCGCCACGCCGTCGATCGACTCCAGGTCCTTCTTCAGGATCTCCTCGGCGACGTAGCGCAGGCGGAACAGCGCCGCCTCGCCCTTCTTCGCCTCGGGCGAGCCGGGCGCGGCGGACGCGCCCTCGGCGGCGACGTCGGTCAGGTACAGGCGCTGGATCGGGTCGGTCGAGGGGTCGAAGCGGAGGATGACGGGCTTCTCCGTCTCGCGCGGCAGGGTGACGATGTCGAGCTTCTGGCGCACGTCGAGCGAAGCGAGCGCCATCTCGCGGCCCCACTCGAACTCGAGCGTGACCTGCGACAGCCCGGGCCGCGAGCGCGACGACATGCGGCGCACGCCGGCCAGGATGCCGACCGCCTCTTCGACGCGGCGGGTGACCAGCGTCTCCACCTCGGCGGGGGCCGCGCCGGGGAAGCGGGTCTCCACCGTCAGCGACGGATACGACAGCTCCGGCAGCAGGTTGATCGGCAGCCGGTCGAAGGCCACCAGGCCGAACAACACGACGGCCAGCGTGAGCATCGAGACCGTGACCGGCCGCTTGACGCTGAACTCGATGGCGGAACGCAGCAAGACTCCCCCCCAGAGAGGCCCACACCGGGGCCCCGACCGAACGACGACGACCTGCCTGATGAAGTGGCCCGCCCGCGAGGACCGCGGGCGGGCGGAAGTCGCTAGCTCTTGGCGACCCGGATCGACGCGCCGTCCTTCAGCGCGCCCTGGCCGGAGGTGACGACCTTGTCGCCCTTGTCGAGGCCGCCCAGGATCTCCACCTTGTCGCCTTCTTCGAGGCCGGTCTGGACGGCCTTCTTCTTCGCCTTGTCGCCGTTGGCGACGTAGACGAAGGCCTCGGACAGCTCGCGGATCACCGCGGGCTTGGGCACGAGCAGGGCCGCGGCGCGGGTCTCGCGCACGAGGCCGACGGTGACGAACGCGCCGGGGCGCACGCTGGCCGGCGGCTGCAGCGCCTCGACCGTCACCTTGACGGTGCCCGACTGGGTGTCGACGACCGGGCTGATGCGCTGGATGCGGCCGCGGAAGCGCACGTCCTCGCGCGCCTTCAGGCTCATCTGTGCGTCCTGGCCGGCCTTCAGGTCCAGCACCTCGCGCTCGGGCAGGAAGATGCGGGCGACCAGCGGGTCGTAGTCGGCGAGCACGAACAGGGCATCGCCCGGCTTCACGGTCTGGCCGTTCTGCACGCTGCGCAACGTGACCTTGCCCGTGAACGGGGCGCGCACCTCGGTCTTGTCGAGCCGGCGACGGGCCTCGTCCAGCGCGTGCTTCGCGACGTCGCGCTCGTAGCGGGCCTTGTCGACGTCCTGCGGCGAGACCAGCTTCTCGGCGGCCATCTTCTCGGTCCGCTCCCACGCCAGCGAGGCATTGCGCACGCCGAGTTCAGCCTTTTGGACGGCGAGCTGGGCATCGGCGCGGTCGATCTGGACCAGCTTCTGGCCCTTCTGGACGTACGCGCCCTCCTCGGCCAGCAGCTCGATCACCCGGCCCTCGGCCTCGGCGACGAGCTTGACTTCGTCCTCCGCGACCAGGTTGGCGCTGGCGACGAGGTAGGCCGAGACGGCGCCGACCTCGACCGGGGCCAGTGCGACCAGAGCCGCTTCCTGCTTGTCTTTTTCGTCCTTCGGCTTTTCGGGGGCTGCCGTGGCGGCCTGGGCCTCGGAGACCCCGCCCGACTGGCGGAGGATGCCCACGCCCCCCAGGCCCACGGCGAGGGCCAGGGTCGCGATCAGCAGCGGGCGGCGGCGGCGGAAGGGCTTTTCGACCTCATCGAACATGTGGGGCTCCTCGTGTCACCCGTCACAACGAGCGAACCGGGGCAGAGGTTCCGGGGAAGTTTGGACGCGGGGCGAGGTTTCCGGGATCATGCGCCGTGCCTACCCCCTCCATCGTCGCCCTCGAGCCGGTCACCGACGACGTGACCGGCGCCGTCCGCAGGGCGCTGGCCAGCTCCGGCTTCGAGCAGGTCGTGCCCCGCGGCGCCCACGTCGCGCTCAAGGTCAACCTCGGCTGGGACCTGCTGATCCCCGGCTCGGTCACCTCGCCGCTGTTCCTCGCGGCCGTGATCGAGGCGATCCGGCCCCACGTCGGGCGCATCTCGGTGGTCGAGTCCGACCAGGTGCTGGAGGACATCGAGGCGGCCTACGTGCGCAGCGGCCACGCCGAGGTGATCCGGCGCAGCGGTGTCGAGTGGGTCAACATGAGCCAGGGCGAGATGGTGTGGGTGGACTGTCCCGACAACGCCGTCCTGAAGCGGATCGAGATCCCGAAGATCCTGCAGGAAGCGCTGTTGATCACGCTGCCGGTGATGAAGACCCACGCCAAGACGGTGATCACCGGCGCGCTCAAGAACCAGTGGGGCTGCCTGTCGAAGATGCGCCACGAGTACCACCTGGTGCTCGACGACGCGCTGGCCGACATCAACTCGGTGTGCGGGCCCCGCTTCGCGATCATGGACGGCACCATCGGCCTCGAGGGCAACGGGCCGAAGTCGGGCTTCCCGAAGGTGGCCGACCGCATCCTCGCCTCGGCCGACCCCGTCGCCCTCGACACGGTCCAGGCGCTGGTGATGGGGATCGACCCGGCCAGCGTGCGGCACCTGGCGACCTGCGCGGCGCGCGGGCTGGGCACCAACGACCCGCATGCGATCGAGGTGCGGGGCATGACCCTCGACCAGGCCCGGGTGCGCTTCCGCCCGGCGAAACACAACGCGGTGTCGGTGGTCGAGACCGTGTTGCGGAAGTCGGCGCTGAAGAAGTTGTTCTTCAACACGCCGATCTTCGACGTGTGCCTGTGGGGCGCCAAGAACTACTACCGGATCTGGACGGCCTTCCAGGCCCGCCGCTGCTGGGACGTGGCGCGACGCCACCCGGTCTACGGTCCGCAGTGGCGGGGGCTCGGGCCCGCTTGAGCCACCCGCGCACCGCGGTCGTGCTCGGTGGCGGGCTGTCCGGGCTCGCCGCGGCCTGGGAACTGGCCCGCGCCGGCGTCGAGGTCACGCTGGTCGAAAAGGCCTCCGAACTCGGCGGCCTCGCCGGCAGCTTCGAGCGCGAAGGCCACGTCTACCCGCTCGGCTATCACCACATCCTCGGCCGCGACCGGGTGCTGCTCGAGTTCCTCGATCGCATCGGCGCGCTGCCGCGCGTGAAGTGGCGACGGGTGAAGATGCTGTTCCGCGTGCGCGAGGGCCTGTTCGACCTCGGCCACCCGCTGGACTTCCTGCGCTTCCCGATGTCCCTGGCGGACAAGGCGCGCTTCGTGCGGCTGATGCTGCGGGCGTTCTTCAAGTCGGACTGGAGCGACTGGAACGAGCGCAGCGCGCGCGAGCTGATCGACGGCTGGGGCGGGCCCGGCGTGCGGGCGGCGATCTTCGAGCCGCTGACCCGGCTGAAGTTCGAGCTCGCGTGCGAGGACGTCAGCGGCGCCTGGCTGGGCGCGCGGCTGCACTTCCGCGAGGGCTCGTCGGCGTTCGGCTACATCCCCGGCGCCAACTGGACTCAGGTGCTGTGCCACGGCGTCGAGAAGCTGGTGCGCGACGCGGGGGTGCGAGTGATCGCGCCCGCCCTGCTGTCGCGACTGGAGGCGGAGTCCGGGCGGGTGGTCGCCGTGCACACGACGAACGGCCAGCGGCTGGCGGCGGACGTGTTCGTCAGCACGGTGCCCACCGAGGTGCTGACCCGGCTGCTGCCGGACGAGGCCGAGCGCCTCGCCGGCGTGCGCTACAGCGCGCTGCTGTCGGTCATCTGCTCGACCCGCCAGCCCCTCGGCCGCGAGTTCTACTGGCTGAACCTGCCGACCCTCGACCGCGCGGCGTGCGGCGTGTTCGACCTGACGGCGCTCAACCCGACGTTGTCGCCGGCGGGGGAGCGGGCGGTCAACTTCGTCACCCACCTCGGCGGCCGCGACCGGCCGCTGTTCGCGCTCTCCGACGAGGCGCTGATCGACCGCTATCGCGAGGACTTCGCGACCATCTTCGGCTTCCCGCTGGAGGCCCGCTGGTGGCACGTGGCGCGGGTCGCGATGTACTCGCCGGTGCTGGTCAAGGGCTACCGCAACCCGCCCGTGCGCAGCCCCCGCCACCCCAACCTGTACTTCGCGGGCAACTACCGCACGTTCCCTTCGATCGTCTCGACCGGCACCGCGCTCGGCTCCGGCGTCGAGACCGCGCGCGAGGTGCTCGCCGCCGGCGGGGCTTAGAATCAGGGCGGCATCATGAGCGCGACCGCTTCCGACTTCCGTCTCGCGCTCGGCCAGTTCGCGACCGGCATCACGGTCGTGCTCACCCGCGACGCCGCCGGCCGCCCGCTGGGACTGACGGCCAACGCCTTCTGCTCGGTCAGCCTGGAGCCGCCCCAGGTGCTCGTCTGCGTCGGCCGCCGCTCCGAGGCCCACGCGGGCTTCGCCACCGGCCGCTTCGGCGTCAGCGTGCTGGCGGCGGACCAGGAGGACGTGTCGCGCCGCTTCGCGGCGGGCGGCCCGACCAAGTTCGAGGGCTTCGCGCTCGACGAGGGGCGTCACGGCTGCCTGCTCGTGCCCGGCGCGCTGGCCCGGCTGGAGTGCGCCGTGGTCGTGGCCCACGATGCGGGCGACCACACGATCTACGTGGGCGAGGTGCTGGCCGCGGAGGCGCGGCCGGGAGCCCCCCTCGTCTACCACGCGAGCCACTACGCCCGGCTCGCAGGCCCCGAAGCGGGTGGCAGCGGCGAGCGCGATCGGGTATAAGACTCGGACGACCAGAAGACCCCGCAGGCGACCGCCTGCAAACCCCCGATAACCTGAGGACCCCGAAAAGGAGCGACGGAAGGCCGCGAGCGCCTTCGCCAAGGACATGGCCGACAACATCCTGCTGAGCGAGATGACCTGGACCGAGATCGAGGAGGCGATGAAAGATCGCCCCGTCGCGCTGGTCCCCGTGGGCGCCACCGAGGCGCATGGCCCGCACCTTCCGGTCTCCACCGACACCGTGATCGCGGTCGAGATGGCCCGGCGAGGCGCGAAGAAGCTCAAGGAGCACGGCGTCTCGGCCCTGATCCTGCCGCCGGTGAACCTGACGGTCGCCGACTGGAGCGCCGACTTCCCCGGCACCCTGTCCGTGACCGCGGACACGGCCGTGGCCGTGATGCGCGACCTGGCGGTGTTCGCCTCCAAGCGTTACCGGGCGGTCGCCTTCGTCAACATCCACCTCGAGCCGACCAACGTCGAGTGCGTGAAGAAGGCGGTCGAAGAAGCGACGAAGGCGGGTGCCTCCGTGTGCGCCGTCGACCTCACCCGCAAGCGCTGGGCCGAGAAGCTCGACGCCAACTTCAAGGCGGGCGACCACGCCGGCGCGTGGGAGACCTCGCTGATGATGGTGGCGGCCCCGGACCAGATCCGCGAGCGCGAGCGGATCAGCCTGGCGCCGATGGACGGCCTGATGCCGGCGATCAAGAAGGGCGCCAAGACCTTCAAGGAAGCCGGCGGCGAAGACGCCTACTTCGGTGATCCGACCGCGGCCTCCGACGACGACGGCAAGAAGCAGTTCGCCGTGCTCGCCGAGATCTTGCAGGTCTGCGTGATGGAGCACCTCGGCAGCAAGGCGTGAGCTTCCGGACCCGGCTGCTCGTTCGCTTCGGCGACATCGACGCAGCCGGGATCGCGTACTACCCGCAGCTCGTCAACTTCCTGCACGAGGCGTTCGAGGACTTCTTCACGGCCCACGTCGGCCGGCCCTATCCGGAGTTCTTCCGGGATGGGGTCGGCTTTCCGACGAAGAAGGTCGAGATGGAGTTCCTGTCGCCGGCTCGTTACGGCGACTGGATCGACATCGACGTCTCGATCGAGAAGCTGGGGCGGACCTCGGTGATCGTCCACTACGAGGGCTCCGTCTCCGGTCGCCCGGTGTTCACCGCCCGCAACGTCGCGGTGGTGGTCGACATGAAGACGTTCCGGCCGATGGCCCTGCCCGCGGAACTGCGCGAGAAGTTCGCGATGGTGATGAAGAGCTAGCCTTCCGCCTCGTGCCACACCGCGGGCGTCAGCCGGTGACGCGGCCCGTCGGGGCCCTTCGGCCACAGCGTGCAGGTGACCACCCGGTGGCGGTGGTCCTCCTCCTCGCAGAACGGACAGAAGACGCAGGTGCGGACTTCCGCATCGCGGCCCGCCCGCCACTTGCGCGGCAGGTCCGGGTCGGCCAGCAGCGCCCGCGCCATGCCGGCCAGGTCGGCGTCGCCTTGTTGCAGCAGCGACTCGGCCTGCTCGAACGTGGAGATCTTGCCCGCGGCGACGACCGGCGTCGCGAAGCCCGCCGCGCGCACGGCCTCGCGCACGCCGCGGGCGAGGAAGGTGTTGACCAGCGGCGGCGTCTTCTTGTCGCGTGGGATGCAGGCGTGGCCCGAGTGGCCCGTGTAGGGATAGGCCGTCTCGCCGACCTTCGGCTGCTGCGCGTCGTCGAACTTGCCGCCGCGCGAGACCGACAGGAAGTCGAGCCCGGCGCGGGCCAGCGCCACCGCGATCTGCCTCGCGTCGTCGAGCGTGTTGCCGCCGATCGAGCCGTCGGGGTTCAGGATGTCCTCGCTGCCGAGGAAGCGGGCGCCGACGACGAACTCCGCACCGGCCGCGCCGCGCACCGCCTCGACCACCTCGAGCGGCAGCCGCAGCCGGTTCGCCAGCGAAGCGCCGCCGTACTCGTCCTCGCGCGGGTTGGTCACCGACAGGAACGACGCCAGCGTGTAGGCGTGGGCGAAGTGCAGTTCGACGCCGTCGAAGCCCGCTTCCTTCGCGCGCCGCGCCGCGCCGGCGAAGTGGTCGGGCAGGGCCCGGATCTCGTCGCGGGAGAGGTCGGCGATCGTCTGCCGGTAGCCGAACAGGAAGTCGCGACGATCGCGCGCCGAGGCCAGCCACTGCTCGTGCTGGGCTTCGAACTCCGCGTCGCTCAATGCCAGCACGGACTCCGGCAGCCGCCTGCGGGCGACCATGCCCTCCAGGTAGGCGCGGGTCGGCTTGCGCGAGGCGATCTTCAGGAAGTCGATGATCTGCGGCACGATCGCCGCCCGGGTGTGCTCGCGCATCGCAGCGACCAGCGCGCGCAGGCCCGGCACGAAGCGCTCGTGCGACAGCCGCAGCAGCGGCCCCGAGGCGATGTCGCGCACGCCGGTGGCCTCCAGCACGATCATGCCCGCGCCGCCCACGGCGTAGCGGACGTAGATCTCGCGCACCGAGTCGGTGACGTGCCCGTCGTCGGTGCCGCGCCACGTCACCATGGCCGGCAGCCAGATGCGGTTGGGGAGGACGACGCCGCCGCGGCCGAGCGGGAGCGGCTGGAAGAGGAGCGCCCGCTCGCGGCTCAGGACTCTTCCATCTCCTTCTCGATGCCGCGGTTCATCAGCCGCGCGCGCAGCGCGTCGAAGCCCTCGCGGTCGGGGCCGCCGCCGTCGCGATAGAGGCCGAGCACTTCTTCGAGGTGGTTCACGCGGCGGACGATCTGGGCGATGGCGTCGAGCGAGAGCCGCAGCCCGTCCTTTTCGGCCGCGGCGTACGCCTCGTCCGTGAGCGGGGCACCGAGGATCTCGACGAGCCGGGCCGACAGCGAGTCGGCAGACTCGACCAGCTCGCCCTGCAGCAGGGTGTCGTGGACGAGGCCCAGCGCGTCCTCGAGGTCCTCCTCCGTCCACTCTTGCTCCATCAGCCGCTGCGAGGCCTCGATCCCGAGCACCAGGCCTTCGCCCCCTTCTTCGGCTTCTTCGGCCACGGCGGTCAGCAGCTCGACGATCCGTCCCATCTTCAGAGGCTCCAGTCCAGGCCCGCGGGCAGCTCCATCGCGAGCGCCTCCGGCGCGGGGAAGTGCAGGCCCGCGGCCTTGACCGCCGGCTTGATGTCGTTGACGAAGTCCTGCATGCACAGGCCGGAGTCGCGCTTCTTGATCCCGTTCTCGATCGCGAAGCGGTTGCCCGGGGTGTTGGGGCGGCCGAAGGAGAGCAGGCCGATCCGCAGCCACTTCTCGAACAGCGGCTGCTTGACGTCCTCGTGCCCGCCCGACTGGCACATCTCGACGACGATCTTCTCGCCGAGTTCCTGGTGGCCGGCCTCCTCCTTGACGATCTTCTGGATCACGCCGCGATAGGGCACGAACGTGCAGGCGTCGTACTCCTTGAGCTGCCAGAAGCCGCCGCGGTCGTAGAGGAACTGGGCCATCGCCAGCTCGAACCAGCTCTCCGCGAACGGCACCGGTTTGCCGGCCAGCCGCTTCTGGACGACGGGCTCGACGCCCTCGCCCGTGAACTCGCGGTACATCTTCGCGACCGCCTCGTAGTGGTCCGTCTCCTCCTTGATGTGCCACACCATGAAGCGCAGCCACTTCTCGGGGACGAAACGCAGGCCGTAGCCGAACATGTGGGCGGCGGCCAGCTCGCGATAGGCCTGGCTCTCCATCAACTGCAGGATCGTCGCCCGGTACTCGGGGCTCATCTCCTCGGCGCGCGTCATCTCGGCGGCCATGCGGTTATCTCTTCTCCTTGAGCATTTCGCGGGCGATGACCAGTTTCTGGACGTCGGTGGCGCCCTCGTAGATGCGCAGCGCGCGCACCTCGCGGTAGAGCCGCTCGACGGCGGCGCCGCGCATCACGCCCGCGCCCCCGTGCAGCTGCACGGCGCGGTCGATCACGCGCTGCGCGGCTTCGGTCGCGGCCAGTTTTGCGAGGGCGCCTTCGCGGGGGATTCTCGACGCTCCGCGGTCGCGCGTCCAGGCGGCGTGCAGCACCAGCAGGCGGGCCGCGGCCAGGTCGTGCTCCATGTCGGCCAGCGCCATCTGCACGGCCTGCAGCTCCGCCAGCGGATGGCCGAACTGGCGGCGGGTGCGGACGTGGTCGAGCGCCTCGTCGATCGCCCGCCGCGCCATGCCGCAGGCGGCGGCGCCGACGGTCGGCCGGAAGGTGTCGAGCGTCGCGAGCGCCAGCGCCAGCCCGCGTCCCTCCTCGCCGATCAGGTGCGCCGGCACGCCCTCGAAGCGCACCTCGCCCAGCGGGTGGGCGGCCATCGGCTGCAGCGGGCGCACCGTCAGGCCGGGGGCCGCCGCGTCGACCAGGAACATCGACAGCCCGCGCGAGCCCGCCTCGTCGCCGGAGCGGGCGAGCACCGTGTAGAAGGTGGCGACACCCGCGTTCGAGATGTAGATCTTCAGCCCGTCGAGGCGCCAGGCGTCTCCGGCACGGGTGGCGCGGGTGCGCACGCCGGCGAGGTCGGAGCCGGCCTCGGGCTCGGTCACCGCGAAAGCCGCGATCGCCTCGCCGGCGGCGACCGCGGGCAGGATCAGGGCGCGCTGCGCCTCGCTGCCGCCGAGGGCGACCGGGTGCGAGCCGAGGCCCTGGATCGCGAACGCGGTGTCGGCCAGGCCGGAGAAGTAGCCGAGCGCCTCGCGGATCACGACCAGCGAGCGCAGGTCGAGGTCGCCCCACGGGGCGGGTACGGTGGGCGAGAGCAGGCCTTCGCGGGCCAGCGCGCGCACCGCGGCGAGCGTGGCCGCGGCGTCGTCGTCTTCCTCCTCGTCGCCCTCGAAGTGGGCGCGGGCGACCTCGAAGGCGCGGAACTGCAGCGCGCGGTGGCGCTCCTCGAGGTACGGGCCGGCGTCGCCGAACGGCAGCCGCGCGCTCACGGTCGCTCCCCGCGCGGCGAGACGAAGCGCGGCGCCCGCTTCTCGACGAACGCGCGGTGGCCCTCCGCGAAGTCGTCACGCGGCATCAGCTCGGCCTGGACGTGAGCCTCGTGGCGCAGGGCCTCTTCGAGCGTCATGTGCGCCTCGCGCTCCAGCGCGTCCTTGGTGGCGGCCAGTCCGGCTGCGGGCCCGGCGACCAGCCGCGCGACCAGCGCCGCCGTCTCGTCGGCCAGGCGCTCGTGCGGGCACACGCGGTGGTACAGGCCGATGCGCCGGGCCTCCTCGGCGTCGACGAAGTCGCCGAGCAGCAGCAGCTCGGTGGCCCGCGACTGGCCGATCAGCCGGGGCAGCAGCCACGCCGCGCCCATGTCGGCGCCGGCGAGGCCGACCTTGACGAACAGGAACGCGATCTTCGCGGACTCCGCCGCGACCCGGAAGTCGGCGGCGATCGCGATCATGGCGCCCGCGCCGGCGACCGTGCCGTTGAGCGAGGCGACGATCGGGAAGGGGAGCGCGCGCATGGCCCGGATCAGGTCGCAGGTCAGGGTGGTGAAGGCGTGCAGCGCGGCGCGGTCGCGGGCGAGCAGCGGGCCGATGATGTCCTTGACGTCGCCGCCCGTGCAGAACGCGCGGCCGCTGCCGGTGATCACCGCGCAGCGCAGGTCCTGGCGCGAGGCCAGCGCGCGGAAGGTGTCGGTCAGCTCGCGGTAGACCTCGAAGGTCAGCGCGTTCATCGCCTGCGGGCGGTTCAGCGTGAGCCGCGCGACGCCGTCCGCCTCCGCGTAGAGGAACGACTGCGGGCAGGGCTTCAAGCGATCCGCTCGGGCAGCACGGCGGTGGCCTCGATCTCGCAAAGCGCGCCGTCCTCGAGCAGGGCCTGGACCACGACCAGCGCCATCGCCGGGTAGTGGCGGCCGAAGCGCTCGCGCCAGGCGGCGCCGATCGCGGGGCGGGCCGCCACGTAGGCGGCCTTGTCGGTGACGTAGACGGTCATCCGCGCGATGTCCTGGGGCCGGCCGCCGGCCGCGTGGACGACGGCCAGCACGTTGTCGACCGCGCGCACGAACTGCTCCGCGAAGTCGGACGAGACGATTCGCTGGTTCGGGCCCCAGCCGACCTGGCCGGCGACGAACAGCCACTCGCCGCGGCCGCGCAGGCCGTTGTTGTAGCCGCGCGGGGCACCCAGTTCCTCGGGGTTGACGGGCAAGAGGCTCATGCCAGCACCGTCCCGCCGTCCACGGACAGCGCCTGGCCGTTGATGCCGCGGGCCGATTCGCCGCACAGGAACAGCACCAGCGCCGCCACCTCCTCCGCGGTGTAGAGGCGGCCCTGCGGGCTCATCTCCTCCAGCTTCCGCCGCACCGCCGCGGCCGGCAACCCGGTCTTGGCCACCACCCGGTCGATCGAGGTGTCGGTCATCGGCGTGTCCACGTAGCCGGGGCACACCGCGTTGACCGTGACACCGCGCTTCGCGTGCTCCAGCGCCGCGACCCGGGTCAGACCGAGCACGCCGTGCTTGGAGGCCGCGTAGGCGGCGATGTACGGCGAGCCGGTCTTGCTGGCGATCGAGGCCACGTTGACGACCCGGCCCCAGCCGCGCTCGCTCATCGGTCCCAGCGCATCGCGCATGCAGTAGAAGACGCCGCACAGGTTGGTCTCGATCGCGCTGCGCCAGGTGGCCTCGTCCGTCTTCACCAGCGGCGCCGAGGGCGCGACGCCGGCGCCGTTGACCAGCACGTCGATCGGGCCCAGCGCAGCGCGGGCCTCGGCGAATGCCCGGGTCACGTCGTCGGCGTGCGAGACGTCGAGGGTCACGGCTGCTGCCCGTCCGCCCGCGCTGCGGATCTCGGCCGCGACGGCTTCGATCTCGGCACGGGTGCGGGCGGTGACGGTGACCGCGGCGCCGGCGCGGGCGAGGTCGAGCGCGACCGCGCGGCCGATGCCACGGCCGCCGCCGGTGACGAGAGCATGGCGGGATGTGAGCGTCATCACGCGCTACCGTACACGGGGCGGCGCGAGCACCGCAAGGGCGTGGTTATACTCGTCGGGTTCGCCTTCCTGGAGGACCACGGGCTTTGACCGACGGCGGCTCCGCCACCGCGACAGTGCCCCGCATCCGCGGCCAGATCTTCACGGCCCGCGTCGACTTTCTGCGCCAGGCCCACGGCAGCGAGGCCTTTCAGGCGCTGCTGAGCGAACTGCCGGCGGAGGACCGCGAGGTGCTGCGCGGCGTGGACCGCGACGCCTGGTACCCGCTGGCCGCGCTGATGCGGCTCGACCGCGCGATCTGCACGCGGCTCTACGGCGGCGATCCCGGCGCCTACGAGACGCTCGGCGCGGCCTCGGCGCGGCACCGCACGGAGTGGCTGGGCGAGCACGCGACGCTCGTCAATCCCCACGGCTTCTTCTCCCGCGTGGCCGAGGAGCACCGCCGCTTCCACGACTTCGGCCGCGCCGAGTACCGCCGCACCGGCTTCACCGAGGGCGAACTGGCGTTCTCGGGGTACAGCGAGCCGGACGAGGTGTTCTGCCGCTCCAGCGTCGGCTACTTCCGCGGCGTGATCGAGTACCTGACGCGGGTGCCCGGGATCGTCGAGGAGGTCGACTGCCAGTGCCACGGCCGTCCGTCCTGCCGCTTCCGCCTGCGCTGGATGGGCTCGGGCAAGTGGGGCCGGGTCGGCGGCGGGCGCTGATCTTCCGTCAAGACCTGTAACGCGCTCGCGACCCGGCGTCCGCGCGTGTGTGCAACGTCGTCCCTCGCCGCGGACGTCCGGGCCCTCCCCAACTCCGGTCCCGGTTCCGCCGTTCACGCGCAAGCTGCTGAGCCCAATCGGAATTCGGTCGAGGTGTCGGCTGGCAACGCGGTTGCTCTCCAGTCCGGCGCCGGTCTGGTTCCGCCGGCAGGAGGTCGACCGCCATGCACGCTCGAGTTCGCCGTCCCCTGGCGCTGGCCGTGGCCAGCCTGGCCGCAACCCTCTCCGCCGGCGCGCAGCAGGAAGCCCGGCCCGACGCCGCGCTCGCGAAGGACACGCAACGCGCGATCCTGCGCTACGCGTCGCTGACCGTGTTCGACAACATCGAGTACGGAGTGCAGGACGGCGTCGTGCTGCTGCGCGGCTCCGTGCAGATGCCGTACCGCAGCCAGGCGCTCGAGAAGCGCGTCGCCGCGGTGCCGGGTGTGACCCGGGTCGTGAACGAGATCCGGGTCCAGCCCGTGTCGCTGTTCGACAACGAGATCCGCCATCGGTTGGTGCGCGCGATCTACGGCGATCCCCGCTTCGCGCATTACGCGCACATGCCGGAGCCGCCAATCCGGATCGTCGTCGAGAACGGGCGGGTGACTCTCGCCGGGGTCGTCGTCAGCCGCGTCGAGCAGGTGCTGCTGGGGTTCATCGCGCGGCAGAGCGTGCTGGCGTTCGACGTGAAGAACGAGGTCCAGGTGGAGAGCGAGATCCGGCGCGAGGCGAAGCGGTCCTGATCCCGACGGGGGTTTGGGGGCGGAGGAGCGTCCGTTGGCGACGTAGCCCCCATGGGACCGGCGCCGGGTTCCCCGGCGTCGGAACCCGACGGCCGGGCGGGATTGACGCCCGCCCGGCCGGTGCTAGCCTCTCCCCTCG
>JAMPXO010000059.1 GCA_023701125.1 Vicinamibacteria bacterium | reverse complement strand
TGGCCACCTGCTCGAGCACGGGCAGCAGGTCCTTCATGTTCGAGATCTTCTTCTCGTGGATCAGCACGAGGGCGTTCTCGAACACGACTTCCATGCGCTCGGCGTCGGTCACGAAGTAGGGCGACAGGTAGCCACGGTCGAACTGCATGCCCTCGACGACCTCGAGGGTCGTCTCCATGGCCTTGGCTTCTTCGACGGTGATGACGCCGTCCTTGCCGACCTTCTCCATCGCCTCGGCGATGATCTTGCCGATCGTCTCGTCGTTGTTGGCGGAGATGGTGCCGACCTGGGCGATCATCTTGCCCTTGACGGGCTTGGAGAGCTTCTTCAGCTCCTCGGTGACGGCCGCGACGGCCTTCTCGATGCCGCGCTTCAACTCCATCGGGTTGGCGCCGGCGGTGACGTTCTTGATGCCCTCGCGGTAGATCGCCTGGGCCAGAACCGTCGCCGTGGTGGTGCCGTCACCCGCGATGTCGGAGGTCTTCGACGCGACCTCGCGCACCATCTGGGCGCCCATGTTCTCCAGCGGCTCCTTGAGCTCGATCTCCTTGGCGACGGTGACGCCGTCCTTGGTGATCAGCGGGGAACCGAACTTCTTGTCGAGGACGACGTTGCGGCCCTTGGGGCCGAGCGTGACCTTGACTGCGTCCGCGAGGCGGTTGACGCCGCGCAGCATTGCCTGCCGCGAGTCGTCACCGTACGTGATCTGCTTCGCCATATTGCGTCAGTTCTCCTTCGAACCTTGGGATCAGCCGATGACCGCGAGGACTTCGTCCTCGCGCAGGATCAGGACCTCTTCGCCGTCGACCTTGATGTCCGTGCCGGAGTACTTCCCGAACAGGATCTTGTCGCCGACCTTGACGTCCATCGCCAGCTTGGTGCCGTTCTCGAGCACCTTGCCGGTGCCCACGGCGAGCACCTCGCCCTCCTGGGGCTTCTCCTTGGCCGTGTCGGGGATGATGATCCCGCCCTTCACGGTCTCTTTCTCTTCCATGCGGCGGACCAGCAACCGGTCGTGCAGCGGACGAACCTTCATCGTCTCGTCGTCTCCTTGAAAACGCAGGACTTATCCCGACCCGACGGAGGCGGCCTGGGGCGCCTCCTGACCCGAACACGCAACGAAACAGGGGAACGCGCGACGCTGGCACTCAACCCCGTCGACTGCCAATTTACGGGTCGGCTGGCACTCTGTCAAGCCGAGTGCCAAGTGGCTGAACCGTCGGGTTCCTGTGCCGGGCGAAGCCCGTCACAGGTCCCATGGGAGCTCCGTCGCGAACGGAGCTCCTCCGCCCCCAAACCCCCGTTGGGGCCGACGCTAGCCGATCTTGTATTCCGAGATCTTCTTGCCGAGCGTGTTGCGGTGGATCCGCAGCTCGTCGGCCGCGCGGCTGAGGTTGCCGCCGTGGCGCTGCAGCACCCGCGAGATGAAGCGCTTCTCGAACTCGCGCCGGGCCTCGGCGAAACGGATGCCGCGGTCCACCATCTGGCCGACCAGCGTGTCCATCTCCTGCTTCATCGTCTAGTCCAGTTCCCGGCCCGTGAGGCGCAGGAACGCCTCGCGGTACTTGTCGCGCGTGCGGGCGACGACGTCGGCCGGCAGCGCGGGAGCCGGCGGACGCTTGTCCCACCGCTGCGCTTCCAGCCAGTCGCGCACGAACTGCTTGTCGAAGGAGGGTTGCGGCCCGCCGGGCGTGAACCCGTCCCGGGGCCAGAAGCGTGAGGAGTCCGGCGTCAGCGCCTCGTCGATCCAGACCAGGCGTCCGCCCATGGGGTTGCCGCCGTCGGGAGTGAATCCCGCCGGCGGACCCGCGGGGGCTCCCGCCGCGGACGGATGCGGCTCCGCCCCCGTGCCCCCGAGCACCCCGAACTCGAACTTGGTGTCGGCCAGCAGGATGCCGCGCTCCGCGGCGAAGCGGCGGGCGCGCTCGTACAGGGCCAGGCTGGTGTCGCGCAGCTCGGCCGCGCGGTGCGCGCCGACCGTGCTGACGACCGCGTCGAAGGCGATGTTCTCGTCGTGGCCGACCTCGGCCTTGGTCGAAGGCGTGAAGATCGCCGGGTGCAGCTCGTCGGACTCGCGCAGCCCCGCGGGCAGCGGGATGCCGCAAACTTGGCCCGTGGCCTTGTAATCCTTCCAGCCCGAGCCGGTGATGTGGCCGCGCACCACGCACTCGACCGGCAGCGGCTCGGTGCGGGCGACCAGCATCGAGCGCCCTTCGAGCTGGTCGCGGAACGGCTGCAGCGACGCCGGGTACTCGTCGACGTTGGCCGTGATCACGTGGTGGAGCACCACGTCGGCGAGTTGCTGGAACCAGAACAACGAGATCTGGGTCAGCACCCGGCCCTTGTCGGGGATCGGCGTCGGCAGCACCACGTCGAAGGCGCTGATGCGGTCGGTGGCGACGATCAGCAGCCGGTCGCCGAGATCGTAGACGTCACGCACCTTGCCGCGGCGCCACAACGTGTGCCCGGGCAGGTGGCTCTCGAACAGGGCGGGCCGGCCGGCAGTCTCTTCGTGCGGCATCGGTTTGGAGGGTTTCCGTATCCGCCGCGGCCAAGCCCCCGGCAGGGCGGGGAGTCTACTGGATCGCTCCGCGCCGGCGCAAGGAGAAGATCAGTGCGCCTCGGGGGCGGGCGGAAGGTGGACGCTGACGTCGCCGTGCCCGGCCGTCACCCGCACCGCCGCGCCGCCCGCGCCCACGCGGCCCGCCACGCGGGCACGGGTCCGCTCGCTGGCGGTGAAGTCGGGCAGGTCGACGTCCACCTCGCCCTGCGAAGCCGCGGCCTCGAGTTGGGCAGCGGTGCCGGGCGGCAGCAGCAACACGACGTCGCCGTGCTCGGATTGGATCAGGATCCCGGACAGCGGCGAGGCCGGCGCCACGCTGACCCGCGCGCGCCGCGACTCCAAGTTCAGCTCGCCAGCGATGTCCTCGAGCGCCACGTCGTCGCCCGAGACCCGGGCCGTGAGCCCGCCGCGCACGCGGATCGCGCGCAGGCCACCGTGCTCGACCTCGGCCTCGGCCCCGCCGCTCACGTCGAGCAGTTCGACGCCGTCGTGGGTGGAACTGGCGAAGGCGTGGCCGGCGACCCGCTCCAGGCGCACGTGGCCGTGGGTGACGCGGGCGTCCGCGCTGGCCGCGCCGACGACCGTCGCGCTGCCGATTTCGACCACGATCTTCGCAGCGCCACCCACCTCGCGGGCGTCGACGTTGCCGTGGCGGGCCCGCACGTCGAGCGCGCCCGCGATGCGCTCGGCGCTGGTGTCGCCCTGGGCCACGTCCGCGTCGAGCGCGGCCGCGCGGGTCACGCCCAGGCCGCCGTGCTCGATCTCCGCCCGAGTCGCGCCGGCGTCCTCGACGCTGGCGTTGCCGAAGCGGCAGGTCAGGTCCAGCGCCCCGCCGATCCGTCGCGCCACCGCGTCGCCGTGGCGCACGGCCAGTCGCACGTCGCCCTTGACGTCCTCGACGCGTCCGTCGTCGTGGGTCGTCTCCACGTCGGCCGCCTCCACGGTGATCGCCTCGGCGGTGCCGTGCTCGTTGCGCACCCGCACCCGGGTCGCCCGCGGCACCTCGACCGTAAAGTGGGTGGCGACGCCGATCCGGCGCCGGGACTCGCCGGCGAGCAGCGCCGACAGCCGCAGCACGTCGCCCGAGCGCTCGCTCGACAGCTGCACCTCGGCCGCCGCCTTCGCCGCCTCCTGCGGGTCGGCCGCATAGACCTGCTTGCGCAGCTTGACGATGATCACCGCCGCGTCGGTGCCGCGCACGGCGACGTCGCCGAAGCGGTTGTCGATCTCGAGCGCCGGCGCCGCGGCCACCTCGCGGGTCTCCTCGAAGGAGTGCGAAGGCCCCTCGAAGCGACCGAAGGCGGTCCAGCCGGTCCACGACGAGAAGCCCACCCGCTCGCGGATGTGCCACGCGGCCTCGGTGCCGAGGCCCATCGCCAGCAGCGCGATCAGCACGAAGGCGCGGCGCAGGAACGGCACGGCGCTATGCCCCTTCCGTGCGTCGCACCCGCTCGGCGCGAGCCGCCCGGGCATGGACGATCTCGAGCACGCCCCAGACCACCAGCGACAGCGGCCAGTAGCGGCGGACCACCGGCAGCGCCTCGATCACGCCGAACGTCGACAGCGTGCCGACGACGCCGAGGGCGAGCAGGGTGACCCCGAGGGCCAGGCCCTCGGGGCTGAAACGGGCACCCATGGCGCCTCCTAGCTCGCGCGCCGCTGCAGCGAGGTGCGGATGAACCAGGCGCCGAGCGCGATCAACGCCACCGGCCAGAAGCGCCGCACGTAGTGGACGTCGAGCCAGCCCAGGTTGTTGAGCAGCAGCAGCACGCCCAGGCAGACGAGGCCCACGCCCCACGCCGGCGACTCGAACGCCTCCTGCTCCATCAGGGCCGCCGCGTCGCCGCCCGCGTTGACGGCGTGGGCGGAGCGATAGGCGTCGACGAGGTTGAAGAAGTAGAGGAACGGGATCAGCGGGGCGAACGGCAGCGGGTGGATCTCGCCCGCGGCCCAGGCCGCACCGATCAGGCCGAAGAAGAACGCGAACGCCTTCGCCGGCTGGCCGTTGTAGATCTGGCCCACGCCCGGGAACAGCGACAGGAACGTCGCGAGACCCGGCGACTTGGCGAGCCGCACCGGGTGGCCAGGGGCGGCCCACGTCGGCGGCGGGGGCGGCGGCAGCGAGGGCTGCGGGGCGGGAACCGGCTCCGCGACGACCGCGATGCCGGGGTCCGTCTTCGCCTCTGAGAACAAGGAAGTGGGGTCGCTGCTCATCTCGCTCGCTCCTTCACACCCGGGTGGGGCGGGGGGGCGGGGCGACCTGCCCCGCACCCACTGCTACGGGAGCGGGGGCTGCGAAGTTCTCGAATGAGCGGGTCGACTCGGTCTCGGCCTTGGGGTCGACCGGGGTCGCGGCGGGCTTGCGGCGCTCCGGGGCGGCGACCAGGCGCCGGTAGTCCTCGAGCTGCTCCTGGATGCGCTCGACCCGCGACGAGAAGGCGCCGCCGACGACCAGCCGCAGGGCGCCGACGTCCTCCATCAGGCGCTCCTGGCGCTCCATCAACAGTTCGCGGGCGGTCGCGCCACGGGCTCGCAGTCGCCGCGCGGACTCGGGCAGGCGGTCCTCGGGCAGGCCGACCAGCAGCGCGCCGGAGAGGGCCACCGCCAGCGTCGCGGCGAGAGGGAGAGGCGACAGGCGCCAGGCTTCTTTCGCCGTCGCGGCGAGCTTGGGCCAGGGGAAACTCCCCCCGACCGCGTGCAGATCCCGACCGCCGAGCAGACCCCGACCGCCGAGCAAACCCCGTCCGTCCTGGTCCACCGCACTCGCCGCCCCGACGCGCTCCTCGAAGCCCGCGCTCGGCTCCGGCACTTCCTGGCGCAGCAGCAGCGCCACCTCCGCCAGCGCCTCGTGGAGGGCCGCGCACTCCTCGCACTTCTGGAGGTGGAGCGCCACGCGGCTGCGCCAGGGCTCCGCGAGTGCGCCCTCGCGGAAGTCGCCGAGGTGCTCCGCCACGGCGTCGCAGGTCGGGTTCGGGCCGGGGGCGCTCACGAGTAGCCCAGGTCCTTCTTGCGCCGCATCAAGCGCCGGGCGAGTTCGGTACGGCCGCGGTTGATGCGGCTCTTGACCGTGCCCAGCGGCAGCCCGAGCGTCTGCGCGATCTCCTCGTAGGGCAGCCCGCGCAGGTCGCACAGGATCAGCGGCTCGCGCAGGTCCGAGGGCAGCGCCGCCAGGCCGGCGCGCACGATCTCGGCCCGCTCCTTGCGCACGACGTCCTCGAGCGGCCCCGAGCGCCCGTCCGCCATGAAGTCCAGGATCGCCGGGTCGTCCGCGCGGCGAATCCGCTCCTCGCGCCGCTTCCGGTAGTTGTCGATCGCGTGGTTGCGGGCCACGCGCATCAACCAGGCCGGGAACTGGCCCTCGTGCGGATCGAAGCGGGCAAGTGACTGATACACCTTGACGAAGATCTCCTGGGTCAGGTCCTCGGCCTCGTCCGAGCGCCCCGTGAACCGCCATGCGACGGAGAAGACCTTCCGCGCGTGACGGGCCACGAGCGCCGACCAGGCCGCCTGGTCCCCGCTTCGGCACCGCTCCAGGAGTTCGTTGTCGGTCAAGTTCGCGGCCGGGCCTCTCGCGGGGGCCACACCTGCCCCCTCTAACGAAAGCGCGAGGGCCCGGGTTCTCGGGTCTCGTCGCCTTGACGCCGTTTGACGCGTGGCGAAAGTGTAGTAGAGTCGCGCGGTCCCATCAAGTGCATGAGAGGAAAGAAGTTGCGTCGAATGGGTAAAGGCAGACGGTGAAAGGCAAAGGCCGCCTCGCGGCCGGCTTCCTGGTCGCCGCGGTGCTCCTCTTCTTCTTCTTCAAGGGCGTGCACTGGGGAGAGATCTTCGACGCGTTCAAGCGCGCGAACCCCTGGCTGCTCGCCGGGACCATCGTCACCACCATCCTGACCTACCTGCTGCGCGCCTGGCGCTGGGGCTACCTGCTGGCCCCGCTGGCGGTCGTGCCGTTGCGCCACCTGGTCAGCGCGACGTTCGTCGGCTTCATGTCCGGGCTGCTGATCCCGCGCGCCGGCGAGGTCGTCCGGCCCTACCTCGTGGCCCGCCGCCACAACACCAGCACCGCGGCCGCCTTCGCCTCGATCATCCTCGAGCGGCTGGTGGACCTGCTCACGGTGCTGAGCCTGTTCGGCGCCTACCTGTGGCTGCTGCCGCTGCCTGCGGCGCAGCGCGGCGGCACGTTCCTCGCGGGGCTCAAGACGGCCGGCGCGTTCGCTGCGCTGGGCGCGATCGCGATCCTGGTCGCGCTCTACGCCTTCCACGCCCACTCCGAGCGGGCGCTGGCGCTGTGCTCGAAGCTGTTCGGGTTCCTGCCCGCCTCGATCTCGGGCCCGCTCGACCGCCTGCTGGCCTCGTTCGCCGCCGGCCTCGGCGTGCTGCGGGCGCCGCTGCCGCACCTGCTCGCGATCCTCGGCCAGTCGGCGCTGGTGTGGGCCTCGATCTGCCTGGGCCTCTACTGGAACAACCTCGCCTTCGGCGTCGATCTGCCCTTCCACTCCACCTTCCTGATGCTCGGCTTCCTGACGGTCGGGGTGGCGGTGCCGACGCCGGGCATGGTCGGCGGCTTCCACGAGTCGTACATGCTGGCGCTGACCGAGGCCTTCGGGGTCGACAAGAACACCGCCGTCGCCGCGGCCGTCGCGTGCCACGCGCTGACCAACCTGCCGGTGCTGCTGATCGGGCTCGCCTGCCTGCCGGGCGAGGGTCTCACGCTGGGGCGGGTCTCGGAGATGGCGGAGGACGAGGGGGCGGCCGCCCCCGGGGGAGAGGCGGGGAAATGAAGTGTCCCTACTGTTCGCACCTCGAGGACAAGGTCGTCGACTCGCGCGAGAGCAAGGAGGGCGAGGTCATCCGCCGCCGCCGCGAGTGCCTGGCCTGCGCCAAGCGCTTCACGTCCTACGAGCGCATCGACCAGATCCCGCACGTGGTGGTCAAGAAGGACGGCCGCCGCGAGCGTTTCGACCGCGAGAAGGTGCTGGCCGGCCTGATGAAGGCCTGCGAGAAGCGGCCGGTGCCGATGAAGTCGCTGGAGACGGTGGCCGACCGGATCGAGTCGATGGTCCACGAGCGGCCCGACCGCGAGGTGCCGTCGGGGCTGATCGGCGAGCAGTTGATGGAGAGCCTGCGCGAGCTGGACAAGGTCGCGTTCGTGCGCTTCGCCTCGGTCTACCGCGACTTCAAGGACGTCGACCAGTTCATGAACACCCTGAAGGGCCTGCTCGAAACCCGGGAGTGAGCCCCGGGGACGAGCCTCCTCCGCCCCCGCACCCCCACTAACGTCCGAAGCGGACGAACTCCATCAGGGTCTCGCCGAGGCGCACGACGTCGCCGTTGACCAGCGTATGGCGCTCGACCCGGCGCTCGTTCACGAACGTGCCGTTGGTGCTCTGCAGGTCGTGGACGACGAAAGCGCCGTCCTCGCAGCGGATGCGGGCGTGCTGACCCGACACCGCGTCGTCCTCGAGCACGATGTCGTTGCCCGGGCTGCGGCCGAGCGAGATCGCGGTGGCCTCCGACAGCTCCAGCAGCAACCCGGCCCCGGGCCCGTTCTTGACCCGCAACATCGGCGTCGACTTGAGCACCACGGTGCCGCCCGCGGCGCCGACCTGGGGCAGGCGGGTCAGCAGCGTGGCGCCCTCGCGGTCCGCGTCGGGCTTCGCCGCGGGCATCGAGGGCAAGGTGCTGCCGCTGTCGCGCGCCATCGCCCGGCTGACGGAGCGCACCGGCGGTGGGGCCGGCGGTTGCGGTTGCGCGGGCTGGGGCGCGTTCTGGCGCCGCCACAGGAGCAACGCGCCGACGGCGAGCGCGAAGCCGAGCGTGGCCAGCGCGGCCGCGCCGATGCGCTCGAGCTGCCCGGACGCCAGTGCCTCCGGCGTGGCCACGCCCTGGGCGGGCGCGTCGGCCGCGGCCGCGGGCCCGGCGGGGCGCGGCGCGCGCACCGGGAGCTGGGCGATCAGCGCAGCGACTTCCTGGCCCGAGGCCTCGCCCAGCGGCGAGTAGCTGCCGTCGGTCAGCTTGGCGATCCGGCGCAGGCTCTTCTCGTCGATCTTGCCGAGGCCGACGGCGAACACCGGGATCGCCTCGGCCTGGGCGATCTGGAGGCCGTCCTCCACGTTGACGGCGGAGTTCTCGTCCTTGCCGTCGGACAGCAGCAGGATCGCGCGGCGCTGGGAGTCGGAATCGCGCAGCAGCCGCGAGGCGTCGAACAGCGCATCGTGCAGCGCCGTGAAGCGGCCGGCGCGGGTGGCGCCGGAGAGCGCGCGGTCGACGGCGTCGGGGTCCGCGGTCGCGGGCTGCAGCACCCGCGACTCGTCGTCGAAGGACAGCACCGCGAGCCGGCTGCCGGGCGGCAGGCTCGCGAACACGGCGCGGGCCAGCGCACGCGTGGCCTCGAGATCGGCGGGCCGCAGCGAACCGGAGGTGTCGAGCAGCACCGCGACCTCGACCGGCGCGGGCCCGGAAAGGGGCGCGTCCGGCGCGAGGGCCGCGGGAGCGGCGCTCTCGGTGAGCGGGGCTGGCGTCGAGGCGACGAGCGCGGGCTCGGGCGTCGCGCTCTCGACGGGCTTTCCATCCTGCGCGGCGGCCACCGCGGCGAACAACAGGACGCACGGGATGAGGGCGGGGCGCACGTTGGAAGCTAAGTACCACGCGCGGCCGGCCGCTTCAACAAGGGCGCTCCCCGCGCGGACTAGAATCATCACGCCCCCCGATGTCTCGCCCCGCATTCAAGAACGACGCTCGTCTCGTGCTGGCCTCCACGCTGGCCGCCGCGGGCGTGTTCCTCCTGCTCGAGGCGCTGCTGCGCAAGAGCCGGGATTTTTCGCCCGACTTCCTCGCCTCCGTCCTGTTGTACGGGCTGACCGTCCTCAACTTCGCGCTGCTGCTCGTGCTGGCCGTGATGCTCGGGCGCAACCTGGTCAAGGTCTTCGTCGAGGGTCGGCGCGGGGTGCTCGGGGCGCGGCTCCGCCTGCGGCTGGCGCTGGCGCTGCTGGCGATGGCGCTGGCGCCATCCGCGTTGCTCGTGGTGGTCGGCAGCGACCTGATCCGGCAGACCGTCGATCGCTGGTTCAGCGTCGACGTCGAGCGGCTGCTGGCGGCGTCGCGAGCGCTGGGCGAGGGGCTGCGCGAACGCGAGCTGAAGCAGGCCCGGGTCCACGCCCGGCTGCTCGCCCGCGAGGTCGGTGCGCGGCGGCTGCTGGAGCCCGCCGGCCGCGCCGGGCTGCGGCGCACGATCGAGGTCCGCGCCCGCGACCTCGGGCTCGACCTCGTCAACGTCTACGGCCCCGATGGCGAGTGGCTGGCGGTCGCCAGCCCCGCCCTGCCGCAGGCTCCCTACGACGAGGCCTCGGCCGAGCCGCTCGCAGAGGCTGCGCGGGCCGGCCGCGAGACGACGCTCGAGATGCCGTTCGCGGGCGGCGCCCTGCTCCGCGTCGGCGTGCCCGTGGTCGGCGCCGGCGGAAAGCCTGCGGGCGCGGTGGTGGTGTCGTCGTTCGTGCCGCCGGAGCTGATGGCGGAGGCGCGCGAGGTGCGCGAGCGCTTCGACAAGTTCCGCCAGACCGAGGCGGCCAAGGAGCCGATCAAGGCGGTCTACCTCTCGATCTTCCTGTTCGCGGCGCTGCTCGTGTTGTTCGGCGCCGTGTGGCTTGCGCTCTATCTCGCGCGGCGCATCACCACGCCGCTGCGCCTCGTGGCCCAGGGCGCCGAGCGGATCGCGGCGGGCGAGCGCGGCGTGCGCGTCGACTTTCCGGCCGGTGCGGACGAGTTCGGCGCGCTGATCGCCTCCTTCAACCGCATGTCCGAGCGGCTGGCCCGCAGCGAGGAGGAGGTCGATCACGGCCGGCGCGGGCTGATGCGCAAGAACGAGGAGCTCGAGGACCGCCGGCGACTGATGGAGACGGTGCTGGAGACCGTCGGCACCGGCGTCGTCGTCGTCGACGCCGAGGCCACCGTGACCGCGGTCAACGCGGCGGCCTGCCGGCTGCTCGACGTCGATGCGGCGGCGGTCGGACGCCTGCTCGAGGACGGCCTCGGACGTGGCGCGGGCCGCGACGAGCTGGCCAGCCTGGCCCGGCGCCAGCTCGCGGGTCGCGGCACGCGCCAGGAGCGCGAGGTGCGAGTGCCGCTCGCGGGCCGCGACCGCCACCTGGCGGTGACCGTGGTGCCGCTGCCCGGCGCGCCCGGCACGGCGCCCGGCGCGGTGCTCGTGCTCGACGACCTGACGCCGCTGATGCGGGCCCAGAAGGTCGCGGCGTGGGGCGAGGTCGCGCGCAAGCTGGCCCACGAGATCAAGAACCCGCTGACTCCGATCCAGCTCTCCGCCCAGCGCGTGCGCAAGGCCCACGTGCGCCAGTCGCCCGACCTCGACCGCATCGTCGAAGAGGCGACCGGTGCGATCGAGCACGAGGTCGAGGCGCTCAAGAACCTGGTCGACGAGTTCGCGCAGTTCGCGCGGCTGCCCGCGGCCAACCTCGCCCCGGCGTCGCTGCACGAGGTGATCGAGCAGGCGCTGTCGCTGTACGAGGGCCTGTTCCCCGACGTGAAGCTGAGCCGCGAGCTGGCCGCGGACCTGCCGGCGCTGCGGATCGACGTCGAGCAGATCAAGCGCGTGGTGGTGAACCTGGTCGACAACGCGATCGACGCCGTCGACCGCCGCGGCACGGTCAAGCTGACGACCACCTTCGACAAGGCCCAGGCCCGCGCCCGGCTGACGGTCGAGGACGACGGCCCCGGCGTGCCCGAGGCCGACCGCGAGAAGCTGTTCGTGCCGTCGTTCTCCACCAAGCGGCGGGGCAGCGGGCTGGGCCTGGCGATCGTGGCCCGCATCGTCCAGGAGCACAATGGAACGATTCGCGTCGAAGACGCGCAGCCGCACGGCGCGCGCTTCGTCGTGGACCTGCCGGCGTAGGAACGTGAGGGCATGAGACAGACGATCCTGGTGGTCGACGACGAGACCGGCGTGCGTTCTTCGCTCTCCGGCGTGCTGTCCGACGAGGGCTACCACGTCGAAGCCGTGGGCAGCGGCGAGGCCTGCCTGCAAGCACTCGAGAACCGCCGCTACGACCTGGTGCTGCTCGACGTGTGGCTGCCGGGGATGGACGGGCTGCAGACGCTGGAGCGGCTGCGCGCGCAGGACGCGCGGGTGCCGGTGATCGTGATCTCGGGCCACGGCAACATCGAGACTGCGGTCAAGGCCGTGCGGATGGGCGCCATCGACTTCGTCGAGAAGCCGCTGTCGCTCGAGAAGACGCTGCTGGTCGTCAAGAACGCGCTGCGCCAGGGCCAGCTCGAGGCCGAGAACCAGGCCCTGCGCGAGCAGGTCTCGCAGAAGTTCGTGATGGTCGGCGAGGGCCCGCGCATCCACGCGCTGCGGGCCCAGATCGCGCAGGCCGCGCCGTCCAACGGCCGGGTGCTGATCTACGGCGAGAACGGCACCGGCAAGGAGCTGGTCGCGCGCCAGATCCACCTGCAGAGCCGCCGCGCGTCAGGGCCGTTCGTCGAGGTCAACTGCGCCGCGATCCCCGAGGAGTTGATCGAGTCCGAGTTGTTCGGCCACGTCAAGGGCTCGTTCACCGGCGCGCTCGCCTCGCGCAAGGGCAAGTTCGAGCTGGCCGACGGCGGCACGCTGTTCCTCGACGAGATCGGGGACATGACGCTCAAGACCCAGGCCAAGGTGCTGCGCGCGCTGCAGGAGCAGCGGATCGAGCCGGTCGGCGGCACCGCCTCGGTCGAGGTCGACGTGCGGGTGATCGCCGCCACCAACAAGCGGCTCGAGGACGAGATCCGCAAGGGCGCGTTCCGCGAGGACCTGTTCTTCCGGCTCAACGTGCTGCCGTTCGAGGTGCCGCCGTTGCGCGAGCGCCACGAGGACATCGCACTGCTGGCCCGCCACTTCGTCGCCGAGCTGTCCGCCGAGTACGGCCGCCGCCCGCGCGAGATCGCCCCCGAGGCGCTCGGCGCGCTCGCCGGCCACGCCTGGCCGGGCAACGTGCGCGAGCTGCGCAACGTGATCGAGCGGATGGTGATCATGGCGCCCGGCGAGCGGATCGAGGCGGCCGACCTGCCGGCCCCGCTCGGCGGCGGCCTGGTTCTGCCCATGGCCGCCGCGTCGACCGGTGGCGGCGAGCGGCTGCGCGACTTCCCGTCGCTGGCCGAGGCCCGCGACGACTTCGAGAAGCGGTACATCCTGCAGAAGTACGAGGAGTGCGGCGGCAACATGAGCCGCACCGCCGAGGCGCTGCAGGTCGAGCGTTCCAACTTGTACCGCAAGATGAAGGGCTTCGGCCTGCTGCCGGCGCGAAAAGGAGAGGCCTGAGCCCGCGGATCTTCCTTGAACGAGCGGCCACCGCTCGCGCATAATCGCCGCGTCGGCCAGGAGGCGATTCCTCACACCTTGACACCGTCCGTCGACAGCGCCGTGACCGCGCGTGCCCGCGAGGCTCGCCTGCTCCTGGACCAGGGCCGGGCCGCCGAGGCTGCCGACGGGCTCGAGCGCCTGTTGCTCAAGGCGCCCGACGACCCGGCAGTCCGCGAGACGCTGGCCCTCGCCCGGGCGGCGCTCGCCGAGCAGCGCCGCAGCGCCGAGGCTGACGTCGACGAGGCCTTCGCCGCCGTCGAAGCCGGCGACCTGATCCGGGCCGAGGAGTGCGCCGCGCGCGCCGGAGCCGCCGACCCCGCCCGCCTCGCGCTGCTCCGCGATCGCCTCGACGGCCGCCGCGGTCGCGCTTCGTTCGATCCCGTCCGCTCGGCCGCCGACCGGGTCGTGGCCGCCGTCCGACCGTCGTCGTTCGCGTGGTCGCGCCGCGCGCTCGGTTTCGGTTTCGCCCTGGCTCTCGGCGTCGGCCTGCTCTTCGCGTCGGCGGGCTGGGAGCGCTTCGTGGACTCGCTGGTCGGACCGCCGCGCCCGCGGACCCGGGCCGCGGCCCCGCCTTCCCTGGCGCGCTCGACGAAGGCTCCGGCCCCGGCCCCGGCCCCGGCTGCGGCCGCGGCCGCCGGGCTGCGATGAGCCGGCGCGACGTCCACGCCCTCCGCCGCATGAAAACGGAGCGGACCTGGAAGGACGAAGTGCAGGAGCGGGTGCAGAAGCGCCGCTCCGACCGCGCGGCGGGTGCCGAGCCGCTGCCGCTGTTCCCGGAGGAGACGCCGGAGCTCGTGGAGGAAACCGACCTGGCGGTCTCCGCGCCGGTCACTGCGCCCCCGCCCGCGCCGTCCGTGTCGCGCTCGGGCTCGACGCCCGCTCTGCGAGGTCGAGCCTTCTCGGACGTGATCGAGGCGCCGCACAGCGTTGCCCGCATGAACCCGGGCCCGCCCGCGGCGAGCCACGAACTCGGCGAGATCGACCTGCGGGCGCCGCGCACCGCGCCGCCCGCGCCCGGTTCACCGCTCGACCTGCCGCTGCAGTCCGACGCCGACGTGGCGCTCGAGCCGGTCGAGGGCCGGGTCGAGACCGCTGCCGTGACCGAGCCCGAGATGCCCGAGGCCCACGTGCTGCTGCTCGACGAGCCGGCGGCCGAGGCCGCGCCCGAGCCGCCCGCGCCGCGGCTCGACTGGGGTGCCGCGCCGTCCGACGGCGACTGGTTGGCGGGCCGCGAAGAAGATACCGAGATCCCGGTGGTCGAGCGGCCGGCGACTCCCGAGGAGCGCCTGAACGCCGCGCTGCTGGACGCCGCGGTGATCGTCTCGTTCTGGACGGCGGCGGTGTACCTCGCGAGCCGCGCGGCCCAGGTCGATGCGCTGGGCCTGGTGCCGGCGTGGCCCGGGCTGCTCGCGTTCCTGGCCCTGCTCGGGCTCGTCTACGCCGCGTGGTTCACGGGCTCGACGGGCCAGACCCCGGGCAAGATGCTGGTCGGCGTGCGCGTCGTCGACCGCAGCGGCGCGCCGCTCGGCGTCGCTCGCGCGCTCGCTCGCGCGGTGCTCGGCGCATTCGGCACGGCCCTCGTCGGCGCCGGGCTGTGGCCGATGCTGTTCGACCCCGCCCGCCGCGCCCTGCACGACCGCGCGGTGCAAGCCCGCGTCATCCGCGGCTGACACATCGGTTCCGACCCGCTCCATCGGCGGAACCTGGATAGACCCTGGACTCCCTGAGCCTGGATCGGTTGCTCGACGAGGCGCGGCCGCGGGTCGTGGGGCGCACCATCGAGAAGGTGCGGGCTCGCGGCCGGGTGGTGTTGCTGGAGCTGGCTCACGAGCGCGCGCGGCTGATCCTCTCCGCGTGGCCGCGCTGCGCGGGCGCGTGGCTGGTCGCGCGCGAGGCCGTGCGCGGGTCCAGCGAGGCGCCGCCCGCCGGCCGCGACGGCCACGGGCTGCTGCTGCTGCGCAAACACCTGGAAGGCGCGCGGATCTCTGCCGTCGCGCGGGTCGAAGGCGAGCGCACGCTGTGGATCGAGACCTCGGGCGGCACGCTCGCGCTGAGGGCGTCCGGCACGGCTCCCGCGATCAGCCTGGTGCGCGAGAACGAGCCCGTGGCGACGCTGTTCGGCGAAGCGGCGTGGCCGCTGCCGGCTCCACGCCCCGGGGGCGACTGGTGGCGGGCTGCAGCGCCGGCGGGGAAGACCGCGGCCGAGCGGCTGCGCGAGTGCCCCGGCCTCGGGCCGTGGCTCGCGAAGGCGTGGGACGGGGGTGCTGCGACGTGGCAGGCCTGGCAGCAGGCGGTTCCCGCGCCCCACATCGTGTCGCGCCTGCCCCGCGCCGGTCGCGACGCGGCCGCGGCCGCAGGCGATCTCCCGGAACTGTGGCCGATTCCACCCGGTGACGGGCGCCACGTCGAAACCGGCGCGTCGTGGGGCGAGGCCGCGCGGCGGGTGCTCGACGAGCGCCGCCGCGGCGAGGCCTTCGGCGTGGCGCGGCAGGGCGCGCAGAAGGCCGCGCGCGAGCGTGCGCGTCGGCTCGCGCAACTGCTGGCCCATCTCGAGGGCGATCGCGACCGACTCGAGCCCGAGGCCGACCTGCGCCGCGCGGGCGAAGCGATCCTGGCCGACCCGGCGAGCGTGCCCGCGGGTGCGGCGGAGGCCACCGTCGCCGACCCGTACGGCGGCCCGCCGCTGCGGCTCAAGCTCGACCCGCGCCTGCGTGCGGTCGACAACGCCGACCGGCTGTTCGCGCGGGCCAAGCGCAACACGGCGGCGCGCGTCCGCATCGGGGCGCGTATCCGCGAGACGCGCGAGGCGCTCTCCGCCGCCCAGGCCGAGGAGGCGACGCTCGCCGACGCGCGCGAGGGCAGCGAACTGCCCGCCGTTCCCGCCCGCGAGGCGGAGCCGCCGCGCGAAGGGGCGAAGCCGCGCCGCTTCCTGACCTCGGGCGGCCTGCTGCTGCACGTCGGCCGCGGCGCGAAGGAGAACCACGCGCTGACCTTCGGCCTGGCCCGGCCCGAGGACCACTGGTTCCACGCCCGCGACGTACCCGGCGCCCACGTCATCCTGCGCGACCCCGAGAACCGCGCCAGCGCGGACGACCTGCGCGAGGCCGCCGAGGTCGCCGCCTTCCACAGCGCCGCTCGCGAGGCGACGGCCGTGGATGTCCACGTCGCCCGCCGCAAGCACCTGCGCTCGGTGCGTGGCGCGGCCGGCCGCGTGCTGATGAGCCACTCCGACACGCTGCGCGTCGCCCCCCGCGACCCCGAGGGCCGGCTGCGTCGGAGATGAAGCGGCTGATCCTTTACCATCAGCCATGTCCAACCTGAAGAGACGCGCCGCGCTGGCGCTCGCCACGGGCTTCGGCTCGGGCTACTCCCCCGTGGCGCCGGGCACCGCCGGCTCCGCTGTCGGCGTGCTGCTGTTCCTGCCGCTCGTCGCGGCCCCGCTGTGGGCGCAGGTCGCGGCGATCGTGGTCGTCTACTTCCTCGGCGTGGCGGCATCCTCCGTCGCCGCGGAGGTCGCGGGCCGCAAGGACCCGGGGATCGCGGTCGTCGACGAGATCGTGGGCCAGTGGATCAGCTACCTCGCGCTGCCGTTCACGCCGGCGACTGCGCTGGTGGGCTTCCTGCTGTTCCGGGTGATGGACGTGATCAAGCCGTGGCCCGCGCGCCAGGCCGAGGCGCTGCCAGGCGGATGGGGGATCATGACCGACGACGTGTTCGCGGGCATCTACGCGAACCTGGCGCTGCGCGCCGCGCTGCTCGTGGTGCCGTTCGCATGAAGGCCGAGATCCTCGCCCTCGGCAGCGAGCTGCTGACGCCGCTGCGCCAGGACACCAACGCGCTGTGGCTGACCGACCGCCTGCTCGAGGTCGGCATCGAGACCGTCGCCCGCCAGACCGTCGCCGACGATCGTGCGGCGCTGGTGCGTGGCTTCCGCGTGGCGCTCGAGCGCGCCGACGTCGTGATCGCCACCGGCGGCCTGGGGCCGACCGAAGACGACCTGACCCGCGAAGCGGCCGCGGAGGCGACGGGCCGCGCGCTGGCGCGCGACGAGGCCTACGTCCAGTTCCTGCGCGAGCGCTTCAAGGGCTTCGGCCGCGAGATGCCCGAGGTCAACGCCAAGCAGGGCGACCTGATCAGCGGCGGCACGCTGGTCAAGAACCCGCGCGGCACCGCCCCGGCGCAGTGGGTCGACGTCGACGGCCGGCTGCTGTTCCTGCTGCCGGGCCCGCCCCACGAGATGCAGCCGCTGTTCCTCGCCGAGTTCCTGCCGCTGCTGCGCGGGCGCGCCGGCGCGCGGGTGATGAAGACCCGCATCCTGCGCATCGCCGGCATGGGGGAGAGCGACGTCGAGCAGAAGGCCGCGCCGGTCTACACGAAGTTCACGAACCCGCGGACGACGATCCTCGGCGCCGCGGGCCAGGTCGAGCTGCACCTCGTGGCCGAGGCGGCGGACGACGCGGCCGCGGAGGCGCTGATCGAGTCGCTGGCAGCCCCGCTGCGCGAGGCGCTGCCCGGCCGCATCTACTCCGAGGACGGCCGCGAGCTGCACGAGGTCGTGGCCGCGATGCTGATCGAGCGCGGCCTGACGCTGGCCGTCGCGGAGTCATGCACGGCGGGCCTGTTGTGCGCCGCGCTGACCGACACCCCGGGCGCGTCGAGCTTCCTGGAGCGCGGCTTCGTGACCTACTCGAACGCCGCCAAGCGCGACGAGCTGGGCGTGCCTGCGGCGCAGATCGAGGCCCACGGCGCGGTCAGCGAGGAGGTCGCGCGAGCGATGGCCGCGGGCGCGCGCCGGGTCGCCAGCGCGGACGTCGGCGTCGCCATCACCGGTGTCGCCGGGCCCCACGGCGGCAGCGACGACAAGCCCGTCGGCACGGTCCACATCGCGCTCTCCGGTGCGCTCGGCGAGCACCATCGGCTGGCGAAGTTCCCTGGCGAGCGCTGGCGCGTGCGCACCCAGAGCGTTCGGCTGGCGCTCGAGCTGCTGCGCCGCGCGCTGCTGGGGCTCACGAGCTGAGCTGGCCGTGGCGGAGCAGGCACCCGACGTCGGCCGCCTGACGCCGCCCGCCACGATCCGCACGTTCGTCGCGCTCGAGGTGGGTGCGGCGCTGCACGAGGCCCTCGCCGCGCTGCTGGCGGGGCCCGTGTCCCGCTTCCGCGGAATGAAGCCGGTGCGGCCCGAGGGCCTGCACCTGACGCTGCGCTTCTTCGGCGAGGCGCGGCCCGCGCAGGTCGCCCAGGTCGCCGCGGCGCTGGCACCCGCGGCGGCGGGTTGTCCGCCGTGCGCGGCGGCGGCCACGGGCCTCGGCGTGTTCCCCGGCCGCGGCGCGCCGCGCGTGTTGTGGGCGGGGCTCGACGCGCCCGCGCCCGTGCTCGTGCTGCAGCAGGTTTGCGAACGCGCGGCCCGGGACGCCGGCTTCGCTCCCGAGGACCGTCCGTTCGCGCCGCACGTGACCCTCGGCCGCTGGCGCCAGCACGCCCCGGCGCCCCACCTGCCGGCCGTGCAGCTGCCGCCCGCCCGTTTCGAGGAGCTGGTCGTTTACCGCAGCGAGCTCGGCACCGGTGGCGCGCGATACACGGCGCTGCACCGCCTGCCGCTCGGCGGCGCCGCGCCGCGAGCCTGACGCCGCCTCGATATACTTCCCGGGCTTCCACCATGGTCCCCCTGCCCCTCGCCCTCGTCGCCGCCTACCTGCTCGGAGCGATCCCGTTCAGCTTCGTCGTCGCCCGCCTGTGGGGCGTGCGCGACGTGCGCGAGGTGGGCAGCGGCAACGTCGGCGCGACCAACGTGATGCGCAGCGCGGGCAAGGTCCCCGGCGCAATCGCGTTCGTGCTCGACGCCGCCAAGGGCGCGGTCGCCGCGTGGCTCGCCACTCGCCTCGGCGGCCCCGAGTGGCTGCCGCCGGCGTGTGCCGCCGCGGCCGTCGCCGGCCACATGTACCCGGTGTTCCTCGGCTTCCGCGGCGGCAAGGGCGTCGCCACCGGCGCCGGCGCGTTCCTGCCGCTCGCCCCGTGGGCGACGCTGATCGCGTTCGTCACCTTCGCCGTGGTCGCTGCCGCGACGCGTTACGTCTCGGTCGGCTCCGTCGTCGGCGCGGTGGCGCTGGCGCTGGGCGCCTGGGCCACGGGCGCGCCGCCGCCGACCTGGGTGGCGGCCACGCTGGTGTCCGCCGTCGTGATCTGGAAACACCGCGAGAACCTCGCCCGGCTCGCCACCGGCCGCGAGAACAAGCTGGGCGCGGTGAAATCGTGAAGACCGCCGTGCTCGGCGGGGGAGCCTGGGGCACCGCGCTGGCGGCGCAACTGGCGCGCAACGGCCACCCGGTCGCGTTGTGGCTGCGCGAGGCCGCGATCGCGGAGGAGCTGCGCACGCGGCGTACCAACCATCTCTACCTCGGCGACGTGGTGTTGCCCGAGGGCATCACGCCGACGCTGGAACTGGGTGCGGCCGTCGTCGACGCCGAGGCCGTGGTGGTCGCGATCCCGTCGCAGTTCGCGCGCGGCGTGTACGCGCAGGTCGCGAGCCGGCTGGCGCCGGGCGCCGTGCTGGTCTCGGCCACCAAGGGCTTCGAGCTCGACACCCTGTTGCGGATGAGCGAGGTCGCGGCGGCCGAGGCGCCCGGCCATCCGATCGCGGCGTTGTCCGGCCCCAGCTTCGCGCTGGAGGTCGCCCGCGGCCAGCCGACGGCGGTGGTGGTCGCCAGCGCCCAGCCCGCCGCGGCCGAGGCGATCCAGCTCGCGGTCTCGTCGGCCAGCTTCCGCGCCTACGCGAGCGACGACCTGATCGGCGTCGAGCTGGCGGGCGCGCTGAAGAACGTGGTCGCGATCGCGGCCGGCATCCTCGACGGGCTCGGCTACGGCCACAACACGACGGCGGCGCTGATCACCCGCGGGCTGGCCGAGATCGCGCGGCTGGTGGCCGCCCGCGGCGGCCGCGCCGACACCGTGTCGGGGCTGGCCGGGCTCGGCGACCTGGTGTTGACCTGCACGGGCGCGCTGTCGCGCAACCGGCGGCTGGGTCAGGCCCTCGGCGCGGGCCGCACGCTGGCCGAGGCGCAGGAGCCGCACCAGGTCGCGGAGGGCGTGCGCACCACGCTCGCGGCGTGCGCGATGGCCGCCGCCTCGGGCGTCGAGCTGCCGATCTGCGAACGCATGCGCAGCGTGCTCCACGAGGGCCAGCCGCCGCGCCAGGCGCTCGAGGCTTTGATGCTCCGCAGCCTGAAAAGAGAGTAAGATTTTCTCCGGTGTCCCTGCACAAACTCCCCACACGACGAGAGGACGCTTAGCGAGCATGTGGCGACTCGATTACGTCGATCAGGACGTCCCCCACACCTACGACGTCAAGACCGGCGAGGTCGTGATCGGGCGCTCGCCCGAGTGCCAGGTCGTGCTGAAGGACTTCGGCATCTCCCGCCAGCACGCCAAGATCGTGGTCGACCACGACGGGCCGCGGGTGATGGACCTCAAGTCCAAGAACGGCACCCAGGTCAACGGCGTGCCGGTGGTCGAGGCCAAGCTCAAGGACGGCGACAAGATCCTGCTCGGCAAGTTCCAGATCGCCTTCTCCAAGGCGATCGAGGGCCAGGTCGTCCTCGACGAAGAAAAGCCGCTGCAGGAAGAGGGCGGCACGATCATCCGCTCGATCGGCGAGCTGCAGAAGCTGTTCGGCACCGGCGACACCGCTGGCGCCGGGGCGGCGGCGGCCAAGCCGGCGACGGTCGACGAGATCGAGAAGTCGAACCGCATCCTCAAGGTGCTGACCAAGGTCGCGGAGACGCTGATCGCGGTTCGCCCGGTCGAAGAAGTGCTCGAGCAGGTCATGGACATCGTGTTCGAGAACATGCCCGCCGACCGCGGCTCGCTGATGCTGATCGAGGACGGCCACCTGGTGCCGACCACGCGCAAGTTCAGGAACCCGAAGAGCGGCAGCGACCAGAAGATCGTCATCTCGAAGACGATCGCCGACAAGGTGATCAAGGACCGGGTCGCGATCCTGACCTCCGACGCGCAGATCGACTCCCGCTTCTCGGCGGGCGACTCGATCCGCTTCCACGGCATCCGCAGCGCGATGTGCGCGCCGCTGTGGAACCGCGAGGAGGTGATCGGGATCATCAACGTCGACTCGCCGATGCTCACCAACTGCTTCACGTCCAACGACCTCGACCTGCTGTCCGCGCTGGCCAACTACGCGGCGGTGGCGGTCGAGCGGGCACGCCTCAACCAGCGCATCCAGGCCGAGGAGAAGAAGCGCGAGCGGCTGGGCCGCTTCCTGTCGCCGCAGGTGACCAGCCGCATCCTGGCCCAGTCCGACGCCTCGACCGACAGCCTCGGCGCGCCGGAGCTGCGCGAGGTGAGCGTGCTGTTCGCCGACGTGGTCGGCTTCACCTCGATGTCCGAGAAGATGAGCCCGCAGGCGGTCGCCTACGTGCTCAACGACTACCTGTCGCGGATGACGGACGTCATCTTCCGGCACGAGGGTACGCTCGACAAGTACATCGGCGACGCGATCATGGCGGTGTTCGGCGCGCCGCTCGACATGCCCGACCACGCGGCCCGCGCGATCAAGGCCGGGCTCGAGATGCGCGAGCGCCTCGAGGAGTGGAACGCCGAGCGCAGGGAGGGGCCGACGCTGCGCATCCGCATCGGCATCAACTCCGGCCAGGTGATCGCCGGCGAGATCGGCTCGATCAACAAGAAGGAATACACGGTCCTCGGCGACACCGTGAACATCGCCAGCCGCCTCGAGAGCTCGGTGGCGAAGCCGATGATGGTGGTGGTCGGCAACAACACCTACCAGGCGGCCAAGGACCAGTTCCGCTACGACTTCCTGGGCGAGGTCAGCCTCAAGGGCAAGGAGATCAAGGTCCCGGTCTACGCCGTGCTCGGCCACCTGGGCACGGAGACCCGCGACCTGACGCCGGTGCCCGGCGGCGCTCCCGGGGCCTGATGCCCGATCGTCGCCGCCGCGGGCGGATCCTCCTCTCGCTGTTGGGCCTGTTGTTCCTGGTCGGCGTCCTGCCGCTGCTCTGGGTGTCGTGGTACCTCGTCTCGCAGGCGCGCGCGGACCTCGAGGTCGACCAGCGCGCCCTCCAGCTCTCGAAGGCCAAGGGCCTGGCCCAGCAGGTCGCCATCTACAACCGCTCGCTGCAGAACGAGATCTCCGCCGTCGCCCGGACCCTGGAACTGGAGCCGGCCGCCTCGTTCGGCGCTCGCATGGATCGCGTGCGCGCGGGCAAGGCGCTCGAGCGCTACGTGGGGCCCGACTCCCGGTTCCTCTACATGACCCTCGTCGACGCCGACGGCGGTGGCCCCAGCTCCGGCTTCGCGTTCCGCGAGCAGGCGATCGAGGACCTGCTGGCAGAGGGCTGGAAGCGCGGCATGCAGGGCACGGGCATGGTCAGCCACCCGCTGGTCTCGACTTCGCTCGAGGGCGAGCCGGTGGTGGTGCTGGCGGAGCCGGTGCGCAGCGACGCTCAGAGCTCGCCGCAGGGCGTGCTGCTGGCCGTGGCCAGCCTGGGCCCGATCTGGACGATGACGGGCGAGACCGGCGAGGCCGGCCTGATCGAGGCCTACGTCGTCGACGTGCGCGGCCGGGTCGTGGCCCACTCCGACCCCGCCAAGGTCCAGGCCGGCACCGACTTCTCCGACCTCGAGATCGTCAAGCAGTTCCTGGAGAGCCGCGGCCGCGCGGCGGCCACGGCGCCGTTCCGGATCCAGGCGGACGGCCGCGAGCACCAGATGCTCGGCACCTACCAGGGCCTCGGTGACGACTCCGGCTGGGGCGTGATCGTCCAGGTCGACGAGGCCAAGGCCTACTACTCCGCGATCCAGATGCGGCGCAGTGCCTCGATCGTGGTCGGCATCGTGACGCTGGTCGGCATCGGCCTCGGCGCGTTCGTGTCGGGCCAGATCACGCAGCCGATCCGCGAGCTGGCCCGCGGCGCCCTGGAGGTCGCCCAGGGCGCCTACGACACCCGGGTCAAGGTCCGCAGCAACAACGAGGTCGGCACCCTGGCCGACGCGTTCAACACGATGGGCGCGGAGATCCAGAAGTCGATCGAGCAGATCCGCGAGGCGGCGGAGACCAACAGGGAGCTGTTCATGGGCTCCATCCGCATGCTCGCCAACGCGATCGACGAGAAGGACCCGTACACCCGCGGTCACTCCGAGCGCGTCGCCTTCTACTCGGCGATCACCGCCAAGTACCTCGGCATGCCGCCCGACGAGGTCGACCGCGTGCACCTGTCGGGCATCATCCACGACGTCGGCAAGATCGGCATCGAGGACAAGATCCTGCGCAAGCCGGCGGCGCTGACCGACGAGGAGTTCGAGATCATGAAGCAGCACCCGACCAAGGGGCTGCACATTCTCGAGGCGGTGCCGCGGCTCAAGGAGATCGCCGGCGCCGGGCTGATGCACCACGAGAACTACGACGGCAGCGGCTACCCGGACGGGCTCAAGGGCGAGGACATCCCGCTGCTGGGGCGCATCGTCAGCGTGGCCGACGCGTTCGACGCGATGACCACCGACCGCCCCTACTCGAAGGCGATGACGTTCGAGACCGCGGTCGCGCGGCTGCGCCACCTGGCGGGCAAGAAGTTCGACGACAAGTGCGTGACGGCGTTCGAGGCGGCATTCGCCGCCGGCGAGCTGACGCCGGCCAAGGCTCGCCTCGCCGCGGTGGCCGCGCGCAAGGCGATGGCCCCGGTGGCCCACTGACGGACGCCCGGAAGGGGAACGCGATGAAACGAGTGCGAACGACCGTCGCCGTACTGGTGCTGCTGGCCGCGGCCGGACCTGGCGCGGCCCAGGTCACCAACGACCCGGAGGTCCGCTTCAACATGGGCCTCACCCACCTGCGCGAGGGCCGGATCGACATGGCCCTCGAGGACCTCCGCCACGCGACCAAGGGCGACCCGAAGAACCCCTACTTCCAGAAGGGCTACGGCCAGGCGCTGGCCGCCAAGGGCGACTTCAACGAGGCGATCAAGGCGTTCCGCAAGGCGCTGGAGCTGAACCCGTACTACGTCGACGTGCGCAACGACCTCGGCGTCGCGCTGCTCGCCGCGGGCCAGCGCGAGGAGGGCCGGCGCGAGTTGATGAACGCGTTCAACGACCCGACCAACCCGACGCCGGAGCGCACCGCCTACAACCTCGGCTGGAGCCTGTTCGAGGAGAAACGTTACGCGGAGGCGCTGACCTGGTACCAGACGAGCCTCGCCCGCTCGCGCGACGAGGTCGGCCCCTTCATCGCGATCGCCGACACGCTGACCGCGATGGGCCGCGGCAACGAGGCGATCGGCCAGCTGGAGGCCGCGCTGAAGATCGCCCCCGAGTCGTCGCTGGTGGCGGTCGAGCTGGGCTCGGCCTACTATCGCGCCGGCCGCTTCGCCGAGGCCCGCAAGCACCTCGAGGAGGCTGCCCGCAGCGACCCCGGCGGCACGCCCGGCCGGCGCGCCGCGGAGCTGCTCCAGAAGTTTCCCCAGTAGCCGGACCAGCGGTCCCCGCCCCGGCCCCTCACACCGATGCCCTACCTGCGCCTGCTCGAAAAACTGATCGCCTCGGTGCCGGGGGCCCACGGTGCCATGCTGCTCGACCAGGAGGGTGAACGCGTGGTCGAGGCCGGCGCCAGCGACTACCGTCACCGGCTGATCGGCGCCTACCAGGGCATCGCGCTGCAGACCGCGCGCGCCTCGGCCGATCGCCACCGGGCCGGCGAGGTGCGGCGCGTCGTGTGTCGCTACGAGCACGGCCAGTTGATCCTGCTGCCACTCAAGGACGGCTACTACATGCTGCTGAGCGTGTCCGAGCACACTCCACTGGCGCTGGCGCTGGAGCGCGCCTCCGCGGTGCGCGACGCCCTCGACGAGCACATGTGATGGCCCTGCTCGACCGCCTCAAGCAGGGCCTCTCGCGCACCCGGCGCGTGCTGGAGACGCCGGTCGAGGACCTGCTGCGTGGCCGCCGCGTGCTCGAGCCCGCGGACCTCGACGCGATGGAGGAGGCGCTGATCGCGGCCGACCTCGGCATGCCCGCGGTCGCCCACGCGATGGAGATGCTGCGCGCGCGCAGCCGCGACATCGCCGAGGGCGGGGCGCCGGCGATGCGCGCGCTGCTGTGCGAGGAGTTCCGGCAGGCGCTGACCCCGCTCGCCCCCGCGCCGGCGTTCACCAGCCGGCCGTGGGTCGTGTTCGTGACGGGCGTCAACGGCGCCGGCAAGACCACGAGCATCGGCAAGCTGGCCGCCGCGTGGAAGGCCGAGGGCCGCAGCGTGCTGGTGTGCGCCGCCGACACCTTCCGCGCCGCCGCGGCCGAGCAGCTCGAGGTGTGGGCCGGACGCACCGGCGCCGCGTTCCATCGCGGACCCGAGGGGTCCGACCCCTCGTCGGTGCTGACCGACGCGATCCGGATGGCGAAGGCGCGCGGCATCGACGCCGTGCTGGTCGACACCGCGGGCCGGCTCCACACCAAGGGCAACCTGATGGCGGAGCTCGCCAAGATGGTCCGCGTGGCGGGACGCGAGCTGCCGGGCGCGCCGCACGAGACGCTGCTGGTGCTCGACGCCACCGTCGGCAGCAACGGCCTGGCCCAGGGCCGCGAGTTCGCCAGGGCGGCCGGCGTCACGGGCCTGGTGCTCACCAAGCTCGACGGCACCGCCAAGGGCGGTGTGGCCGTGGCCGTCGTCCGCGACCTGGGCGTGCCGATCCGCTACGTCGGCGTCGGCGAGGCCGTGGAGGACCTGCTGCCGTTCGATGCCGGGGCCTTCGCGGAATCGTTGATCGGCGACCGGGGCTAGCCGGCCGTGGACCCGGACACGCGCTTCATGGCCCGGGCGCTGGAGCTGGCGGCGCGTGGCGCCGGCGAGACCCACCCCAACCCTGCGGTCGGCTGCGTGATCGTGCGCGGCGGCCGCGTCGTCGGCGAAGGCTGGCACCGCCGCGCCGGCGGGCCCCACGCCGAGGTCTTCGCGCTGCGCTCCGCGGCCGCGCGGGCGCGCGGCGCCACCGCCTACGTCACGCTCGAGCCGTGCTCCCACCACGGCCGGACAGGGCCCTGTGCGCCGGCCCTCGTCGCGGCCGGCGTCGCCCGCGTCGTGGTGGCGCTGCGCGATCCCAACCCGCAGGTGAGCGGGCGCGGCCTGCGCCTGTTGCGGGCGGCCGGGATCGCGGTCGTGGTCGGGCCAGGCGCCGCCCTTGCGCGGCGGCTGAACGCGCCGTTCCTGGCGGCGATGCGGCTCGATCGCCCGTACGTGGTGCTGAAGTCGGCGCCGACGCTCGACGGCCGGATCGCGACCCCCGCGGGCGAGTCGAAGTGGCTGACGAGCCCCGCCCAGCGGCGCGAGGCGCGTCGCCTGCGACGGGCCTACGACGGCCTGCTGGTCGGCATCGGCACCGCGCTCGCGGACGACCCGCTGTTGTTGCCGCAGCCGCGCACGCGGCGGCCGTTCCACCGCGTCGTGCTCGACTCGCGGCTGCGGCTGCCGCCCGCGAGCCGGCTGGGGCGGAGCGCGCACGAGCACCCGGTGTGGGCGGTCTGCTGCGAGGTGCCGGCGGCGCGGCGGCGAGCGCTCGAGGCCGCCGGCGTCCGCGTGCTGCAGACCGCGGCCGGGGCCGACGGTCGCGTCGACCTGCTGTCGGCGCTGCGGGCCCTGAAGGCGGAGGGCGTGACCAGCCTGATGGTCGAGGGCGGCGGGGAGGTGCTGGGCGCCTGCGTCCGTGCCGGCGCCTTCGACGAGCTGCGGCTGTTCCGCGCCCCGCTGCTGATGGGCGGCCGCGGCAGTCGCCCGGCCTTCGGCGGGCCCGATCCCGCGAGCCTGGCCGAGGCGGTGCGGCTGCGCCGCGGCGACCCCGGCCCGGGTGCGACCCACGAGCTCTGGTACCCTGACTTCGGGAAGAGATAGACATCATGTTCACGGGGATCGTCGAGGCGACGGGCACGGTCAAGGTGGCGGAGCGACAGGGCGACGTGATGCGGGTGTGGATCGCCTGCCCGTTCGCGGGTGAATTGCACGCCGGGGCGTCGGTCGCGGTCAGCGGTTGCTGCCTGACGGCCGCCGAGGTCAGCGCCGACGCCTTCCGCTGCGACCTGCACCAGGAGACGATCGACCGCACCGCGTTCGACCGCCGGCTGGTGCCGGGCGCGCTCGTCAACCTGGAGCGGCCGATGCGGGCCGACGGCCGCTTCGACGGCCACATCGTCCAGGGTCACGTCGACGGCGTCGGCACCGTCCGCGAGCTGCAGTGGCTGGGCGAGTCGGCGCGGCTGGTCGTGGCGACCCCGCCGGAGCTGTCGCGCTACCTGGTCCACAAGGGCTCGATCACGATCGACGGGGTGTCGCTGACGATCGCGGCGCTGCACGCGGACGCCTTCGAGATCGCGTTGATCCCCTTTACACTGGACGTGACCTCGCTGCGCGACGCTCGCGCCGGCAGCCTCGTCAACCTCGAGGTGGACGTCGTCGCCAAGTACGTGGAGCGCCTGCTGGGCGCCGCCACGGGACGCCAGGACGGCTAGCAAGATGTCGAAGCACGAATCGCCGTTCGCCTCGATCCCGGAAGCGATCGAGGACATCCGCGCCGGCAAGATGGTCGTCGTCGTCGACGACGAGGACCGCGAGAACGAGGGCGACCTCACGATCGCGGCGGAGAAGATCACCCCCGAGGCGATCAACTTCATGGCCCGCCACGGCCGCGGCCTGATCTGCCTGCCGATGACCGCGGAGCGGCTCGACGAACTGCGCATCCCGCTGATGGTCCAGGACGACGCCAACAGCGCCCGCTTCGGCACCGCCTTCTGCGTGCCGATCGAGGCCCGCCACGGCACCACCACGGGCATCTCGGCCGCCGATCGCGCGCAGACCGTGCTGGCGGCGATCGACCCGGCCACGAAGCCCGAGGACCTGGCCCGCCCGGGCCACATGTTCCCGCTGCGGGCGCGGCCCGGCGGCGTGCTGCAGCGCTCGGGTCAGACCGAGGCGGCGGTCGACCTCGCACGGCTCGCGGGCCTCAATCCCGCCGGCGTCATCTGCGAGATCATGGACGAGGACGGGACCATGATGCGGGTCCCCAAGCTGCGCCACTTCTGCCGCGAGCACGGCCTGAAGATGATCACGGTGGCGGCGCTGATTCGCCACCGCATGCAGCACGAGCGGCTGGTGCGCAAGGTGGCCGAGGCCCAGTTGCCGACCCGCGACGGCGGCTTCGTGATCCACGCCTTCGAGGGCGTGGTCGACGGCAAGGCCCACGTGGCGCTGACCCTCGGCGACGTGCGCGGCGGTGAGCCGGTGCTGGTGCGGGTCCACTCCCAGTGCCTGACCGGCGACATCTTCGGCTCCAGCCGCTGCGACTGCGGCGACCAGTTGCACGAGGCGATGCGGCGGATCGGCGAGGCCGGCCGCGGCGTGCTGCTGTACCTGCGGCAGGAGGGGCGGGGGATCGGCCTGCTCCACAAGATCCGCGCCTACGAGCTGCAGGACCGCGAGGGCAAGGACACGGTCGAGGCCAACCTGGCGCTCGGCTTCCAGGCCGACCAGCGCGAGTACGGGATCGGCGCCCAGATCCTGGCCGAGCTGGGGCTGAAGCAGATCCGGCTGATGACCAACAACCCGCGCAAGTTCATCGGCCTCGAGGGCTACGGCCTGGAGATCGCCGAGCGGGTGTCGATCGAGATGGCCCCCTCGGAGGGCAACGTCCGCTACCTGCGGACGAAGAAAGAAAAGCTCGGTCATCTGTTGCGGGGGGTCTGACAACCCCCCGCAACTCCGGGTTCCACCGCCGGGATGAACCCGGCGGCGGGCTGGGCTTTGACTGTTCCGGCAAAGCTGCCCTAAACTCACGGTTTACGTCGCTCGGGAGAGGTGTGTGCAAGACCGCCTCCCTCCCCGCGCGCATTGGGGATAGCGTCCCGGGCCGCCAGAAGTTCGAGTCATGTTCGAGTCACTCTCCGAAAAGCTGCAGGGCGTCTTCCGCTCCCTCCGGGGGCAGGGAGTGCTGTCCGAGGCGCAGGTCGAAGCTGCGCTGCGGGAGATCAGGCTCGCCCTGCTCGAAGCGGACGTCCACTTCAAGGTGGCCAAGGACTTCCTCGATCGGGTTCGCCCACGAGCCATGGGCGCGGACATCCTCAAGAGCCTGACGCCCGACCAGGCCGTGCTGCGGATCGTGCGCGACGAGATGATCGCCACCCTCGGCGGCACCACCCCGGCCCGCTTCGAGCGCGCCAACAAGCCGCCCACGATCGTGCTGATGGCGGGCCTGCAGGGCTCCGGCAAGACCACGACCAGCGCCAAGCTCGGCAAGTGGCTGGCCGGCCAGGGCCACCACCCGATGGCCGTCTCCACCGACGTCTACCGCCCGGCCGCCCGCGAGCAGCTCACCTCCGCCGGCGCCAAGGCGGGGCTCAAGGTGTTCCGGCCCGCGAGCGACGCGCCGCTGGAGATCGCGAAGCTGGCACTCGCCGAGGCCCGCGCCGTCGGCCACGACGTGCTGATCGTCGACACTGCCGGCCGCCTCCACATCGACGACGAGCTGATGACCGAGCTGCGCGCCCTCAAGGACCTGCTGCAGCCGAGTGAGGTGCTCTACGTCGCCGATGCGATGACGGGCCAGGACGCGGTTCGCAGCGCCTCGGAGTTCCACACCCGGATCGGCATCACGGGCGTCGTGCTCTCCAAGCTCGACGGCGATGCGCGCGGTGGCGCGGCACTGTCGGTCGCCGCCGTCACCGGCGCCCCGGTCAAGTTCGCCGGCGTCGGCGAGCGGGTCGACGAGTTCGAGGCCTTCGACCCGTCGCGCATGGTCTCGCGCATCCTCGGCCTCGGCGACGTGATCGCGCTGATCGAGCGCGCCGAGCA
>JAMPXO010000058.1 GCA_023701125.1 Vicinamibacteria bacterium | reverse complement strand
GCCGACCCAGTACGGCGGGTCCGCCTCCGCCACGACCAGGAACGGCGGTGCGTCCGGCATAGGCGGGGCGGGGGCTCCGTCGCGGGGGGGGCCGCGGCGCTCGCCACGAGGGCCGCCCGGGCCGCCACGGCGGGGCGCACGCAGGCGGTCGCGCACCGCGCCCGGGATCGCGTCGTCGGGGCCGGCGACGCGCTGGCCGTCGCTGGTCACCAGGTGGAAGGCCGCGCCGTGGAGCGCGGAGAGGCGGGCCAGCTTCGCGTCGCGCTCGTCCACCGGGACCGCCTGCAGCTCGCGGGCGAGGTCGCGGGCGATCGTCTCCAGGCGATCGCGGGTGCCGGCGAACAACAACGAGTCGAACTCGCGGCGCAACTCGCCGCGCAGGAAGAAGCCGAGGCCCAGCGCCAGCAGTGCCGCGTTGAGCAGCGCCAGCAGCAGGATCCGCGCGCGCAGCCGGAGGCCGCGCACGGCTACGGAGCCTCCGGCCGCCGCAGGCGATACCCGACGCCGCGCACGGTCTCGATGAAGCGCGGCTCCTTCGCGTCGTCGCCGAGCTTCTTGCGCAGCGACGACACGTGGACGTCGATCGAGCGGTCGAACGATTCGAAGTCGCGGTCAGCCGCCTCCAGCAACAACTGCTCGCGCGAGCGCACGCGGCCGGCGGAACGGGCGAGGCACAGCAGCAGCGTGAACTCCACCGGGGTCAGCGCCAGCGGCTTTTCGTCGAGCGTCACGCTGCGCGCGCCGGGGTCGATCCACAGGCCGCCGACGGCGACCGGCGCCTCGCGCTCCGGACCGCCGGCGGCGCGGGTCGCGGCCGAGCGCCGCAGCACGGCGCGCAACCGGGCCAGCAGCTCGCGGGTGGAGAACGTCTTCGGCAGGTAGTCGTCGGCGCCCAGTTCGAGGCCCGCGATGCGGTCGGGCTCGTCGCCCAGCGCGGTCAGCATCAGCACCGGCAGCGTCGACTCGCGGCGCAGCTCGCGCAGCACGTCGAGCCCGTTCATCCCCGGCAGCATCAGGTCGAGGATCACCGCGGCGTGGTCGCCGGAGAGGGCGCGCGCCAGACCGCTGCGGCCGTCGTGGACGGCCTCGACGGCGTAGCCGAGCGGCTCCAGGTAGTCGCGCAGCAGGCGGCACAGCTTGACGTCGTCGTCGACGACGAGCAGCGGTGTCGGACCCTCGGCAGGCAGGCTCACCGCCGCATTTCAGCAGAGGCCGGGCCGCGCCGGACCCACCTTTACCGAACCTTTACCTTCCGGCCCCCGAACCTGAACGAAGTCTTCATGCGCACGCCGTCTCATCTCCTGAACCCGAGGAGGTCCGATGAGACAGAAGGCCCGCATCGCCGCCGTCACCACCGCCCTGGCCGTCGCCGTCACCGCCTGTGGGGGCCGTTCGCCCGCCGGCCCGACCACGACCGGCACCACGACGGCCACCGCCACCCCGACGCCGACCCCGGCCGCGACCAGCGGCAGCCTGCCGGCGATGTACACCCACTTCTACGGCGCCACCGTGTCGATGGAGGGCAGCAACGTGGTGCTGCGGGCGACCTCCGTGCCCGACCACCCGAGCCCGTACTTCGGCGCCGGCCACGCGATGTACGAGGCGCCGCACGCGGGCATGCAGATCAACCCCAACCGCATCACGTCGCAGAGCCTGGTGTTCCGCGTGCCGTCGTCGCCGACCGTGGCCCCTTCCGGCTCCGACACGCCGATGGGGCCGATGGGCGTGGCGGTCAACGGCGTCGCGCTGTTCAACCAGTACGCCGCGGGCCGCTCCCCGCTCGACGCGGAGATCCTCAGCTTCGACCGTTACAACGGCCACCCGCAGCAGCAGGGGCAGTACCACTACCACCTCGAGCCGTTGTTCCTCACGGCCCAGGGCTCGAGCCGGCTGGTCGGCGTGCTGCTCGACGGCTTCCCGGTCTATGGCACCCGCGACATGGACGGCCGTACGCCCAGCGGGCTCGACGTCTGCAACGGCCACGTGGCCGCGACCGCCGATTTCCCGGCGGGGATCTACCACTACCACGTCACGTCCGCGGCGCCGTACATCGCGGGCTGCTTCCGCGGCAACGCGGGCACGCTCGGATAGCGCCGTGCGCACCGCGGCCTGCTTCCTGCTCGCCGGCGCGCTCGCCCAGGGCGCGTCGGCCCGCCTGCCCTTCGACACCGACGAGGTGCTCGTGAGCTGGCATCCGAACGGACGCGTGGAGCGCATCGCCTACACGCTCCACGGCGAGAAGACCGGCACCCACCAGGGCTTCGACGCGCGCGGCGTGCTGCGCTCGCAGGCCACGTTCGTGAGGGGCCGCTACGAGGGCGAAGCCCGCGAGTGGTATTCCGACGGCCGGCTCGCCCGCGTGCGCCGCTTCACGGGCGGCCGCGAGGCGGGCCTGCAGCAGGCGTGGACGCCCGAGGGCGTGCTGTTCCTCAACTACGAGGCACGTGACGGGCGCCGTTACGGGCTGCAGAACGCTCAACCGTGCCTGCCCGTGCACGGAAAGGAGACTGCGCGATGAAGTCGACCCTGGTCATTCTGCTGGCCCTGCTCGTCGCGGTCTCGCCGCGGGTGAGCGCGGGCCCCGCGCCGCTGCCGTTCTACGAAGATGCCGACTTCACGCCGCGCTGGCAGCCGGTCGCCCACCGCGTCGCCGACTTCGAGCTGCGCGACCAGCAGGGCGGCGTGCGCCGCGGTGGCGACCTGCGCGGGCGCATCCATGTCGCCTCGTTCTTCTTCACCACCTGCCCGACCGTCTGCCCCAACCTGGTCGCGCGCCTGAAGCGGGTGCAGCAGGCGACGGCGGGCCGCGCCGACGTGGCGATGGTCTCGTTCAGCGTCACCCCCGAGCTCGACACGCCGGCGCGGCTGCAGGCGTTCGGCGCCAGCCACGGCATCGACGCCGAGCGCTGGTGGCTGCTGACCGGCGAGCGCGCCCAGATCCAGCGCCTGTTCTCGCGCAGCTACTTCGCAGACGACCAGCGCCTGGAGGGCGGCGGCGAGTTCCTGCTGCACACGGAGCGCGTGCTGCTGGTCGACACCGAGGGCCGCCTGCGCGGCGTCTACAACGGCTCGCAGGCGTTCGAGATGGAGCGGCTGGTGGCGGACATCGAGGCGCTGCGGGCGGGGGCTTGAGGTTTTTCGCGCGTGCTCGCGGGCGGTCTACACTCCGCCCTCGTGACCCCCGACGACGCGCGCCGGCGCCTGATCCGGCAACTGCAGGGCGCCTTCTCGGGCGAGCGCGCCGCGGGTCTCGCCTACGCCGGCCACTGGCGCGCCTCGAACGACGCGGGCGAACGCAGCCGCATCCGCGAGATCGAGGCCGAGGAGTGGCAGCACCGCGAGCAGGTCGGCGCGATGCTGAAGGCGCTCGGCGCAGGGCCCGCCCGCTGGCGCGAGTGGGTGTTCACGGCGATCGGCGCGACGCTCGGTCCGCTGTGCCACCTGACGCCGTGGTTCTTCCCGATGTGGGGCGCGGGCCGGCTCGAGCGCGGCAACGTCGGCGAGTACGAGGTGGCCGCGGCCCTGGCGCAGCAGGCCGGCCACTCCGAGTTCGTCGAGGGCCTGCTGGAGATGGCCGAGGTGGAGTGGGAGCACGAGCGCTACTTCCGCGAGTGCCTCGCCGGTCACCCGCTGCTGATGCTGTTCCCGCTATGGCCGCCGCTGCCGGATAAGGCGCGAATTCGCGCCCGCCACCGGGCGGCGGCCTGAGCGTCGCTCCCGGGCCACGGAGCAAGGCTAGCCTGATAACCTCGGCGCCTCCCATGACGACGACGAAGCGACGGACTGCCGAGGTGCGACGCGAGTTGTTGCCCGCTGACGTGCGCCGCAGGGCCGTCACCCACCTGCGCGGGTGCGACCCGGTGATGGCGCGGGTGGTCGAGCAGGTCGGTCCGTGCCGAATGGAGATCGACCAGAGTTCCACGCTGTTCGCGGCGCTGTCGCGCTCGATCCTCTACCAGCAGATCAGCGGCCTGGCGGCGGCGGCGATCCACAAGCGGCTGATCGCGCTGTGCGGCGGTCACGAAGTCCACCCCGCGGACATCCTGGCGCACTCGATCGACGAGTTGCGCGCGGTCGGCCTCTCGCGCCAGAAGGCGACCTACATGCACTCGCTGGCGGAGCACGTCTCGGCCGGTCTGAGCCTCGCCTCCGTGCGGCGAGTGGACGACGAAGAGGCGATCCGTCGCCTGACCGCGGTCAAGGGCGTCGGCCGCTGGACCGCGGAGATTCTGTTGATGTTCCGCCTCGGTCGCCTCGACCTGCTGCCGGTCGCGGACTACGGCATCCAGAAGGCGATGCAGAAGGCGTACGGCATGCGCTCGCTGCCCAGGCCGAAACGCATGCGCCGCATCGCCGCGGCGTGGAGCCCGTACCGTACGGTCGCTTGCTGGTACCTGTGGCGCTTCATCGACGGCGAAGCGGCGGTCTGAGCCGCTACCAGCTCGAGGGCTTGTAGTCCTTCAGGAACTTGCCCCACACGTGCTCGCCCGTGGCGAGGCCGTCGATGAACGGGTCGAGCACGCGGGCGGCGCCGTCGACGATGTCGAGCGGGGGCTCGAAGCCGAGTTCCTCGCGCTTGCGCTCGGCGTGGACGAACGGGTCCTCGTCGGTGACCCAGCCGGTGTCGACCGCGTTCATGTGGATGCCGTCCTCGACGTACTCGCGGGCCGAGGTCAGCGTCATCATGTTGAGGCCGGCCTTGGCCATGTTGGTGTGGGGATGGCGGGCGGTCTTGGTGCCGCGCGAGAAGATGCCCTCCATCGCCGACACGTTGACGACGTGCTTGTCGCGGCCCGGCGTGCGCAGCATCAACGGCTTGAGCTTGCCGCACAGCACGAACGGGGCGACCGCGTTGACGAGCTGGACCTCGATCATCTCCGCGGTCTCGACCTCGGACAGCGTCTGCCGCCAGGTGTTGGTCTCGCGCAGGTCGAGCTGCTGCAGGTCGGCGTCGCGGCGCTCGCTGGGGAACAGGTCCTCGCGCCGCGATTCGTCGTCGAACGCGTAGCGCACCTGCGAGAGCTGGGCGGAGGCGCGCAGGCCGAGGCCCGCGCCACCGCCGGACCAGGCGACGAGACCGCCGTCGCCCTCGTGGCTCTTCTGCGCGAGGCGCGGTGCGCCGGCCAGCGTCGAGACGCAGTCGTGATGCCCGCGCAGCGGGCCGTGCAGCGCGGGCGGCAGCGCGTGCAGCGGCTGCAGTTCGTCGGCCAGCAGGTGCTCGTAGAAGCCGGGCGGCCGACGCACGGTCTGGCAGGCGTTGTTGACCAGCAGGTCGAGCCGCGGCAGCGCGTGCAGCAGGTAGCGGCAGAACAACTCCACGGACGGCGCGTGGCGCAGGTCGAGGCCGTGGACGCGCAGGCGCTCCGACCAGTCCGCGTAGTCGGGCTCGGCCGCGTAGCGCTTCGCCGCGTCGTGCGGGAAGCGGGTCACCGCGACGACGGTGCAGCCCGAGCGCAGCAGCTTGAGCGCCGCCTGGTAGCCGATCTTGACTCGCGCGCCGGTGACGACCGCGACCCGGCCGTCGAGCGGCACGGTCTGGAACCGCTTCTCGTAGTTGAAGTCGCCGCAAGCCGGGCACATCGCGTCGTAGAAGCGGTGGAGCCGGATGTACGGCTGCTTGCACACGTAACAGGTGCGCGGCTCCTTCAACTCGGGGCCGGGGGCGCCCAGCAGCTTCGGCTCGCGGGCCGGGGCCGTGAACACCGGCGTGTCGCGGGCGGCGCGGATGCCGGTCGTCGCCCGCAGCGCGCGATCGTGGGCCTGGGCGCGGGCGATCACCTCGCTGCGCAGGGCTCGCACCAGCCGCCGCTTCTGGGCCGGCTCGGCGTGCACCACGCGGCCGGCGGCCACCACCAGCGCCTGCCGCTCCGCGCCCGACAACTGCGCGAGCAGGGCGCGATCGGCGATCACCGCCTCGAGCACCCGGGTCGCCTCGCGCAGCTCGTCCGCCGACACGGCCGTGGCGGCCAGCGCCGCCTTCTCAGGCGCCATGGACATCGATCCCGTAGGCGCGGGCCGCGACCGCGAGGTCGCGATCGTGGGTCGCCAGCGCCACGGGCGCTCCGTGGCTCTCGCGCCAGGCGAGCAGTGTGGCGAGGTGGAGCGCGTCGAGGGTGCCGAGGGGAGCGGTGAAGGGCTCGGACGCGCGGGCGAGGATCGGCCTGCGCAGCAGCACCAGGTCGACGGTCTCCAGCCGGTCGAGGGCGAGGCCGCGTCTCCGCGCGGCATGGTCGAAGGAAAGCCGCCCCTGCACGGCCAGCCGATCGATGGTCCGCAGGCACTCCACGGCGAGCAACTCGCTCGACACGAGTTCCGCGTCCTGCAGCAGGGCCAGGGCCCCCGGCTCGCCGAGCACGAAGCGCAGCAGCGCCGAGCTGTCGACGTAGACCGTCAACGCTTCGCGCGGTCCTCGAGCAGCAACGCCAGGCTGTCGGTCGGGCTCTCCATCGGCGGCGGCAAGGGCAGGCTCGAGGGCTTGCGCGTCGCCTTGCGGATCTCGAGCCTGGGGGGCGCGTCGTAGGGGACGATGCGGGCCACCGGCGTGTCGCGGTCGAGCACCGTGACCGTGCTCCCGCCGCGTACCGCGCGCAGGTGCTCGCTGAGGTGAGCCTTGAGGTCGGCGATACCCACCTTCGTCATGACCAGATTATGGTCACGAGAGGTCAGGTTCGGCAAGCGGCGGCCACCGCGGGTTCTGCGCGGGCAGGGGCCCGATTTCCGGCATCCGGCTTGCTGCAAACAGTTCGTTGGGCCTTTTTCGTGCTGATCCTGCGCGATTCCTTATTCCCCTCGAGGTGACGACATGAGCGCACAACCGCGCGAGTTCCTGTCGGTGACCGACAACCGCACCGGCAAGGTCTACGAACTGCCGATCGCGGATGGCTGTATCAAGGCGCTCGACCTGCGCCAGATCAAGGTCTCGGCCGACGACTTCGGGCTGATGACCTACGACCCCGCCTACATGAACACGGCGTCCTGCAAGAGCCGGATCACGTTCATCGACGGTGACAAGGGCATCCTCCGCTACCGCGGGTACCCGATCGACCAGTTGGCGGAGAAGAGCCGCTACCTCGAGGTCGCCTACCTGATCCTGAACGGCGAGCTGCCGAACCAGGCGCAGTACGACGTCTGGGCCGACGAGATCACCCACCACACGATGGTCCACGAGAACGTCAAGGACCTGATGGCGGGCTTCCGCTACGACGCCCACCCGATGGGCATGCTGGTCTCGACGATCGGCGCGTTGTCGACCTTCTACCCCGAGGCCAAGCACGTCCACGACCCGGTCATCCGCCAGAAGCAGGTGTTCCGGCTGATCGCCAAGATCCCGACCCTGGCCGCGTTCGCCTACCGCCACTCGCAGGGGCTGCCGTACGTGTACCCGGAAAACCACCTGAGCTACGCCGGCAACTTCCTGCACATGATGTTCAAGATCGGCGACTACAAGGTGAACCCGATCCTGGAGCGGGCGATGGACGTGTTGTTCACGCTCCACGCCGACCACGAGCAGAACTGCTCGACCTCCGCGATGCGCGCGATCGGCTCCTCCGCGGTCGACCCCTATTCGGCCGCGGCCGGCGCGGTCGGCGCGCTCTACGGCCCGCTGCACGGTGGCGCCAACGAGGCCGTGCTGCGGATGCTCGCGGAGATCGGCAGCAAGGACAAGATCCCCGCGTTCCTGAAGGAAGTGAAGGAGTCGGGCGGCGACGTCAAGCTGATGGGCTTCGGCCACCGGGTCTACAAGAACTACGACCCGCGCGCCAAGATCATCAAGGAGCTGGCCGACCAGGTGTTCGAGGTGACCGGCCGCAACCGGCTGCTCGACATCGCGCTGGAGCTGGAGAAGATCGCGCTGTCCGACGAGTACTTCCTGAAGCGCAAGCTGTACCCGAACGTCGACTTCTACTCCGGGCTCATCTACCAGGCGATGAAGTTCCCGGTCGACATGTACCCGGTGCTGTTCGCGATCGGCCGCATGTCGGGCTGGCTGGCGCAGTGGCAGGAGATGGTCGAGGACAAGGACCAGAAGATCACCCGGCCGCGCCAGGTCTACCTGGGCGAGGGCGAGCGCACCTTCGTCCCGATGAACGCGCGCAAGTAGGAACTCTCACGCCTCGGCGTCGGCACCTAAATGCCGGCGCCGGGGCCTCCCAGGCCTTCGAGCTTGGGGCGCTCCTGGGGAGCGCCGTGGCAGACGAGGCACGACTTCGCGCCGCTGATCGCGAGGTCGGAGACGAGCGCGTAGGTCAGGCCATTGTCGCTCCAGGTGATCACCTTCAGCCCCGACACCGCGTCGAGGTGGAAGGTGAGCGCGCCCGAGCGCACCGTCTCCCGGCCCCACGGCTTGACCCGGGCCTCGGAAGCCACCAGCAGCGAGATCGGTCGCCCCTCCATCCGGTACGCGACGTAGGCGACGTAGTCGTCCTCGAGGGAGACCAGCCGCCCGCCCTCCAGGGCGTAGAACTTCACCTCGCCGGGCCCTTCCTTGTAGTCCGGCAGCGTGACGTGGAACGGCACCCGGCCCTCGAAGAAGCGCGACACCTCGTCGGGTTTCGCCGAGCGCACCTCGAGCGGCAGCCGCTGCGAGGCGTAGCGCAGGTGCGAGTCGACGGCGCGAGCCACGAAGGGCGAGGGCGAGAGCGGGCTGGCCGCCACCGGGCCCCGCTCGTCCGCGGTCCCGATCGTCGCCTCGCGCAGCAGCACGAGGCCGGTGGCGGCGATCGCCAGCACCGCGGCCGCCGCCAGCAGCGTGTGCCGCAGCGGGCGAGCGGCCGGTTGCGCCAGCCGCGCGACCCGCTCGCGCAGCGCGACGGGCGGCTCCGGGCGCGGCAGCGAACTCGCCACCGCCGTGGCCAGCGCTCGCTCGTAGTCGAGCCACGCCCGGCAGCCGGGGCAGTCCGCGAGGTGCGACTCGAAATCGCGCCGCTCCTCGGCGATCAGCTCGCCGTCGAGGTAGGCGTGCATCTGCGCGTGGACCCAGTCGCAGTTCTTCACGCGGAGCCCCCGCTGTCGACGAAGCGGCGGAGCAGCGTCCGCGCCCGCGCCAGCCGGCTCATCACCGTGCCCGCCGGGCATTCGAGAATGGTCGCGATCTGCTGGTAGCTGAAGCCCTCGCCGAAGCGCAGCATCACGACCTCGCGGTACGCGCCGGGCAGCGCGGCGATCGCGTCCCGCACGATCTCGCGCTGCTCGAGGCGGGCGAGCGCCTCCTCGGGGACGAGGCCCTGCGAGGGCAGGGTGCGCTGGACCTCGGGCAGCGAGTCGAGCGAGTCCGGAGCGCGCCGCCGGTGCTCGTTGCGCCAGACGTTGTGCAGGATGGTGAAGAGCCAGGCGCGCAGGTTCTCGTCCGGGGCGGGGTGGCGCATCGCGCGCAGCGCCCGCAGGTAGGTCTCCTGGACCAGGTCCTCGGCGGCGGCGCGGTCGTGGCACAGCGACACCGCGAACGCGTACAGGCTGTCGAGGCACTCGACCGCCCCTCGGCGGAAATCCGCGTCCGACCCATCGCGCAACCTCTTCGCCCCTCCGAGGGCAATCGTAAGGCCGTCGAAGGAATAACAAACGGCTGGCGCTTTTCTTCCACTCTTCGGGGAATAAAACCGGCCGCCCCGTGTCCTCTCCTTTGAACCCGTGCTGCAGAGAGGTACGCCAATGAATAGGATGGGTGTCCTTGCAGGAACCCTGGCCTTCACGGCCGTTGCCGGGCTGGGCGTGGCGCGCGCCGCCGACCCGGTGACGCTGCCGAAGGGCCTGCCCGCCGATCTCTGGGAGTTGCTGATCCCGCCCGACAACCCGGTCACGCCGGAGAAGATCGAGCTGGGTCGCGCGCTCTACTACGACAAGCGTCTTTCGAAGGACGGCACCGTCTCCTGCGCGACCTGCCACGACCCCGCGATGGGGTTCGGCGACGGCAAGGCGGTGTCCGTGGGAGTCGGCGGCCAGAAGGGCACGCGCAACGCGCCCACGATCCTCAACTCCATCTTCAACGAGCTGCAGTTCTGGGACGGTCGTGCGGCCAGCCTCGAAGAACAGGCCAAGGGCCCGATGACGAACCCGGTCGAGATGGGGATGGGGAACCACGACCTCGTGGTCGAGGTCGTCCGCGCCCAGCCCGAGTACAAGGCCGCCTTCGCCAAGGTATTCGGCCGCGAGCCCACGATCGACGACGTCGCCAGGGCGATCGCCACCTTCGAGCGCACCGCCGTCACGGGCAACTCGAAGTTCGATCGCTTCATCGCGGGAGACAAGACCGCGCTGAGCGCCTCGGCGCAGTCCGGCTGGGCGCTGTGGAACGGCAAGGCTCGCTGCAACACCTGCCACCCGTTCGGCGACGCGACCCCGAACTTCAGCGACAACAAGTTCCACAACATCGGCGTGGCCGCCAAGGGCCGCGACTTCGGCGCGCTCGCCCGTGAGGCGCAGTCGGCGGGCGACCCGGACAAGCTGGCCAAGCACCCCGACTTCAGCGAGCTCGGCCGCTTCGTCTCGACCAAGCAGCCGAAGGACATCGGCTCGTTCAAGACGTCGGGCCTGCGCGACATCGCCTTGTCCGCGCCGTACATGCACGACGGCAGCGAGAAGACGCTGCTCGACGTGGTCAAGTTCTACGACCGCGGCGGCGAGCCGAACCCGAACCTCGACGGCGGCATCGTGCCGCTGAAGCTGACGGAGCAGGAAATGCTGGACCTGGTGGCGTTCATGGAAAGTTTGACCGGCGAAGGTGACGGGTCGCCCACGCGTGCGGCGCTCCTGGACCCGAATCGCAAGGAGGCAAAGCGATGAAGGACCGCTTTCTGCGGTATCTCGACGAGCGCGACGCGTACTTCGCCAAGATCCTGAAGCTGGATCGCCGCGACTTCCTGAAGGCGGCCACGATGGCCGCGGCAGGCGTCGCCGCGACCGGCAAGCTCAACAACCACTCGTTCCAGCCCGTCGAGGTCGCGAACGCGGCGGCCCCGGAAAAGAGCTTCACGTTCGCCTACATCTCGGACGCCCACCTGTACGAGAAGAAGCTGAACGAGCGCTTCATCCGCTCGATCCTGAAGGCGATCGACGACGTCAACGCGATGACCCCGCAGCCCGACTTCGTGCTGTTCGGCGGCGACCTGGCCCAGCTCGGCAAGCCCGGCGAGCTGGCCGAGGGCGCCGAGATCCTGAAGGCGGTCAAGGCCCCCGTGAAGATGATGGTGGGCGAGCACGACTGGTACCTCGACATGGGCGAGGGCTGGCGCAAGCACTTCGGCAAGGACACCTACTCGTTCGACCACAAGGGCGTGCACTTCGTGGTGCTGAACTCGGTAATCGTCGAGGACTACTGGACCGCTCCGAAGATGACGCCGGAAGAGCGGATGCTGGCGATGGCCCAGCTCGACAATCCCAACGGTCGTCCGTTCACGGTCGGTGACGCCCAGCGCGACTGGCTGCGGGGCGACCTGGCCAAGGTCAAGCCCGAGACCCCGGTCATCGTCTTCTCCCACTCGCCGCTGTACAAGATGTACAAGCCCTGGAACTTCTGGACCGACGACGCGGAGCAGGTGCAGGCGCTGCTCGCGCCGTTCAAGAGTGCCACCGTGATCCACGGCCACACCCACCAGATGCTCAGCAACAAGATTGGCAACATCCACTTCCACGGCATGCTGTCGACCGCGTGGCCCTGGCCCTACGCGCCGCAGGGCCTGCCGAAGCTGACCGTGCGCATGAACCGGGCCGATCCGTTCGACGAGTTCGACGGCTGCGGCGACGGCCACATCGACGTGCTGGGCGGCGGGCGCGTCAACAAGAACTTCAACTTCTGGAGCCGCAACCCGATCCGGGTCAGCGCGGCGTATCTCGACTCCGACGGCACCGTCGACCTGCTGCCGCGCGAGTCGGACGTCAACTACTAGGGAGGGAGCGATGCGAATCACCACGCGGCGGACGATCCTGGGCCTCGCGGCGCCCCTCTGCCTGATGGCGCTGGCGCTGCCGCTGCGCAGCGACGGCACGGGCAAGGCGGGGGCGGTCGAGGTCTCGTTGTGCGACGGCACCAGCACGATGACGATCGAGGGCCTGAAGCCCGGCGAGGCGCTGCCTCGCGAACGCGCCCAGCAGACGGCCGACCAGATGATGCAGATCTGGCGCCAGACGAAGGGGGAGGAGGCGTGGGTGGCCTGGAGCGACGAGCGCGACCAGGCGCTCGTCCGCATCGCCTCTACCAGTCCCGAGGCGGCCCTCGCGGCGGCCGCGGCGGCGCAGGCCGCGTCGCCGGTCGCCGATCAGCCGACCAAGTTCTCCGCGCGCGACAAGATGTTGTGGGCGCGCGAGGAGAAGAAGTGGATCGACGAGGGCTACAAGCTGTACCACTCGACGGCGTGGGGCGGCACGATCGGCATCTCCTGCGACATGTGCCATCCCGACGGCGCCAACACCCACCCGGAGACTTATCCGAAGTACCAGAGCCAGTTGAAGAAGGTCGCGCTGCTGCGCGACATGATCAACTGGTGCATCGAGAACCCCGGCAAGGGCAAGCCGCTGGCCGAGAACGATCCGATGATGCGGGCGATGGAGGCCTACATCCTGTCCACCCGCAAGGGCGTACCGATGGAGCCCGGCAAGCACTAGGGGCCGGTCATCGTTCATTCATTCCGGGGCGCTCCTGCCTCGCCAGCAGGCGCGCCCCGTTTTTTTTGTTCGACGGGCGGAGAACATCCCGGCGCCCGGCTCCGTATCCTCCCCGGGGGGATTGGGGGCGGAGGAGTTCCGTTTGCACTGGCGGCCGGCAGCGGTCGTCGCTGGGCTGGCCCTGGGCCTGGCCTGTGGACCGCGTCCCGACGAGCGGGACGCGCTGGCACTCCAGCTCGCGGACGTCTCTTTCGAAGTCCGCAGCATCGACCCCGCGGACCGGGACTTCAGGGATCTCGAGCCACTGTCCCGCTCGCTGACGGGCGTGCGGGTCGTGCTGCTCGGCGAGCCGACCCACGGCGACGGCAGCCTGTTCCTGGCCAAGACGCGGCTGATCGAGTACCTCCACCAGCGCCACGGCTTCGACGTGCTGGCGCTGGAGAGCGGCCTCCACTCCTGCGAGCGCGCCGGCGACGCGATCCTCGCCGGTCGCCCCGCGCGCGAGATGATCGACGCCGCGGTGTTCGACGTGTGGGGGCGCAGCGCCCAGTTCCAGCCGCTCGTCGACTACCTCGAAGCGACCCGCGCCAGCGCCCGGCCGCTGGAGCTGACCGGCTTCGACGCCCAGCTCACCGGCTCGCTCTCCACCGAGCTGCCCGCCGAGATCACGCGGGCGCTGGGCGACCGGGCCGCTGCGCACCCGGCCTGGTTCGCCGCGCTGCGCCGCCTGCTCGAGTCGGCTTCGCGCTGGCGCAAGGCGGACGCGGCGACGCGGGGGGAGTTCGCCGCCCGCTCCGCCGCCGTCGCCGCGGAGCTCGACGCGCGCGGCGGCGAGGAGGCGGCGTTCCTCGCCCAGGTCGTGCGCAGCACCGAGCGCAACGCCTTCTTCTGGGGCCACGCCGACTTCGAGAAACCCGTGCCCGCCGTGATGAACGTGCGCGACGCGCAGATGGCCGACAACCTGCTGTGGCTGCTCGCGCACCGCTACTCCGGCCGGCGGGTGATCGTGTGGGCCGCGACGTCGCACGCGATCCGCAACCGGCAGGCGATCACGCCGCCGTTCCCCGACCCCGGCATGGTGCCGATGGGCCACCACCTCCACGAGCGCCTCGGCGCCGAGGCCTACGTGCTGGCGCTGGTCGGCGGCGAGGGTCGGGTCGGCACCTGGCGCCAGGGCGCCTGGGACCTGGCGCGACCCCGGCGCGGCAGCCTCGAGCGCGCTCTGGGGGCACTCGGCGGCGACGCGCGGCTGCTCGACCTGCGCGCGCCGGGAGCGGCCGAGCGCTTCGCCTGGCCCCTGTCGGCGCGGCCGATGGGTTACGTGCCGATGCTCGCCCCGTGGCCGCGGCTGGTCGACGGCCTGCTGTTCGTCCGCCGCGTGGAGCCCAGCACCGAGAGGGAGGACTGACGTTGGAGCCAGCGCTCGAGACCATCGGGCTCACCTATCGCTACGGCGACCGGGAGGCGGTGTGCCGCCTCGACCTGCGGGTCGGCCGCGGCGAGGTGTTCGGCTTCGTCGGCCCCAACGGGGCCGGCAAGACCACGACCATCAAGCTGCTGCTCGGGCTGCTGACCCCTGCCGCCGGCAGCGTGCGCGTGCTCGGCCGTGCGCTGGCCGACGACCGCCCGGGCGTGCTGCGGCGGGTCGGCACGCTGGTGGAGACCCCGGCGCTCTACGGCCACCTGACCGCGGAGGAGAACCTCGACATCCAGCGTGTCGCCTTCGGGGTGGCCCGCCACCGCGTCGCCGCAGCCCTCGACGAAACCGGTCTCGGCCCGGTGGCCGGGCGGCGCGTGCGCCACCTGTCGCTCGGCATGCGACAGCGGCTGGGGCTGGCGATGGCGCTGCTCCACGAACCCGAACTGCTGGTGCTCGACGAACCCGCCAACGGCCTCGACCCCGCCGGCATCGTCGACCTGCGCACGCTGCTGTGGCGGCTGGCCGCGCAGCGCGGCGTGACCGTGTTCCTGTCCAGTCACATCCTGGCCGAGCTGGAGCAGACCGTCAGCCGCCTGGCCGTGATCCGCGACGGGCGGCTGCGTTACCAGGGCACGCTCGACGAGCTGCGACGCGCACACCCCGGCGGTCTGCGCATCACCGCCGACGACCCGGCCCGCGCGGCGGAGGTGCTGCACGCCGAGGGCCACGCCGTCACCCGGGCGGAGGACGGCAGCCTGCGCCTCGCCGTCACCAGCGTCGACGAGGCCGCCCGCCTCAACGCGCGGCTCGTGCACGCCGGGCTGGCCGTGCACGAGCTGCGGCTGTCGACGCCCAGTCTCGAGGACATCTACCTGCGCCTGATGGCGGACGCCGGCGAGGTGGGGCGATGAGCGGCTTCCGGGCGGCGTTCCAGGCGGAGCGGATGAAGCTGCGACGCACCCTCGCGCTGGCGATGGCGGTCGTGGCGCCGGCCATGGTCGTGTTGTTGCAGGTGCTGATCTGGCTCAACAACCGCCGTGGCTTCGACGTCGACATCGACCTGTGGCTGGCCTTCGGCAACAACGTGCTGGCGATGTGGGCGCTGTTCATGCAGCCCTTGTACGTCGCGCTGGCGGCGGCGCTCGTCTTTCACGCCGAGCACGCCAGCGGCGGCTGGCTGCGGCTCTTCACCTGGCCGCTGCCGCGCACCTCCGTGCTGGCCGCCAAGCACGCCGTCGTGCTGGCGCTGCTCGCGCTGTCGACGCTGCTGCTGTTCGCCTTCAGCCTGCTCGGGGCGTTCGTCGCCGACCTGTTGGACGCCAGCATCACGTTGCCCGAGGACGTGCCGCTGCTCGAGCTCGCCAGCCGCTCGCTGCGCGTGTTCGCGGCCGCGCTGCTGCTGACCGCCATCCAGTGCGCCGTCAGCTTCCGCTTCGCCACCATCTCCGTGCCGCTGGGCACCGGCGTCGTCGGCACGTTCGTGGCGCTGTTCGCGACCAGCTGGAAGGCCGGCGTGTACTACCCGTGGCTGATGCCGGCCCGGGCGCTGTTCGGTCCCGACCCGCAGATCCCGATCGCCGTCGGGCTGGGCGCCGTCGGCGGCCTCGCGCTCACCGTCGTCCACGTCGCGTGGGCGGCGCGCTCGGAAGCTGGCCTCACCCGCGGCTGACGGTTCAGCGCAGCGCGCGCAGGTCGTCGCGCAGGGCGAGCATGGTGTCGCGGGTGAACGCGTCGGCCTCGGCCTCCGCGCCGTTGCGGAAGTCCTGGACCGTGCCCGAGGCCATGCTGCCCATCCAGCGCGTGATCCAGTTCTCCTTCACTGCGAAACGGTAGGCGCGGGACACGGAGTGGCGACCTTCGCCCAGCGCCGCGAAGGCGAAGGCGACGCGGCTGCCTTCGCCTTCGAAAGGACGGCGCAGCGGGGAGCGCAGGAACGGCTTGACCACGAACGGCAACCGCCAGCGTGGCTCCTCGCGGAACGTCAGCGCGACCCCGGCCGCGGGCCCGTCGATCGCCTCGCCCTGCGCGTGCAGTTCGTCGAGCCCCACCCGGAACATCGAGCTCCTGGTGCTGAAGCCCATCCTCAGCGCGAAGCGCCCGTCCGCAGCGAGATGCGGAGCCGTCAGCGTCACCAGTCGCCCGTCGCGCACGCGAAAGCGGACCGTGAGCCGCATCCGGCCACCCTCGGCCGTGAGCAGCGGCCGGCCTGTCGCGTCCTCCGCCCGCAGCCACGCCTGCATCGGCGTCACGTAGGTGGCGAGGAAGCGCGCGTAGCGCGGGTGGGTCGCCTGCAGCGCCGACGGCACCAGCTCCAGGGCCAGCGCCACGACCGTGGTGTCGCCGTCACGGCGGACGTCCAGCGCGCTCAGGCCGAGCGCACGCCCGAGGGCTCGCGTCGTGCGCGGCAACTCGCGGCGCAGCCGCAGCGAGGCATCCTCGCCGCGCGCCGCCGGCAGCTCCAGCGCGCGCAGCAGTGCGCTCCAGCCAGCACTGGCTGCCTCGCCGCCGAAGTGGCCCGTGGCCAGCTCGTCCCGCCGCTCCCACACGAACCCGCCTTCACCCACGTCGAACAGCGACAGCACCGTGCGCGAGCTGCCGACCGCCGCGAGCCGGGGCGGCTGGGCGGCGACGCCGAAGTGGTAGTGACCGGCCGCGGGCGAACCCACGAAGCCGACGCTGCGGCGCGGGCCGCTCCGCTCGCTCCAGAGCGGCGCGTCGAGCAGCGCGCTGGGCGAGAAGGAATGCTTCAGCAGCAGGTCGCGCGCCGCGGCGTGCTCCTGCGAGCCCTCGGTGGGACCGAAGCGGGCGGCCAGCGCCGCGAGCAGGTCGTCGGCCGCGGCCTGCGCCGCGACGGGATCGAGCCCGAACGCGTCGCGCACGCCGCCGCAGGCGGCCAGCAGCCCGAGTGCGAGCAGTACGGCGAGCATCACGCCGCGCGGTGACGGACGGGGTTCAGGCAAGCGGGTGCCGCGGCATCGGTCTGATCCTAGCGCCACCGCGGGTGACGGCGCCGAGGCGGTCGCGTTCTACAATCGCCGACCCCCAAGGGAGGCGTGATGCGCCGTTTCGATCGCTTCGTGTTCGCCGTGCTCGTCGTGCTCGCGCTGGCCGCTGCGGCCTTGCTCCACTTCACGCGGCGGGCGCTGCCCGAGCGCGACGCCGACCGCCGCGTGGACGGCCTGGCGGCGCCGGTCGAGGTCGTGCGCGACCGCTGGGGCGTGCCGCACGTGTTCGCGGCCGACGCGGACGGCACCGCCTTCGGCCTCGGCTACGCCCACGTCCAGGACCGGCTGTTCCAGATGGAGACGCTGCGGCTGGTGACCCAGGGCCGGCTGGCCGAGTTGTTCGGCGCCCGGGCCGTGGAGGTCGACCGAATGTTCCGCACCCTCGACCTGCACGGGCTCGGCCAGCGCCAGCTCGCGCGGGCGCGTCCCGAGGTGCGGGCCGCGTTCGAGGCCTACGCCCGCGGCGCCAACGCCGCGCAGCGCGAGATCGGCGGCCGGCTGCCGCCCGAGTTCGCGCTGCTCGGCCACAAGCCCGAGCTGTTCGCGGCGGACGACTTCCTCGGCATCGTCGGCTACATGGCGTGGTCGCTGCAGATTTCGTGGCACTTCGACCCGCTCTACGAAGACACCGTCGCTCGCCTCGGCCCGCAACGCACGGCCGAGCTGTTCCCCTACAACTGGGGTGCCCGCCCGTCGACATTTCCAGCGCCGGCGCCGACCCCTGGGGCCTCCGCGGCGCGGCTCGCGAGCACGGACCGAGCACTGAACGCGCTGCGGCCGACGCTGTTCGCGCTGTCGCGCGAGGCCGACGAGCTGCTCGGCCTGGTCGGCGAGCCGCGCGCCTCCAACAACTGGGCGATCGCCCCCGGCCGCTCGGCCAGCGGCCACGCCCTGCTCGCCAACGACCCGCACCTGTCGCACGGGCTGCCGGGCATCTGGTACCAGGCCCACCTGCAGGGCGGCGAGCTGGACGTGATCGGGGTGACCATTCCCGGCCTGCCGTTCGTCGCCATCGGCCACAACCGCGACGTCGGGTGGGGCTTCACCAACCTGATGCAGGACGCCGGCGACTTCTTCGTCGAGGAGCTGTCGGCCGGCCAGCCCGGCCACGTGCGCCACCGCGGGGCCTGGGTGCCGATCGAGGAGCGCCACGAGACGATCCGGGTCCGCGGCGGCGCCGACGTGAAGCTGACGGTGCGCCGCACGCCGCACGGGCCGCTGGTCAGCGATCTGTTGCCGGGCTCGCCGGCCGGCCTGAGCTTCCAGTGGGTGATGGACGCGGCGACCCACGCCAACGAGGCCGAGGGCTTCTACCTGCTGAACCGCGCCCGCGACTGGGACGGCTTCCGCGACGCCCTCTCGCGCTTCGGCGCGCTGGCGCAGAACGTCGTCTACGCCGACCGCGCAGGCCACATCGGGATGCAGACCGCCGGGGCGCTCCCGCGTTTCCTGGGTCCGCAGGAGGGCACCCGCATCCGCCGCGGCGACGGCAGCGAGGACTGGGACGGCTTCTGGCCGTTCGCGGACAACCCCAGCGTCTTCGACCCGGCCCAGGGCTACGTGGCCTCGGCCAACAGCCCGACCGTCGCACCGCCCGCCAAGTACTACATCTCCTCGCAGTGGGAACCGTTCGACCGCTTCGTGCGCATCAACGAGGTGCTGGGCGGCAAGCCGAAGCTCGACCTCGACGACCTGCGCGGCCTGCACGTCGACGACCTTTGGGTGACCGCGCGGGCGTGGACGCCGCGGATCGTCGCCGCCTTTTCAGAACAGCCGCCGGGCGACCCGCGGGTCGCGCGCGCGCTCGAGCTGCTTCGGGGCTTCGACGGCCGGATGCGCGTCGACTCGGCCGCGGCCACGGTGTTCGCGACGTTCTACCGCCGGCTGTTCTACGAGGTGTTCGAGGACGAGCTGGGGCCGGAGCTGGCGAAGCGGTATCGGGCGCGGGCCAACGTCTCGTCGCTGATGCTGCGGGCGGTACTCGACGACGGGGCCCGCCACTGGCTCGACCGCATCGACACCCGGGAGGTCGTGGAGGACGAGGCCGCGGTGATGCGGGCCGCGCTCGCGCGCGCCGTGGCCGAGCTGTCCGTCGACCTCGGCGGGGCGCCCGCGAGCTGGACCTGGGGCCGCGTCCACACCCTCACCCTGACCCACCCGCTGGCGGCTGGCGGCGCGCCGCTCGCCGCGTACTTCAACCGGGGGCCGGTCGCGCTGCCCGGCGCCACCCACACCGTCGCCAAGGCGGAGTACCGGGAGGGCTCGTTCGCCGTCGCCCACGGCCCGTCGATGCGCCAGCTCACCGACATGGGCGACGTCGCGCGTGCGCACGGCGTGATCCCGGCCGGCCAGTCGGGCATTCCGACGTCGCCGCACTACGACGACCTGTTCCCGTTGTGGCTGCGCGGCGAGTACCACCCGCTGCTGATGGACCGCGCCGACATCGCGAAGGCCGAGGCGGGCCGCCTGGTCCTGCGCCCGCGCTAGCCGGGCCGCTGGCCTCCGCCCACGGACCAGGCCCCGGGTCGAGCGTGATGGAGATCACGTCCGTGGTGTGATCGGCCTCATGGCCGCCACGCCCGCCGTGGCGTAGCTTGATGGGTGGCGCCACGTCGTGGAGGGCCTTTGGAGTCGTACTGTCCAGCGAGCCCTCTCGCGCACGCCTGGCCTCCTGCGATCACGGGGGCTGTCGCGCCCGAAAGGCCTCGCCGTGTCCGAAGGAGGCCATGATGCCCCGTCTCTCCCCCCGTTCGTCACTCGCGGCGCTGGTGGTCGCCGCGGTGTTCCTGCTGACCGCGTGCGGCGGCTCGCCCGCGTCGCCGAGCCCGGCCGCCCCGGTGGCCTCGGGCGTCACCGTCGTGGGCCGGGTCGTCGGTGCGACCGGCAGCGCGGCCAGCGCCGAGGTCGGCGCTGCGTCCGTCCCCGAAGGCCTGGTCGTCTCGCTGCGGGAGAACCCCGCGGTGTCGGTGCCCGTCGCCGCGGACGGCTCCTTCACCTTGCGCGGTCTGCCCGGCGGCTCCTTCACCCTCGTCTTCCTGCTGGCCGGGAGCGAGGTCGGCAGCCTGCCCTTCACGGGCCTCGCCCCCAACCAGGAACTGTCGCTGACCGTCGCCCTGTCGACCGCTGGCGTCGTGTTGCTGGAGGAACGCCGCAACGGCATCGGCCACGGCGACGTCGAGCTGGAAGGCCTGGTCGAGGCCGTGCTGGTCGTCGACCTCGCCGCCGACAGCCGCTTCACGATCGCGGGCCACACCGTGGTCGCCCGCCCCGGCGTGACCGCGATCCGCGAGGGCAACCGCGCGCGCACGGCCGCCGAGGTCGCGGTCGGCCGCCGCGTCCACGTCAAGGGCGTGTGGCTCACGGCCGAGGCCGGCGGGCAGCCGGTGCTGGCGCACGAGATCAAGCTGCAAGACGAAGAAGAAGACGGGGACGGCGAAGGCGATCCCGACTGCGCGATCTCCGGCGGTCGCGTCGGCGAGCGCATCGAGCTGCAAGGCTCGGTGGTCAGCGGCTCCCCGACCGCGTTCGTCCTGCGCGTCGAGGGCAACCGCGCGCGCAGCCCGGTGCCGGTCGACGCCGCCAGCGCGAGCTTCGAGTGCTCGCCGGCCGGCGGGCCCAATGCGCCGACGCCCGCGCAGTGCCAGGCGAGCGTCGTCGCCGGCGCCCGAGTCCACGTCAAGGGAAGTTTGACGGCGTGCTCCGCCACGACGGCGGCAGTGCGGGCGTCGAGCGTGCGCGTCCAGAAGTAGGAACGGCCGGGCGGGGTGCGGGCGGAAGTCCTCCAAACGACCTCCGCGCTCCGTCCGGCCCGTTTTTCGCGCCCGCGCTCAGAGCGCCGCGAGGACCTCCGCCACCGGCGGGTGGTCGCCCGCGGTCTGGCTCGCGTAGCGGTAGGCGATCTCGCCTCCCTGGCGCACCACCAGCACGCCCCCGAGCTGGAACACGTCGCCCTGGGTCGTGCCCTGCCGCGCCCCGCCGCGGAGCGCGCGCGCGCCCGCCGTCCACACCCGCGGATCGAGCAGGCCGAGCAACGGGCGGCGCAACTCGAGTGCGCGATAGCTGTCGAGCTTCGGGTCCACGTACAGCGGGGCCTCGATCCCGAACTGGTCCTTGAATCCCGCGGCGAAGTGACGATTGCCGTTGCCGACGAAGACCAGCTCCGCCTTCTTCTTGTGGATGGCGTCGCGCTCGCGGTGCAACTGCACCGCCTGCTCGCGGCAGAACATTCAGCCGAAGTGGCGCAGGAAGACCAGCACGACGGTTCGCTCGCGCCACAACTCGCCGAGTGCCGTCTCGCCGCCGTCCAGGTCCTTGACGCGGGCCGCCGCCGCGGCCGCCGCGACCTTCACGCGCCGCTGCGCGAGGCGATGCGATCGAGGACCGGCCGCGAGCCCTCCAGCGCGACGCGCTGGGTGTAGAACTCGAGGCCGCGCGCACCGCCCAGCTCCTCGCCGCCGCCGGCGCGGCCGGGGCCGCCGTGGACCAGCAGCGGCAGCACGGTGCCCGGGCCCGGCGACTGCTCGGCGATCTTGGCGCTGCCGAGGAACAGCCGGCCGTGGTACGGCGCGAGGCCGAGCACGGCCTCGTGCACGAACGCCGTGTCGTCCGAATACACGGAGGTGACCAGCCCGCCCTGGCCGCGGGCCACCAGCTCGCTGGCCTCGGCCGCCGTGCCCGCGTACGGCACGAGCGTGGAGCAGGGCCCGAACACCTCGCGGCTGTGCACGGTGCGGCCCTCCGCGCCGTGTTCCAGCTCGATCAGCACCGGGCCGACGAAGTAGCCCTTGCCCGCGGGCACGCCGACGGGCTTCAGGTCCGCCACCCCGTAGACGAGGCGGCCGTCGCGGGTCAGCGCGTCGATGCCCTCGCGCACGTCCTTGTGCTGCTGCGCGGTCGCCACCGGACCCATCCGCACGCCGTCGCGGGCCGGGTCGCCGATGACGATGCCGGCGAGCCGGTCGCACAGCTCCTCGCGCACGCGGTCGACCAGCGGCAGTGGCACCAGCACGCGGCGGATCGCCGTGCACTTCTGGCCGGCCTTCTGCGTCATGTCGCGCAGCACGTCCTTGACGAACAGGTCCCAGCTGTCCGAGCCCGGCTCCACGTCGGGGCCGAGCACGGCGGCGTTGAGCGAGTCGGCCTCGACGTTGACGCGCACCGAGTGGCGGATCACCGCGTCCATGCGCCGGATCTTCATGCCGGTCTCGGCCGAGCCGGTGAAGGCGACGACGTCCTGCGGCCCGAGGTGCTCGAGCAGGTCGCCTGCGCCGCCGCACAGGAGCTGCAGCGCGCCCGCCGGCAGCCCGGCCTTCTCGACCAGGATCTCGACGATCCGATGGGCGACCAGCGCCGACGAGCTGGCCGGCTTGCTGACCACGGGCATGCCGGCGAGCAGCGCGCAGGCGGCCTTCTCGGCCAGGCCCCAGGCGGGGAAGTTGAAGGCGTTGACGTGGACGGCGACACCGTGGCGCGGCACCCGCAGGTGCTGGCCCGCGAAACGCGGCGAGCGCGCCAGCGCGATGCTGTCGCCGTCCGCGAGCACCTTCACGTCGCCCAGTGCCGCGCCCAGTTCCGCGTAGGCGGTGAGCGTGAAGGTGGCGCCGTCGATGTCGAACTTGGCGTCCCCGCGGGTGTTGCCGCCGTTGGCGACCGCCAGGTCGAGCAGCTCGTTGCGGTGGGCGACGATCGCGTCGCAGGCGGCCTTCAGCAGCGCGCCGCGCTGGGCGAAGCTCAGCGCCCGCAACGCCGGTCCGCCCTGCTCGCGGGCGAAGCGCAGGGCCGCGCCGCGGTCCAGGCTGTCGGCGCTGACGCGGGCCAGCGGCTCCTCGGTGGCGGGGTTGACGATCACCTCGCCAGGGCCGGCGCCGGCGACGAAACGGCCGCACAGATAGCTCTCGAGCGTCTTCATCTCTTCTTGCCTACTCCGTGATCCCGAGCTGCGACAGCACGAAGGCGTAGTCGAACGCCGCCTCGCGCAGGGCGTCGTAGCGGCCCGAGGCGCCGCCGTGGCCGGCCGCCATGTTGGTCTTGAACAGCAGGGGGTTGTCGTCCGTCTTCAGCGTCCGCAGCTTCGCCACGTACTTGGCCGGCTCCCAGTACATCACCTGCGAGTCGTTGAACGACGTCTTGACGAGCATCGTCGGGTACGCCTGCGCGCGCAGGTTCGTGTACGGGCAGTACGACTTCATGTGCCGGTAGTCGGCGTCCTGCCGCGGGTCGCCCCACTCCTCCCACTCGCCGGCGGTCAGCGGCAGCGAGGCGTCCATCATCGTGTTGATCACGTCGACGAACGGCACCTTGCTGACCACCACCCGGAACAGCTCCGGCCGCAGGTTGCACACCGCGCCCATCAGCAGCCCGCCGGCCGAGCCGCCCTCGATCGCCAGCCGGTCGGCGGAGGTGTACTTCTCCGCGATCAGGTGCTCCGCGCAGGCGATGAAGTCGGTGAAGGTGTTCCGCTTCTTCTGCATCCGCCCGGCGTCGTGCCATGGCTTGCCGAGGTCGCCGCCGCCGCGGATGTGGGCGATCGCGAAGGCGAAGCCGCGGTCGAGCAGCGACAGCCGGTTGGAGCTGAACGCGATCGGGATCGAAATCCCGTACGAGCCGTAGCCATAGAGGTAGCCGCGGGCGCTGCCGTCGCGCGGCAGGTCACGGCGGCGGACCAGCGAGATCGGCACCCGGGTGCCGTCGCCGGCGGTGGCGAACAGGCGCTCGCTGACGTAGCGCGCGGCGTCGTAGCCGCCCAGCACCGGTTGCTGCTTGCGCAGCGTCCGCACCCGCGACGTCATGTCGTAGTCGAAGACCGAGGCCGGCGTGACCAGCGACTGGTAGGAGAAGCGCAGCACCGCCGTGTCGAACACCCGATTGTTCACGGGGAAGGCGTCGTACACCGGCTCCGGCATCTCGACCCGGTGGGCCGCGCCGGTCGCGAGCTCGATCACCCGCAGTTGCGGCAGGCCGGCCTCGCGCTCCTGCAGCACGAGGTGCCGGGCGAAGCAGTCGACGCCTTCGACCATCACGTCGGGGCGACCGGGGACCTCTTCCTGCCAGTGCTCGCGGCCGGGGGACGACACCGGCGTCGAGACCAGGCGGAAGGTGCGGCCGCGGTCGTTGGTGCGGATGTAGAAGCGGTCGCCGTGGTGCTCCACGTCGTACTCGTGGTCCTGCTCGCGCGCCGCGATCAGCGTCCACTCGCCCGCGGGCGTGTCCGCCTTCAGGAAGCGCACCTCGGACGTCGTGTGCGATGCCGAGGCCATGAACACGCAGGCGCCGCTGCGCGAGCGCCCGACGTAGACCCCGAAGCGCTCGTCCGGCTCCTCGTGGACGAGGACGTCCTCGCCCGTGTCGCCGACGACGTGGCGATACACGCGGTAGCTGCGCTTGGCCTCGTCCTCCACGGTGTAGAAGAGGGTCCGGCCATCGGCGGCCCACGCCACCGACACCGCCTTGTCGACCCGGTCGGGCAGCGTCTCGCCGGTCGCGAGGTCCTTGATCTGCAGCAGGTACTGGCGGAAGCCCGTGTCGTCGGTCGAGTAGGCGAGCAGGCGACCGTCGTCGGACGGGGCGAAGGCGCCGAGCGCCATGAACTTCTTGCCGTCGGCCAGCGCGTTGAGATCGAGCGTGACCTGTTCCGCACCATCCAGGGTGCCCGCTTTGCGGCACAGGATCGGGTATTGCTTCCCCTGCTCCGTGCGCGAGTAGTAGAAGAAGCCGCCCTCGCGGTACGGCACGGACAGGTCGGTCTCCTGGATGCGGCCGAGCATCTCCGCGTACAGCTTCTCCTGCAGCCCGCGAGTCGGCGCCATCACCGCGTCGGCCCAGGCGTTCTCGGCCTCGAGGTAGGCGGCGACGTCCGGGTTCGACTTGTCGCGCAGCCAGAAGTAGTCGTCGACGCGCGTCTCGCCGTGGTAGACGTCGGTTCTGGGGATCCGCTTCGCGACCGGGGGGGTGAGGGTCATCGGCCGTCATGCTAGCGCGGCGATCCCCGCGGCGGTGTGGGAGCTCATCTCGCCCTGGGCCTCGCGCAGGTAGCAGAAGACGAAGTAGTGGCCGGGCCCGCGGTCGGCGAAGAAGGCGACCTCGAACGAGCCGTCGGCGCGCACGGCGAAGTCGCCGTTGGTGCCGTCGACGTAGCGCACGCCGCCCGGCGTGCGCGGCCACAGCGCCCGCGCCACCGGCGGGAAGCCGTAGGACGCGCCGAGCCGCGGGTCGCCCGGGCGCAGCGGCACGGCCGGTGGCTCGAAGCGGACCTCCACCAGCCCGATCTCGCGGCCGGCCTTCGGGCGCGCGGCGAAGTGGACCAGTTCCCCCGCGCGCACCGGCGCCGCCGGCACCTCGATCCACTCGAAGCCGACGCGGGTGAACTCCTGTGCCATCCGCACCTGGCCGCCGGCGGCGGCGAGGCCGATGCCGACGTGGGTCAGGGTCGGGTCGAGGATGGTGCGTCGGTGGCCGTCGTCCGGCGGCCGCTCCGCCATCATCGCCTCGTGGCTCTCGAGCGCCAGCTCCAGCAGCGGCGCCAGCAGCCGGCCGCTGGAGATCGAGTAGGCGCCGACGTTCTCCGCGTGGTAGTCGACGCCGCCGGCCTCGGCCCAGCGCACGTACGGCGCGCGGCCCATCGGGTCCCAGTGGCCGAGGCTCGCGCCGAGCGCGGAGTCGAGACAGAAGCGGTCGCCGACCCGCGCCGCCCTTGGCTCCCAGGCCAGGGGCGCGACCCCGTGGGCCGCGCGGTCGGCGTTGAGGCGCCCGAACAGTGCCTGCCGGGCGGCGTGATGGCCGGGCGGGTCGGGCTGGACGAGGCGCTCGGGGCCGAGGTGGAGCATCGGCCCGCGCGGCACGACGGTCGCCGCCGGCTGCGGGCGCCCCGCGCAGGCGAGACCGGCGGCCGCGGTGCCGAGCAGGAAGCGCCGCCGCTTCATACCTTGAAGTACCAGCCGCGGCGATCGAGCGCGACCAGCGCGAGGTGCCAGCCGAGCACGTTGGCGAGGGCGTAGGCGAGCGACGCGGGATACGCCGGCAGCCACGACAGGAACAGCGTGCGGTGCAGCAGCGTGGCCAGCGACAGCAGCGAGCCGTCGTCGGTGGTCACCTTGATCAGCGCCAGCGTCTTGGCCAGCAGGCCCGACGCCACGAAGACGAGGATCGCATTGCGGCCCCAGGCCACGAACGGCTTCGTCCAGCCGCGCACGCCGAGGCCGTCGGCCAGCACGTAGAACGCGCCGAACCCCGCCGCCGCCAGGCCGCCGCTGAGCAGCACGTAGGACGACGTCCACAGGCCCTTGTTGACCGGGAACGACCCGCCCCAGGCGACGCCCGCGAGGGTCAGCGCGGCGCCCGCAGCGAGCAGGCCGGTGGCGGTGCGGGGCGCCGCGTGGCCGGCCCGCAGCCACAGCCCCGCCAGCACGCCCAGCAGCGTCGTCGCGATCGCCGGCAGCGTCGAGGTCAGGCCTTCCGGGTCCCACGTCTTCGTCTGCTTCCACATGTGGCCGTCGAGGAAGAGCTGGTCGACCACGGCCGCCATGTTGGTGCCCGGCTCCAGGTTGGGCGCAGCGCCGCCGGGCAGCGGCAGTGCGCTCAGCAGCGCCCAGTAGCCGACGATCAGGATCGTGCAGGCCGCGACCAGTCCGCGCGGGCCGAGCGCCCGCTTGAGCAGCCACGCCGCGAGGTAGCACAGGCCGATCCGCTGCAGCACCCCGGGCCAGCGCAGCGTGGCGAACTGGAAGAAGGGGTAGGCGGCCATGAACAGCCCGAGCCCGACCAGCTTGCCGGCCCGCAGCGCCGCCTCCGCCAGCGAGCCGCGCGAGGAGAACACGATGCCCATGCCGACCATGAACAGGAAGAACGGGAAGATCAGGTCGGTCGGCGTCCAGCCGTGCCACTTCGCGTGCTCGAGCGGCCAGTAGATGGCGCTCCAGCTGCCGGGGTTGTTGACCAGGATCATGGCCGCGATCGTGGCCCCGCGAAACGCGTCGAGCGAAGCGAGGCGCGGAGCGGGGGCGGTCACCCCACCATGCTAGCGCCAGCGCGCGGCGGCGCGGCCTCGTCACGGGCGCTCCGGAGCGGCCCCGTATACTTCTCGTCATGGAGCCTTTCGATCCGTCCGGCGCTGCCGTACACGACGGCGTGTTCGGCCTGCCCCACGGCCCCGACGACGCTGGCGTCGTGTTGCTGCCGGTGCCGTGGGAGGCGACCGTGTCGTACCGCACGGGCACCGCGGACGGCCCGGCGGCGATCCTCGCGGCCTCGCGCCAGGTCGACCTGTTCGACCGCGAGACGGGCCGGCCGTACGAGGCCGGGATCGCGATGCTGCCGCTGCCGGCCGACGTGCGGGCGTGGAGCGACGCGGCGCGGCGACTGGCGGAGCCGGTGATCGCGCGCGGCGGGCCCGGTGACGATCCCGGTCTGCGCGCGGCCGTCGCGGCGGTCGACGCCGCGGGCGAGCGGCTGAATGCCCGTGTCCACGCCGACGCCGTGGCCTGGCTCCAGCGCGGCAAGCTGGTCGGCCTGGTCGGTGGCGACCACTCGACGCCGTTCGGGCTGATCCGCGCGGTCTCGGAGCGACACCCGGGGGTCGGCATCCTGCACGTCGACGCCCACGCCGACCTGCGCGACGCGTACGAGGGCTTCCGCTACTCGCACGCCTCGATCATGAACAACGTCGTGCGCGAGCTGACCGGCGTCGCCCGCCTCGTCCAGGTCGGCATCCGCGACTTCGGCGAAGACGAAGACGTGCTGATCCGCGGCAGCCACGGCCGCATCCGCGCCTACTTCGACGCCGACCTGCAGCAGGCGCTCTACTCGGGCGAGACCTGGCGCGACCTGGTCGGCCGCATCGTCGCGGAGCTGCCGCGCGAGGTCTACGTCTCGTTCGACGTCGACGGCCTCGACCCGGCGTTGTGCCCGCACACCGGCACGCCGGTGCCGGGCGGGCTGTCGTTCGCGCAGGCAGGGCTGCTGCTGCGCGGCGTGGTCGAGAGCGGCCGCCGCATCGTCGGCTTCGACCTCAACGAGGTCGCGCCAGGGTCGGACGGCGACGAGTGGGACGCCGCCGTCGGCGCCCGCGTGCTCTACAAGCTGATCGGCTGGGCGCTGCGCTCGCGCCGGGCCTGAGCCCGGCGCAGCCCGCTCAGCGCATCACCGGCGGCGGCAACTGACCGCCGCCCTTCTTCGCCGCCGGCGCCGCCGGGTTGCCCCCGCGCGCGAAGCGCAGGCCCACCTCGAACAGCCCGAACAGCAGCATCCCGGCCAGCACCAGGGTCGCCACCATCTCGGCCGGCCGCACCTGGGCGAACAGCACCCGGCAGGCCCGACAGCGCCGCGAGCGCAGCCCCAGCATCGTCGCGTACCACGGGCTGCGGTGCGACGGCCGGGTGTCGGCGTGGCCGCAGGCCGGGCACGCCTCGCCGCGGGTGAAGCGCGAGAAGTCCCGCAGGCTCACCGGCTGGGTGTCGGTGCGCGGATGCCGACGCAGGTCGAGCTCGGGCTCCTGGGGAGGAGCCGGCGGCTCGTCGATCGGGTTCACTTCTTGGGCTTGAGCGCGGCCATCATCTCTTTCGCCATGCCGCGGTCGAGATGGGCGAAGCCCGCGAACTGCTGGCCCGAGAACAGCGCCTCGGCGCCGTCGATGGTGACGATGTCGCCCGTCTGGTAGGGGCTCGCGTCGCTCATCAGGAACGCCACCAGCGAGGTCAGCTCGTGGTGCTCGCCGAAGCGGCGCGAGGGCACCCGGCGCTTGGCCTGCTTCTCGATCTCCGAGCCGGGCAGCAGGCGGCTGAACGCGCCCTCGGTGGGGAACGGGCCGGGCGCCACGCTGTTGAGGCGGATGTTGTAGGTGGCCCACTCGACGGCCAGGGAACGCATCATCGCTGCCACGCCGGCCTTGGCCGCGGCCGACGGCAGCACGAACGCGGACCCGTTGTGCACGTAGGTGGTGACGATCGAGAGCACCTCGCCCGGCGCACCGCGCGCGATCAGGCGCTGGCCCAGCTCGCGGGTGCAGTTGAAAGTGCCGTAGAGCACGATCCTGACGACCGAGTCGAAGGCGTTGTCCGACAGGTCCTCCGAGGCGGACAGGAAGTTGCCGGCCGCGTTGTTGATCAACTGGTTGGCCGGCCCCAGCTTCGCCTCGACCGCGTCGAACGCGGCCTTGACCGCGGCCGAGTCGCGCACGTCACCGGTCGCGCAGGCCGCGGTGCCACCGGCGGCCGTGATCTCGTCGACCGTCGCCTGCAGCTTGTCCAGCCGACGGCCGACGATGCCGATCTTCGCGCCCAGGCCCGCCATGCGCAGGGCCATCGCCTTGCCCAGGCCGCTGCCGCCGCCGGTGATGACCGTCGTCTTGCCCGCCAGCAGGTCGCTGCGGAACGTCTCCTTCATCGCTTGCCCCCGGGGTCGCCCCCCGCGCGCTTGCTGGGAATGCCCCGCTCGCGCAACACCGTCTCCACGCGCTCGCGCTGGTCGCCCTGCAGCTCCAGCACGCCGTTCTTGAACGTGCCGCCCGCGGCGGCCGCCCGCTTGCAGGCCGCCGCCAGCGCGGCGGCGCCCGCTTCGTCCCCCGGCAGCCCGCTGACCACGGTCATCAGCCGGTCCCCCGTTCGCCGCTCCAGTCGCAGCCGAGTCGAGCCGGCTGCGACGGTCGGGGCCGCCGCCCGCGGCGCCGGCCGCAGGTGGGCGCCGTCGGTCGAGAAGGCCAGCCGGCTGTCCCGATCGCGCGCCACGGACGGTATTCAACCACACCGGTGGTAGACTTGCCCGCCCGAGACGGCGAGCGACAAGGCTCGAGTCCAGCCGGCCGCCGTC
>JAMPXO010000191.1 GCA_023701125.1 Vicinamibacteria bacterium | reverse complement strand
GAGCGCTTCGATCGTGCGTCCGCCGCGGCCCGTGGTCGTGGTCGCGCGCAGCAGCGAGTTGAGCACCGCCTCCTCGGTCGCCTCGAGCGCCGCCTGGAACAGCGGCGACAGCGCGTCGCCCGGCAGCGTCGGGCGCGGAGACGCGGCGGTCTCGCCGTGGCGGACGCGGAGCGCGGGCGCCGTCGAGAACGCGATCGCATAGTCGCCGCTGCCGTGCGAGTACGAGGAGCCGGTGCGGGCGAGGCCGAACAGCGCGCGGGCGGCCAGCCGCTCCAGGTCGCGGGCCGTCAACGGCGCGTCGGTCGCGACGACGATCATGCAGGAGCCGTCGGCGGACTCGCTGCCCGGCCTCGAGCGCGCGGCCGCCGACGGCGCGTACGGGTGGCGCCCCAGGCGCTCGCCGACCGGCTGTCCGTCGACGACCAGCACGCCGCCGAAGTTGGACTGCACGAGCACACCCAGCGTGTAGCCGCCGAAGCGGGCCTCGAGTCGCCGCGAGGCGGTGCCGATGCCGCCCTTCCAGCCGAAGGCGATGGTGCCGGTGCCGGCGCCGACCGCGCCCTCGGCGACGTCGCCCTCGCGGGCCTCGCGGATCGCCTGCAGCACGTGCTCGCGGGTCACGGACGGGCGCCGGATGTCGTTGAGGCCGCCGTCGTTGGTCTCGCCGACCAGCGCATTGACCGAGCGCACGTCCTCGTTGCCCGGCTGGGTCAGGGTGTGGCGGACCACCGCCTCGACGGCGGTGCCGACGGCGAGCGTGTTGGTGAGCACGATCGGCGTCTCGATCGTGCCCAGCTCGACGACCTGGGTGGAGCCGGCCAGTTTGCCGAATGCGTTGCCGACGAAGACGGCGCCGGGCACCTTGTCCTGGAACAGGTTGCCGCCGTGGGGCAGGACGGCCGTCACCCCGGTGCGGACGTCGTCGCCTGCGACGAGTGTGACGTGGCCGACCCGGACGCCGGCCACGTCGGTGATCGTGTTGCGCGGTCCCGGTTGCAACACGCCCGGGGCGATCCCGAGGTCGCGGGCGCGCGGCCGCGCCTCGTCCGCCGCGGCGGTGACGACGATCGCGATCGCCGTGAGGGCCAGCGCGCCCAGGGGCGTGCGCAGCGTCAACGGGCCGCGCGGGCCGGCGTCGCCAGCGGTCGCGCCAGCGCGCCGGCGAGCAACTGGCCCGTGGCCTGCTTCGGCGGTTCGAGGCCGAGCAGCGCGCACAGCGTGGGGGCCACGTCGATCTGGCGCACCTCGCCGAGGTCCGCGCCGGGCTTCACGCCCGGGCCGTGGAACAGCAGCATCCCCTTGTTCTTCGCCCGCTCCGGCGCGGTGCCGTGGGTTCCGACCCGGCTGGAGGCACCGACCACCTCGCCGGTCAGGCCCGAGTGGACCTCGTAGCCCACGCGCGGGACCAGGTACAGGTCGCCCGCATCGGCGCCACCGAAGCTGGGATCGCCGAAGGCGCGCGGTTCCAGCACCGCCTCGAACACGGGCTTGCCGTCCATCGGGTCCTTCAGCGCCTTCAGCACGCGGACGACCTCGGACCGCACGTTTGCCTCGTCCGCGACGGCCACGGTGCCGCCCGGGCGCGCGGCGCGGTTGAGCATCACGAAGCCCTGGCCGCCGGCGAAGGCGTGGGCCCGGGTCGCGGCGAGATCGAGCTGGCCCCGGGCATCCACCGCCAGCAGGCCGGCGGCGGCCAGCGCCACGTTGGGGCGCACGACGCGCGAGACGCCGGACATCCCGTGGTCGGTGGAGACGGCGAGCACGGTCTCGGGCCCCAGCGCCTTGCGCAGGTTGGCGACGTGGCGGTCGACGATGCGCAGCCCGTCGTCGACGAACGGGCGCAGCGCGGCCGCCGCGCGCGGGTCGTGACCCGGCGCGGCGGGGTCGACGACGCCGAGCCACAGGTGGAAGAACTCGTCGGGGTAGGGCAGGTAGGTGACCAGCAGGTCCCAGTCGGTGCGGGCGATCGCGAAGGTGTCCAGGCGCTCGAACTGCCGTGCCACCAGTTCGACCGTCTCCAGGTAGCGGCGCTCCGCGCTGCCGTCGCCGCCCTCCCACAGCCGCTGGCCGAGCGCGCCGCGGCCGTAGAGCAGCGAGGCGCCGTTGCCGACGAAGCCGCCCGTGGCCTCGAGCGCCGCGGCGTCGGCGCCGGGCCGGCTGGCGCGGATCACGTGCACGCTGCTGCTCCACAGCGTCAGCGCCGAGGCATCGGGGGCCAGGTCCCACAGCCGGAAGTGGACGACCGCCGTGTCGCCGCCGATGCGCAGCGCCAGCGCGGCGAACGCGCTGGTGTCGCCGGCCTTGATCGGCGCCGGCTTGAGGCGGATGCCGCCTGCGGCGTCGCGGTCCTGAGAGAGGTACAGGGTGTCGAAGCCGGTCGCCGGGTCCTTCGGGTCGTCGAAGAGCAGCCCGTCGACGCGCAGGCCGGCGATCTCGAACGAGACCTCGCGCAACTCGCCCGCGGCCTCGGGCAGCGCGCCGAGCCACGGACCGAGCGGCCTCGGCTCGAGACCGGCCGCGGTGTGCACGGTGCCGCGCGATTCGATCGCGCCGTAGCCGTCGAACAGCGCCAGGTTGCGGCCGTAGTTGCCGCCGAAGCGGCGCTCGTTCAGGTACGGCGCCCACGGGTAGACCTGGGGGGCGGAGACGACAGTCGCCCGCTGGCCCTGGCGGGCCGCGGTGACCCACAGCGGCTCGGCCTTCAGGTGCATCGACGAGTAGCCGGTGTTCCACTCCAGCAGGCTGCCACCGGCCAGCGGCATCACGTTGCCCGCGATGCCGGTGCGATCGGTCCAGGCGCCGGTCCACAGCGTGGCGTGGGCCGCCGCGGTCTTGGTCGGCAGCGCGGCCAGCATGCTGCGGGCCGAGGCGCCCTCGGTGCGCAGCCGCGCCAGCTCGGGCATCACGCCGCGGGCGATGGCGTCGTCGAGCATCCACTGCGCTGCGCCGTCGAGGCTGAGGATCGCGCCGCGCGTCGTGCCGCGCACGTAGGCCTCGCGGTAGGCGGCGTCGAGGGCCGGGCGGCCGGCCTCCTCCCACGCCGACAGCCACAGCGAGCCGACGCCCGTGGCGGCGGCCTGCAGGCGGTCGCGCAGCCGCTCGCCCTCGCGGGCGTAGAAGCGCGAGTAGAAGCTGTCGTCGTAGCGATCGTCCTCGCTGGTCTCGACGAAATCGGCGGCGCCGCGCACCGCGAGGTCGGAGCCGAAGGCCTGCTGGGCGGCCGCGAACGAGTCGAGCAGAACGGAGAAGGTGAAGGCGACGGGATCGTCGACGCGGTGCGCCGGCGCCGGGGCCACGCCCGCCTCGAGCTGGACCTCGAAGCGCTCGACGAGCTGGCTCTCCCAGCGCGAGTGCAGGCCGCGCTGGCCCGAGAGCTGGCCGTCGTAGTTGAGTACCGCGTGGAACGGCACGTGGGCATCCGCGACGTAGTGGCTGAGCGCCGCCGCATGGCGCAGCACCTGGCGGTGGTCGCCCGCGCGGAACGCCGCCACCAGCGCGCGGTATTCCTCCGCCACCCGCCACGGCACGCGGCCCTTGTCGCGGGCCTGGGCGCCGCGCTGCTGGAGGTGGGCCGCCTCGTCGCGCGGGATGTCGGCGAACGGCGGCTGGCCACCCCAGGCGTCCATGTCCAGGAAGTGGTTGGGCTCCTCGGCGTCGTCGCCGGCGCCGCGCCACAGGTCGGGGTCGACCGAGTGCTCGAGCAGGAAGGCCGCGTTGCCCGCGAACAGCTCGCGCAACGGGGGCGGCAGCGTGCGCACGGCGTGGCGGTTGACGAAGCGGTGGCCCGTGAAGCCCCAGGCGGCGGCGGGCAGCGGGGCGAAGGCCGTCGCCAGCACGGCGACCAGCAGGAGCGAGGCACGGCGGCGGGACATGGTGGATCTCCCTGAAGGGGCTCAGTGCAGCAGCGCGCTGATCGTCGTCAGCCGTCCGTTGCGCAGGACGATCGCGTTGAAGCGGCTCTCGGTCTGCAGCGTCGGGTACAGCGAGAGCAGGGCGGGCAGGCCGTCGATGGCGACGCCGTTGACCTCGGTCAGCACGTCGCCCGCGCGCAGGCCGATCTCGTGGAGCAGGCTCTGTTCGGGCATCCGGGTCACGGTCAGGCCGACGATCCGGCCGCCCTCGGTGACGGGCATCAGCGCCGTCTCGGCCAGCAGCCGCGGCAGCTCGCCCGCCAGCCGCTTCTCGAGCTCGGCGCGAGCGAATTCCTTCGGCGGTGCCGGGTCGTCGCCGCGCGGGGCCGTGGCGACGGGCGCGGGTGGCGGCAGCGGCGGGGCTGGCGCCGCGGAGCGGCCGAGCGTGACCTGGACCCGCGCCCCGGCCTTCTCGAACCAGACGCCCCTGGCGTCGACCTCGACGACGGCGTAACCCTGCACCACGTCGCCGACGCCGACCGTGCGCTGGCGGCCGTCGATGCGCACGATCGCGGCGCCGCGACCGCGGCCAACGACCAGGCCAGCCAGGGTGAGGTCCGGGGCGGGCAGAGTCGCCGCGACCTGTGCGAGCAGGAGCAGGGTGCCAATCATCGCCCCGGAAGGCTAGCATCAGCTCCCCGATGTCGCGCGCTCGCTACACGCTCCCGGGTCCCACCCCGGCGCCGCGCCCGCCCCTGGCCGGGCGCGTGCGTCGTTTCCTGCTCGAGCGCTGGCCGGGGCGGCTGCTGCTCGGTGCGCTGGCCCTGTCGCTGGTCGGGTTGGTGGGCGTGCCGCTGCCGGACGTGGTCGCGCACGGGGCCGGCCTGGTGGTGTTCGCGTTCGTGCTGTGGGCGATGGCCGCGGCTTTCGTCTGGCTGCTGCGCATCCTGATGTGGCGGATCCGCACCAAGCTGATCGTCTCCTACCTGTTCATCGCGGTCGTGCCGCTGTGCCTGCTGGCGCTGTTCTTCTTCATCGGCGCGATGCTGACCTCGGGCGTCGTCGGCTCCTACCTCGTGGAGGCCGACGTGGCGCGCCAGGCGGCACTGCTGGACGCCGCCGCGCGGGAAGTGCTGGCCGACGCCAACCCGGACTCCCCGCCCAAGGCCGCGAAGGTCCGCGCCCGGCTGGCGGCGATCAAGGAGATCCACCCGCAGGTCGGCTTCGCGCTGGTGGCCGGCGGCCAGGTCGTCGCCGCGGAGGGGTCGGCGCCCGCCGAGCTGCCGCGCTGGTTCCGCGCCCCGTCCTGGTCGGGGCTCGCCCGCGGCGAGAAGAGCGACGTCGTGCGGGCGATCCGTGGCGATGCCGGGCTGTTCGTGGCACTCGAGGTGCCGGTCGACAAGGAATTCTTCGCCGCCCTCGAGGCGCGCACGGGCCTGCGCATCATGACGACGGGCGGTCTGGTGGAGAGCGACGAGTCGGGTTCGGGCGTCCAGGTTCGGCGCCGCGGGCGGGACGACGTGACGCTGATCCAGGAGCCCGTCGACGGACTGTTCCCCTTCGTGGCCCCGGTTCCGCGCACGAACTGGACGACGGGCGTCGCCATGGCCGACCCGATCACGTTCCAGTATTCGCCACTGGAGCTGTTCCGCAAGCTGGCGCCCCAATTCGGCAACATCGGCGGCATCCTGCAGCAGGTGTCGGTCATCGTCGGAGTTGCCTTCCTGGTGATGTACGGCTTCGCGCTGATCATTGGCTGGATGCTGGCGCGCACGATCACCCTCGGCGTGCACGAGCTGACCCGCGGCACCGAGCGCCTGCGCGCGGGCGATTTCCGGCAGCCGGTGCGCTTCAGCAGCCGCGACCAGCTCGGCGACCTGGCCACGTCCTTCAACATGATGGCGGCCGGGATCGAGGACCTGCTGCTGCAGAACGCGGAGAAGGAGCGGCTGGAGGAGGAGCTGCGGATCGCGCGCCAGATCCAGATGAGCCTGCTGCCGCAGGGCGTCGTCGAGATGTCCGGGCTGCGCATCGCAGCGCTGTGCCTGCCGGCGACCGAGGTCGGCGGCGACTACTACGACCTGCTGCCGCTGTCGGAGTCGCGGATGGGCGTGCTGGTCGCCGACGTCTCCGGCAAGGGCACGTCGGCCGCGCTGTACATGGCGGAGCTGAAGGGCCTGGTGCTCTCGCTCTCGCGCATCTACGAGTCGCCCGCGCGACTGCTGGGCGAGGCCAATCGCATCCTGTGCTCGACCCTCGACCCGCGCTCGTTCATCACGATGACCTACGCGATGGTCGACATCCGGACGCGCACCGTGCGCCTCGCCCGCGCCGGCCACAACCCCGTGATCGTGTTCGAGCAGGCGACGGGAAAGACGCGGGTGGTGGCGCCGCCGGGCCTGGGCCTCGGCCTCGACAAGGGCGAGGTGTTCGAGCGCGTGCTGGAGGAAGTCGAGCTGCCGCTGCACGAGGGCGACATCTTCCTGTTCTTCACCGACGGCCTGTCCGAGGCGATGAACCCGGCGTCCGAGCTGTTCGGCGAGAT